>NZ_JBFUDW010000008.1:0-315734 GCF_056404515.1 Mesorhizobium sp. P2_C7 | reverse complement strand
TGTTTTCCGGCAACACCAGCGTCAAGCTCATCGGCTGCTCGGTCATGTCCAACTCGATCGCGTCTGACGCCATCAAGCTTCAGGGCTCGGCGGGGCTCCAGGCCGATTGCCTGATAACAGCGGGCGGCGTCTCTCTCAGCAATCCCGTCACGACCGTCTGCGCGGCCCCGATCACCCAGGCATTGCCTGCCGCCGATCCATTTTCCGACCTGCCGGCCCCCGCGGCCTCGAACCCTTGCCAGAACGCCAACAAGTCGACGCTGAAACCCGGCACCTATTGCAGCGGGCTCAGCCTCAGCGGCACCGTTACGCTGCAGCCCGGCGTCTATGTCATCCAGAGTGGCGATTTCAAGGTGAATGCGAACGCCAATGTCTCTGGTGACGGCGTCACCATTTACCTCGCTGGCTCCTCGCGCGTGTCGATGAACGGCAACGCCACCGTTTCTTTGAGTGCCCCGACATCAGGCACTTATTCCGGCGTGCTGATGTATGGTGACAGAACGAGCATAGGCGGACAGAGCACCTTCAACGGCACGGCGACTTCGCTGCTGACGGGCGCGCTTTATTTCCCCAAGCAGCAGGTCAACTATCTCGGCAACTTCTCCGGCCAGAACGGGTGCACCCAGGTCGTTGCGGACACGATCCAATGGTCGGGCAACTCAACCATTAGTCAGGATTGCACGAGCCTCGGAATGCGCGACATTCCGGCCACGCAGTCCGTGGCACTGGTCGAGTAGCCGCCATGGAACGCCGATCGATGCCGATGCTGCACGATAAAGCCGGGGTTGCCGCGGTCGAGTTCGCGATGGTCCTGCCCTTCCTGTGCGTGGCGCTGCTCGGCATCGCCGATGGCTGGTCCTATATGACGAACTCGATGTCGATGCGCGCCGGCGTGAAGACCGCCGCGAACCTGGTCATGGGAGGATCGACCAATGATACGGCGACCCAGGCTGTTGCCATTTCGAGCTGGGAGAAACGGCCCTCGGATGGCCAGGTCACGCTAAGCCGGATTTACATGTGCGGGACGACCGTGGTCGACGCTTCGGCCTTGTGCAGTGGGCCGAAGGTGCCATCGGTCTATGTTCAGATCCAGGCATCGGCCACCTGGGTGCCGCCCTTCACCTTCGGCGTTTTTTCCGGCTCCAGCGTCATCGGCCACTCGGAGGTTATCCGTGTCCGCTAGGGCAGGCGCATTCAGACGGGATCGATCGGGTGGCGCCGGGTTGGAATTCGCGCTGATCGCGCCCTTTCTCATCATGCTGCTGTTCGGGATCTTCGCCTTCGGCTGGGCTATGAACTCGGTGTCCAGCGTTCGCTATACGCTGGAGACATCATCACGCTCGCTGCAGCTTCAGAACACGCTGACCCAGGCCGACATCCAATCCATCGCCACACAGAAATTACAGGCCTTGGGTTTGAAGGATGTGAACGTCACGATCGCCATCGATCCGGTGAGCGGTGGCTTCCGCATGGCGCATCTGACCGCCACCTATGCCTTCGTCATCAACTTCCCCTACTTCAGCGATTTCCCGATCAACTACGCGACCACGGTTACAGTACCGCTGGTCGGCAGTTAGGCGAGTAGTCTGCGTGGCTATGGGCTTTTGGCGTGACGCAAGACGGGTATGATTCTCAGGGCTATTGCGTCAAGGCGCACGCGATTGATTGGTGTCACAGCGGCGAGCAGCACGATACCGACTTCAACGAGCAGCAGACGACAAACATACGCCTTGCGCAGCAGATCGTTCAAACGCTGCGGGTGATCTGATCAAAATTCCCGATGAGAATGGTGAAGCCCGCTGCCTCTGGTGGCGGGCCTTCCGCATGGTAAGTCTCGCAACAGCCATGGCAGATACCATCATGTCCTCACCAAAGGAGGGAGCTATGGTTTCGGCTATTGCAAGTCAGCATCGGCAGGTACCTGACACTCAACTGAAAGCGACAAAGCCAGAAACAGTCGACGGATTCGCGCCAGGCAAGAGCGCCGACAGGGTAGGACATCGCGCCAAGGCAATGGTTGCCGAAACAGGCGACACAGATCCTAACGCGCAGGGTGGCGCTGCATCGAGAATCGCCAGAATGGACATCACCGTGTTGACACCGCCGCCCGAAGAAACGCTTGCGGAGTAAAACTAGGCTGGGGCGGCCCACCATCATGCCGGTTGCCTGCCTCACTGTGGCGGGCTTTCTGACTGGGGCCGGATCATTCCCCAAACCTACAAGTCGCCGCCGGTAAGCTCAAACACGATTGGTTCGCCCCGGAAATCAGAGTAGCGGATCCAGCGGGGCAGAATTGTGAATAGTTGTGCCCCCTGCTTCAGAAACTCTGCTTCAAGCGGACAGTTCGCTATGTGAACATCCCTTAACCGCTGTTCTTCGTCAGCCTTGGCAGGCCGGGCCCGGCCCTCAATTTGAACGGTGACGTTTTCGTCCCAACCGATCACCATGGCGATCCGGCTGTCTCGTTCGATATTTGCCAGCTTCCGACTTCCAGGAAAACTGTCGAACACGATGTTGAGATCCTCGCCCAACGTCACCTGTATGAGGGCTGCCTCTGGAGACCCGTCCGGATTTACAGTGCTGATAGCCCCGAGTTTATGCCTAGCCAGAAAATCGCGAACAAGTTGCCATCGATCGTCCCTGTGCATTTTGACACGTCCTCCGCGCGAATGGCCGCGACCCTATCATCGGCACCCAAGCCATAATAGCTGTGCGCCCGCCGCCTCACGGTGGCGGGCTTTGGCTTTACAGTTTGAGAGCGACCCTGGCCTGCTCTTCACGTCACGTCCATGTCGCACGGACCTACCGGTAGTCGCAGGAACGTCGGCGGAATCAACCAGGTGTCGTCCACGCAAATTCGCGGACGTTTATTCGGCGGATATTCGACGGACGAGGGGGGAGCCACTAAGTGCTTGAAAAGTCTGGTACGCCCAAGGGGAATCGAACCCCTGTTACCGCCGTGAAAGGGCGGTGTCCTAACCGCTAGACGATGGGCGCGCTCAGACGAAGCGGCTTATACTGGCGTTGTGCCCAACCGGCAACCCGTCAGGTGCCGCCTTGGACAACTTTTTTCCAGCCTGCCAAAACAGGGATGTTGTCGCGCCTGGCAAGGCGCCGGTGTGCCGCCAATTATGCCGAGTGGCGGCCCTGCCAAAGTGGGCAAGGGCAAGGGAGGGAAGACTTTGGTCCGCGCAGGGTACATGCCTTGGCGATCGGCGGAGACGCCTATCGCGCATCGTCATCCACGGGCGGAGCAAGGAGCGAAGCGACGCGGCCCCGCTGCACGGCGCGACTAGCCGTCGCCGCCACCACTGCGCCTACGGCAGCGCCAGTTCCAGTCGCGCTCGGGGCCGACGTCGACGTGGACGGATTCGGTGTGGCAGTAGGTGCCGACGCCGCCGCGGCCGGGCATGGTTCTGATGTAGTTCGCCAGTTCCCATTTCGAAACGCCGGGGACCTGGATGTCGGCTGCGGCGCAGTACATGTGCAGCGAGTTCTTGGCGCCATTGGCGCGGCGGTTGCGGGCCGGATCGCGATAGCCTGATGTCACCATCATCTTGCGGCCGTAGTGGCCTTCGATCGTCTTCAGCACGCGGACCAGCGACGGCTTCAGGCAAGCCACATCGACGCTCTCGTTCTGCTTGAGCAAGCCGTTGGGCGCCAACCGCGCCATGCCGGCGGCGGACGCGACCTGATAGGAGCCGCCGATTGGACCCTCGTCCTCGTTGAGGTCGACGTCGCTCTCGTCATCGAGGCCGGATTTGCGTTTGATTTCGAACAGGGCTGTCTGGCGCACGCCTGGCAGCGCATCGCTACCGGTGATGTGGCCGCTCTCGCCACCGGTCGAGGCCAGTTGCAGCGGCTTTGCCGTGGAATCGGCCGAGGCCAGCGTGATGATCGGTTTTACGGCTGCTGGCGCCGGCTTGGCTTGCGCCGCGGGCAGGTCGCCCGACCTCGTATTGATGAGCGGGGAAGGCGCGGCCGAGGCGGGTGTGGCGCCAAACATCGAGGCCAGGAAGCCTTTTTTCTTCGGCGCGTCGGCCTGCGGCATCTCGCCTGCCGTCACGTAGACCGCATTGTCCAACACTGGCGCGGCAGCTGGCTTCGGCGCGTTCACGCCGGCATCGGCGGCGGCGATCTGCTGGGCAACCGCGTCGTTCTGCTGCGCCGTCTGCGCCGGCTGCTGCAGGGACTGCGGGGTTTGTCCCGCGATCGTCTCGGTGCCAGCCGGCGTGGTCAGCGGAAAGGCGGCCTGCGGCTTGGCCACGGGCACATAGGCGACCTTTTCAGGGAGTGCCGTATCGCTTGCCGTCATCACGGTCGTTTGCTCGGTCGTGGTCTGCGTCGAATCGACGACGGTGGTCGACTTGCCATTCGAGGCAGCGCTTATGTCCGATGCGGTGGCGTTGTAGCCGGGCATTCCAACCGACATCGTCGGGTCGCCGGCAGAGGTGCAGGAGGCCAGAAGCAGGGAGCAGAGCGCTGCCACGACGGCGCGGCGTTCTCCCTTTGCGAGGCTCCATCCTGCTGATTTCAAAGTCAAATTCCCCCTCGATGTCCGGTCGGTATATCCTTGGCGCGGCCCTGATATCGGTGCCAAGTGACCGTTGTCTCCGATCCGGAAACGAGACCTGTGTCAAATCCGCAAGCCTGGAAGTATTTTTGCAGTTATTGCCGAATTACGGCCGCGCGGTGGTTGACGACACCATTTCGCCCGCTTTTGCCGGTCCGTCAACTCACCAGACATTACAGTCCGTTACACACGCACTTTCACATAGGTGCCGGGGGCATCGCCCAAGGTTTTCATATGCTTGCCGGGTTTGCGGGCCGGAACGCGGGTGTTGTCCTTGGCCTCTATCCAGCTTTGCCAGTGCGGCCACCACGATCCGGGATGGTCGGTGGCCTTGGCTATCCACTCACCGAAATCGCCCGTCGGCGTCCCTCCGGTCCAGTACTGGTATTTGTTGGATGCCGGCGGATTGACGACCCCGGCAATATGGCCCGACCCCGCCATGACGTATTCGACCTTGCCGCCGAAGTATTTCGAGCCGAGGAACACCGAAAGCGCCGGCGCGATGTGATCTTCCTTGGAAGCGAGGTTGTAAATCGGGATGGTGATATCGCCGAGCGAGACCGTGTGGCCCGCCAGTTCCATCATGCCTTGCGAGAGGTTGTTCTCCAGGTAGCAGTTGCGCAGGTAGAACGAATGATTGGCCGCGCCCATGCGGGTCGAATCGGCATTCCAGTAAAGCAGGTCGAAGGGCAGGGGATCCTTGCCGCGCATGTAGTTGTTGACGACATAGGGCCAGATCAGGTCGCCCGAACGCAGCATGTTGAAAGCGGTCGCCATCTTGGTGCCGTCGAGGTAGCCCTTTTCGCTCATCGACTTTTCCACCGCCGCGACCTGCTCTTCGTCGACGAACACTTTCAGGTCGCCGGCATAGGTGAAGTCGACCTGCGTGGTGAAGAACGTGGCCGACTTGATGCGGTCGTCGCCTTCCCGCGCCATCAGCGCCAGTGCCGCCGCCAAAAGCGTGCCGCCGACGCAATAGCCGATCGCGTTGACGTCCCGTTCGCCGGTGGCCTTCTCGACCGTGTCGAGGCCGTATTGCAGGCCCTCGCGGATATAGGCTTCCCAGCCCTTGGTGCCGTGGCGCTCGTCCGGGTTGATCCAGGAGATGACGAAGACGGTGTGGCCTTGTTCGATCGCCCAGCGGATGAAGGATTTCTGCGGGTTGAGATCAAGGATGTAGAACTTGTTGATCCATGGCGGGCAGATCAGCAGTGGCCGCTTGAGCACCGTCTCGGTCGCCGGATCGTACTGGATGATCTCGGCGACATCGCTGCGGCCAACCACCTTGCCGGGGGTGGTGGCGATGTTCCTGCCGATCTCGAAGGGCGAGTAGTCGGCCTGGCGCAGCTTCAGGTCGCCCTTGCCGGCGGCGATGTCCTCTGCCAGCATCTTCATGCCGCGCACCAGATTCTCGCCGTTCGAGGCGACGGTTTCGCGAAACAGTTCCGGATTGGTCAGGATGAAATTCGACGGCGAGATGGCGTTGGCCACCTGCTTGACGTAGAAGCCTGCCTTGTGACGGGTGTGCTCGTCCAGACCGTCGGCGTGCTCGACCAGATCGGCCGCCCAGCGCGAGGTGACGAGATAAGCCTGCTTGAGAAAATCGAAGAAGGCGTTGCGGCCCCATTCGGGATCGAGGAAGCGCTTGTCGCCACGTTCCGGCTTCACGGCATCTTCGGTGGCTTCCGCGGCGTTGCTGGTGCGCTGAATGGCGTTGGCCCAGACAGTCATGTAGCCGGAGAACAGCCGCGTCTGCGCTTCCAGCGCGCGCTGCGGATCGGACAGCCAGTATTCGCTGAGCTTGGAGAAGGTCTTCACCATGTCGACGACAGGCTCGGCGACGTGATCGCGCACATCGCCTTTTTCGCGCGGCTCGGCCCATGCGGAGGCCGCTTTGCCGGCCTGCTCGATCATGCGCGCCATGTTCAGGGCGAAGCGTTCCGGGTCCTTCACCAGATATTGCTCGACGGTCGAAGGCTCGTCATCTTCCGCTTTGCCCGAATCGGGTGTCTTGGACATGGTTCGCGGGGTTCCTCCCGAAGCGTTTTCTTGACATATTAACATGGGACATCCGACGGGGTCCAATCTCGCTCTACCGCGGCTGCCAAGGAAACAATATGACGATTAACATTGGCGAGACTGTTTTTTTCGGCGCCGGACGTTTTTGCCGCATTGGGGCGGCAATCGTCCTCATTGGGATTGCCGGCTGTTCCAGCACCAGCGGCCCGGCGCCTGTGACGGGGGCGAAGGATACCGGCACCTTTCCGAACCTGAACATCAAGCCGCAGGTGGCGGCGCCGCAGTTCACCGACGCCGAGAAGAACGCCAAGCTCGCGCAATTGAAGGCCGATGAGAGCGCGCAGGCGGCAAAGAACGGCAAGCCCGACGTGGCCGACCAGGCGGCGCTCACGGATCTTGCCAAAAAGCATGGCGACGAAACGCTGAAGCAGATCGAAGGCAAATGCGATCCCGCCCTCGACCCTACCTGCAAATAAGTATATAGCGCGCGCCCAAAGCCCTTAGATATCTGGCCCCTTTGCTGTCTGGAACTGCCATGGAAGAATTTCACAAGGTTCGCCGGCTTCCGCCTTACGTCTTCGAGCAGGTCAACCGGCTCAAGGCCAGCGCCCGTTCGCGCGGCGCCGACATCATCGACCTCGGCATGGGCAATCCCGATCTGCCGACACCCAAGGCCATTGTCGACAAACTGTGCGAGGTCGTGCGCGATCCGCGTACGCATCGTTATTCCTCGTCTCGCGGCATTCCGGGCCTGCGCCGCGCCCAGGCCGCGTACTATGCCAGGCGCTTCGGTGTGAAGCTCAACCCCGACACGCAGGTGGTGGCGACGCTCGGATCGAAAGAGGGCTTCGCCAACATGGCACAGGCGATCACCGCGCCTGGCGACGTGATCCTGTGCCCCAACCCGACCTATCCGATCCACGCCTTCGGCTTCATCATGTCGGGCGGCGTCATCCGCTCGCTGCAGGTCGAGCCGGACGACGGCTTCATCCCGGCGCTCGAGCGCGGCGTGCGTCACTCGATCCCGAAGCCGCTGGCGCTGATCCTCAACTATCCGTCGAACCCGACGGCACTGGTCGCTTCGCTCGATTTCTACAAGGACGTGGTCGCCTTCGCCAAGAAGAACGACATCATCATCCTGTCCGACCTTGCCTATTCGGAGATCTATTTCGACGGTAATCCGCCGCCCTCGGTGCTGCAGGTGCCGGGCGCGATCGACGTCTGCGTCGAGTTCACCTCGATGTCGAAAACCTTCTCCATGCCCGGCTGGCGCATGGGTTTTGCGGTCGGCAACGAACGGCTGATCTCGGCGCTGACCCGGGTGAAATCCTATCTCGATTACGGCGCCTTCACGCCGATCCAGGTGGCGGCGGCACACGCGCTCAACGGCGACGGCGCCGACATAGCCGAGGTGCGCGACATCTACCACAAGCGCCGCGACGTGATGGTCGATGCCTTCGGACGCGCCGGCTGGACCATTCCGGCCCCCGCGGCATCGATGTTTGCCTGGGCGCCGATCCCGGAGCCGTTCCGTCATCTCGGCTCGCTCGAATTCTCCAAGCTGCTCATCGAACACGCCGACGTGGCGGTGGCGCCCGGTGTCGGCTTCGGCGAACATGGCGACGATTTCGTGCGCGTGGCGCTGGTCGAGAATGAGCACCGGATCCGGCAGGCGGCGCGCAACATCAAGCGCTTCCTGTCGGCCAGCGCCAAGCAACCCAACAATGTGGTGCCGCTTTCCGCTCACCGGTAAGTTTGCCGCAGACAATTTCGATCTGACTTGAGGGACGTCGCCGGCCATGGCTGAAGCATTGCGTGTTGGAATTGCCGGTCTTGGCACGGTTGGCGCGTCCGTGGCGCGCGTGCTGCGCGACAAGGCGGCGGAACTGACCCGGCAATGCGGGCGCGACATCGTCGTCACCGCGGTTTCGGCGCGTGACCAGAAACGCGATCGCGGCGTCGATGTCAGCTCGGCAAAGTGGTTCGACGATCCGGTCAAGATGGCGCAGACAGCCGAAATTGACGTGTTCGTCGAACTGATCGGCGGCGATGAGGGGCCGGCGCGGTCGTCGGTGAAGGCGGCACTCGAAGCCAGCCGTCATGTCGTCACCGCCAACAAGGCGCTGCTCGCCAAGCATGGCGTGGCGCTGGCCGAGATCGCCGAGAAGCGCGGCGTGCTGCTCAACTACGAGGCGGCGGTAGCGGGCGGCATTCCCGTCATCAAGACCATGCGCGAGGCGATGGCTGGCAATTCGGTCAACCGCGTGTTCGGCATCCTCAATGGCACCTGCAACTACATCCTGACCCGCATGGAGGCCGAGGGCATCTCGTTCGACGCCTGCCTGAAGGACGCGCAGCGGCTCGGCTATGCCGAGGCCGATCCGACCTTCGACATCGAGGGCCACGACACCGCGCACAAGCTGTCGATCCTGACCAGCCTTGCCTTCGGCACAAAAATCGCTGCCAACGACATCTACATGGAAGGCATTTCCAACATCACCCAGGCCGACATCCGCGCGGCCGGCGATCTCGGCTACCGGATCAAGCTGCTGGGCGTTGCACAGCGCACCGACAGCGGCATCGAGCAGCGCGTGCACCCGACCATGGTGCCGACCGCCTCGGTCATCGCGCAGGTGCACGGCGTCACCAATGCGGTGGCGATCGAGACCGACATATTGGGCGAACTGCTGCTCTCCGGCCCCGGCGCCGGCGGCAACGCCACGGCCTCGGCCGTCATCGGCGACATTGCCGACATCGCCAAGAGCCGGCCCGGCTTCCAGCATGGTCCGGTCTTCGGCCGGCCGGCGAAGGAGCTGAAACCCTACAAGAAGGCGCAGATGCGCAGCCATGCCGGCGGCTATTTCATCCGGCTGACCGTGCATGACCGCATCGGCGTCTTTGCCGCGATCGCCAAGCGCATGGCCGACAACGACATTTCGCTGGAATCGATCGTCCAGCACGCGGTCAACGGCGAGGCGGCGGCGCAGAAGACGGTAATCCTGGTGACGCACGAGACGACCGAGGCCGCCGTACGCAAAGCCGTCGACGGCATCACCAAGGATGGCCATCTGACCGACAAGCCGCAGGTCATCCGCATCGAGCGGGCAGGGTAGCTTCTCTCTTCAGGTCGCCGCGCGGGACAGGAATCCCGCCGGTATTGCGCGTCGGTCTGGTGGCAAGCAGCCACGACCGACCGGAACGAATTCGCTTGGGCGCCGTTTCCTTGGTCAGCAACCAAAGGAACCGCTTCATGGCCGATACCAACAAGTCCGACAGCCCTCACATCGACGACATCCAGAAGACGCTGGAAAAGCAGATCGCCGAACTGCGCAAGGAGATCACCAAGATCAACAAGAGCATTTCGGCGCGGGGCGCGGAAATGCTCGACGACGCCAGCGAGCAGGCTTCGGATTTGTACGATACAGCCGCGGCCCGCGCGTCGCGAACCGCACAACAGTTGCGCAGCCAGGCGCAGGCGGTGTCGGATGTCGCGCGCGAAAATCCTGGTACGACGACGGCTGTGATCGGCGTGATCGGCCTGCTCGGCTTTCTTGCCGGCCTCGCCATTGGCCAGTCGATGAACGACAACTCGCGCCGCTGGTATTGACCGCGGAGTGATGGAGCCGGCCTTGCCGGCTCATTTTCAGCATTTTATTGCCAGGAGGGCACCATGGCTTCATCGATGTTGATCAGCATCCTGATCACGTTCCTCGTCATCATCCTCGTTCTCTATCTGGTTCAGCGCTTGCCGCTGGACGCCCGGATGAGACAGATCGCCCAGATCATCGTCATCATCATCGGCATCATTTCACTGCTCAAATACCTTGCGGTTTTCTAGGCCGTAGCGGCGCGATTTTCCACTTTACAAGCCGGCCCGGTTCTTTGCGACCGGGCCGGCCTCGTTTCAAGAATGCGGTTTAATCGATTGATATTGCTGGCTATTCGATAAAACTCCCGCGAGGTCTTGCCGTTGTCATGCTCGTTTGACAAAAGAGACGCGCCTCCGGCGGGAGGCCGCATATCAACGAGGAAAATTGCCAGATGAACGTGGCCCAGAACATTGTCGCCGGCCTTGACCGGATACTCACCATGGAACTGGTGCGCGTCACCGAACGCGCCGCAGTCGCGGCTGCCAGGCTGCGCGGGCGCGGCGACGAAAAGGCGGCCGACCAGGTCGCCGTCGATGCCATGCGCCAGGAGCTCAACCGGCTTGCCATCAGGGGCACGGTGGTGATCGGCGAGGGCGAGCGGGACGAGGCGCCGATGCTCTATATCGGCGAGGAAGTCGGCTCGGGCAAAGGCCCGGCGGTCGATATTGCGCTCGATCCGCTCGAAGGCACGACGATCTGCGCCAAGAACCTGCCCAATGCGCTCGCCGTCATCGCGATCGCCGAGAAGGGCAGCCTGCTGTTCGCGCCCGACGTCTACATGGACAAGATCGCCATCGGCCCTGGCTATGCCGAAGGCGTCATCGATATCGATGCCTCGCCGGCCGACAACATCGCCAGCCTCGCCCGCGCCAAGGGCGTCGCGGTGTCGGACATCACCGCCTGTATCCTCGACCGGCCACGCCACACCAAGCTGATCGACGCCGTGCGGGCCACGGGTGCCGCGATCCGGCTGATCGGCGATGGCGACGTCGCCGGCGTCATCCACACCACCGATCCGGATGAAACCGGCATCGACATCTATCTCGGCACCGGTGGCGCGCCGGAGGGCGTGCTGGCAGCGGCGGCGTTGCGTTGCACCGGCGGCCAGATGCAGGGCCGGCTGATCCTCGACACGCCGGAAAAGGTCGCACGCGCCGCCAAGATGGGTATTTCCGATCCGAAGCGGGTCTATCGGACGGAAGACATGGCGCGCGGCGACGTGCTGTTTGCGGCCACCGGTGTCACCGACGGTAACATGCTGGCCGGCGTCAGGTTCGGCCGCAACACCATCACCACCCACACGATCGTGCTGCGCTCGTCGTCGCGGACGGTGCGCGAGATCAAGGCCAGGCATCAGGATCTGGATAAGTTCTAGCTTTCTTCCCGTTGTTGGCTTGAGTGCTTGCGGACCAGCATCGCAGTTGTTAGCCCTGCGTCGGATGACGCTGGCCGCAAGGATTTGAGGATGAAACCGTTCGACTGGCATGCGGATGCGATTTCGCGTGCCACCGCTGTCACGAAGTCCTATCGCAACACTCAGAAGGTGCGATGCTTTTTCACCCGCGAATGCGGCGATGCGTTCAGGTTCGACCGGCCGTTCATGGCCTGGCTGAAGGACGGTGCGGACAAGGCCATGGGCGATGCGGCCGACGAATGGCTTCGGCGCCAGGCTGAAAAGCGGAAAGCGTAGTTTTCTTGGCATCTTCCGCGACGGTGCATCACCGCGAACCGCTTGGCTTTGCCTGCCTTAGGCTGTTGCCTGCGCATGTCGTTGTCCCAAAACCGCTGCGCACTTTTGGGCGACATGCACTATCCTGCGGCCAACCATGAGTTGGCAAACCGCATGACCGGCGACAAACGCCTCTTCCTCGATGTCAGGCAGTCGGCTACCGGGGTTTCCTGGGAGCACCGGCTGACCGAGCGGCAGGACATGGTCGCGCTCGCCATCGCGCAAGGCCACGGCGTGCCCGACATCGTCGCGCGGGTGCTTGCCGGTCGCGGCGTCACCGCCGAGCAGACCGAGCGGTTTCTCGACCCGACGATCCGCGACCTGCTGCCGGATCCGGCCTCGCTGACCGACATGGACAAGGCGGCGGCCCGTATCGCCGCTGCGGTGATGGCCAGGGAAAAGGTGGCGATCTTCGGCGACTACGATGTCGACGGCGCTGCCTCGTCGGCCCTGCTGAAACGGTTCCTGGCGCATTTCTCGGTGCCGTCGGAAATCTACATCCCTGACCGTATTTTCGAGGGCTATGGTCCCAATCCGGATGCGATGCGCGAACTCGTTTCGCGCGGCGCGACGCTGATCGTCACCGTCGATTGCGGCACCAACAGCGCCGTTTCCATCGACGCCGCCAATACGGCCGGCGCCGATGTCGTCGTGCTCGACCACCATCAGGTCGGCGGTGCCTTGCCGGCGGCAGTTGCCGTCGTCAATCCCAACCGCGATGACGACCTTTCCGGGCAGGGCCACCTCTGCGCCGCCGGCGTGGTCTTTCTCGCCCTCGTGCAGACGGCCAAGATCCTGCGCGGGCGGATAGCCGATGCCACGCCGCCGGACCTGCTTTCCCTGCTCGATCTCGCCGCACTTGCCACCGTCTGTGACGTGGTGCCGCTGACCGGCGTCAACCGTGCTTTCGTGGTCAAGGGGCTGCAGATGGCGCGCCAGCAGAAGAACGAAGGGCTGGCTGCACTCGCACGGGTGTCGCGCATCGGCGAGCCGATCAGTACCTTCCATCTCGCCTATCTGATCGGCCCGCGCATCAATGCCGGCGGACGCATCGGCGATGCCGCACTTGGCAGTCGCCTGCTTGCCACCGACGATCCGGTCGAGGCCCGCACCATTGCTGAGACGCTCGACCGGCTGAACCAGGAACGGCAGATGATGGAGCAGGAGATGCTGGCAGCGGCCCGCGCCGAGGCCGATGCCGAACTTGCCGGCGGCAACGGCCCGGCCATCGTCGTCACCGCCAGCAACAACTGGCACCCGGGCATTGTTGGCCTGCTCGCTTCACGGCTGAAGGATCATGCGCGCCGGCCGGCCTTCGCCATCGCCTTCAATGCCAGCGGCACAGGTACCGGCTCGGGCCGCTCCGTATCGGGCTTCGACCTCGGCCGGCTGGTGCGCGAGGCGGCCGATGCCGGGCTGATTATCAAGGGCGGCGGCCACGGCATGGCGGCCGGCATCACGGTGGAGCGGGCGAAGCTTGGCGAGCTCAGGGCGTTTTTCGAAGAGCGAGCGGCGGCCGACGTGTTCCGCCTGCAAGGCGAAGAAAGCCTGCCGATCGATGGGGCGCTTGCCGCCGAAGGCGCGACGCTCGGCCTTCTCGACGCGCTGGAGAAAGCCGGCCCATTCGGCGCCGGGCATGCGGCGCCGGTCTTCGTGCTGCCGCGTCACCGGCTTGCTGATGCGCGGCCGGTTGGCACYAACCACATCCGCGTCGAGCTGCAATCGGAAAGCGGCGGCCGCATCCAGGCGATCGCCTTTCGCGCCGTCGATACCGCACTTGGCGAATTCCTGTTCAAGAACCGCGGCAAGACCGTGCATGTCGCCGGCTCGCTGTCGGGCAATTACTGGAACGGCAACCGCACGGTGCAGTTTCGCATCATCGACGCGGCGCGTGCGTAAGGTCACCGTGGGGCGGCCTAGCTAGGATGGAATTTGCTTCCGAAATTCGCCTGGCGCCATTCGTGTTGGTCGGCGCGCGTCAAGAGCCTGTTTCCTTGCCTTGGAAGACATGAATCAGGCGAGAACGGACTGCAGCCGTGTCAGTTCGCCGATCTGCGCCATCGTCGCCTGATAGCCGAGGCTGATCGCCTCGTCGGCGCGGTGGAATTCGGTCAGGCCGACATGGCTGAGCTTCGGCTGCAGCGACATGTCGGGCGGATCGCCGGCGAGCCTGGCGCGCGAGATGCGGTCCTGGATGATGTTGAAGGCCTCGACCATGACGCCGGTTATGCCGAGCCGCGTCTGATGCGACTGGTGGTCGGCATCGACCCGGCCCGGCCGCGGCGCATCCTTTTCGATGACCAGCTCGCCGGCGCTGTGCTTGATGACGGCGGCGCGTCCGAACAGGTCGTAGTGAAGATTGACCGCCACCACGAGCGGCTGCTCATAGGCGCGGCAGACCGAAACCGGCACCGGGTTGACCAGCGCACCGTCGACCAGCACGCGGCCGTTGCAATTCACCGGCTCGAACACGCCGGGCAGCGCATAGGAGGCGCGCATCGCGGTGATCAATGAGCCGCTCGACAGCCAGATTTCGTGGCCGGTGCGAATTTCGGAGGTGACTGCGACGAACGGTTTGGCCAGGTCCTCGAAACGAATGCCAGCCATGTGCTCGCGCAGCCGGGCGTCGAGCTTCATGCCGCCGAACAGGCCACTGCCGCGCAGGTTGAGATCGAGCAGGCCAAAAATGCGTCGTTTGGTCAGGCTGCGGGCGAATTCTTCCAGTTCGTCCAGTTTGCCTGAGAGATAGCAGCCGCCGACCAGGGCACCGATCGAGGTGCCGGCGATCATCGACACTTCGATGCCGGCTTCATCGAGCGCGCGCAGCACGCCGATATGCGCCCAGCCTCTGGCACACCCGCCGCCTAGGGCGAGCGAAATACCGGTTTTTCTTGGTGGTTTTGTTTCGGATGCGCCGCCCGACGAGGACAGGCCATTGGCCTCCCTGACATCTGGTTTGTTACGCAATGACGCCCACTCGAGCATCATGATCTCCCTTGTCCCACGGCTAATATAAGGGCGGGCCCGTATCGAAATGGTGAATCTATGTGACTTGGGTCAGGCAGAAGGTTCAAGCTGATGGTTTCCGATACGTGGTTTCCGCATCGAACAACGGCTTGCTGCCGTCGTCAACAAGCGTCCCCTTGCCGTCGACCAGCCCCACCGTCCGATAAAAGCATGAACGTCGACCCGTGTGACAGGTTGCGTCGTGGCCCAACACTTTGACGCGCAGCCACAATGCATCCTGATCGCAATCGGTACGCATCTCGACGACATGCTGGAAATTGCCTGACGTTTCGCCCTTTTTCCACAGCGCGCTGCGTGAGCGTGACCAGTAGTGGGCGATGCCTGTCTCCAGGGTCAGCGCCAGCGCTTGCGCATTCATGTGCGCAACCATCAGCAGCACACCGTCTTCGGCGTCGGTGACGACGACCGTGACGAGGCCGGCTGCGTCGAAGCGCGGTGAAAACACCGCGCCTTCCTCCAACGTTTTCTTGTCCGAGGGAGCTTTCGGAAATTCCAGTGCCGACATCGCCGGTCCTTATCTAGCGATATTGGCTAGGGGCTTAAGCCCCGCCGCCGCGCACCATTGTGACGAAACGAACCTGCTCTTCGGGCGTGTCCTTGAAGACGCCGGTGAAGGTCGAGGTGAGGGTGGTTGAGCCCTGCTTGCGGATGCCGCGCATGGCCATGCACATGTGCTCGGCCTCGATCATCACGGCGACGCCGCGCGGATTGAGCACATCCTGGATGACGCCGGCGATCTGCGCCGTCAGCGCCTCCTGGGTCTGCAGGCGATGGGCAAAGATATCGACCACACGCGCGATCTTGGACAGGCCGACGACCTTGCCGTCCGGCAGGTAGCCGACATGCGCCTTGCCGATGATCGGCACCATGTGGTGTTCGCAATGCGAGTGGAACTGGATATCCTTGACGATGACCAGGTCGTCATAGCCGGCGACCTCCTCGAAGGTGCGACCGAGCTCTTCCGACGGGCACATGTCGTAGCCGCCGAACATTTCGCGGAAGGCCTTGGCCACCCGCTTCGGCGTGTCGACCAGCCCTTCGCGGTTCGGATTGTCGCCGGTCCAGCGCAAAAGCGTGTGCACGGCGGCCTCGACTTCGGCTTCGCTCGGCCGGTCGGTGACCGGCTTCTCCATATAGGCTGACTGGGGCATGAGCTTCTTGATGACGGCATCCATAAAGGCGTCTCCCGTAGTCCCTCTCGGCGGAGGAACGAGTTGAACGGACCACGACCTTTCGGTGTCAGAAACTTGCCCGGTTTCCAGCCCGTAAGTGGCGTGAACTTCCCGGCAAGGACACTGGCTTTCATTGTCTTGTCGATACCGGACTGCCAGCATTATATAAGGTCATGACGCGCGAAAGGAAGACACGACAGCGGCAATCGCTGTTCGCTTGGCGGCGACGGATTGGAAAATAATGATCAACGACGTCTACAATGCGAAAATTCTCGGTTTTGCCGGAAACATCGCCCGCATCGGCCGCCTCGACCATCCTGACGCGACCGCAAGGGCGCATTCCAAGCTGTGCGGCTCGACCGTCACCGTCGACCTCACGATGGAGGACGGCGTGGTCACCGACTTCGCCCACGACGTAAAGGCCTGTGCGCTGGGGCAGGCGTCATCCTCGATCATGGCGCAACATGTCGTCGGTGCGAGCGCCGAGGAGTTGCGCGCGGTGCGCGACACCATGCTCAAGATGCTGAAGGAAAATGGCGCCCCGCCCGACGGCCGCTTCGCGGACCTGAAATATCTGGAACCGGTTCGCGACTACAAGGCGCGGCATGCCTCGACCATGCTGACCTTCGACGCCGTGGTCGACGCGATCGGCCAGATCGAGAAGAAGCGCTCCGAAGAAGCGGCCTAGACTTCGCTATCCCTCGGTCCCGCGAAGCTCTTCGACGAGCCAGTCCGCAAAAATCTCCGCCTGTCGGCTGAGGCGCTGGAAATCAGGCGCGACAAGCCAATACGCGCCATAAGGGATTTCCATCTCAAAAGGACGAACCAAGAGACCGGCCCGAAGGTCTGCGCCGTTAAGGATGCGGTCGCCCAAAGCGACGCCGTGCCCGAGTTTCGCAGCCTGCATGGCAAGCGCTGCGTCCGTATAAAGCGGTCCTCTCTGCTGGGCGAGATCTGGAAGGCCCAATGCCTGAAACCATGTCGCCCAGCCATCGCGATTGTAGTCATGGAGCAAGGTATAGTGCCGCAGGTCGGCCGGCGATGTCAGAGGGACGCCCGACGAGAGCAACTCCTTTGCCAGGACCGGGGTGACCAAAACGTCGACCAGATGCCGCACTTGTGTGCGCGGCCAAGACCGGGCATTGGCTCCGTATCGAATCGCGATTTCTGCTTCGTGTCCGCGAAACTCTATGAGCCGAGAGTCCGCGTCGACTGAAATGTCGATCTCCGGGTGGCGCTGCTGAAACGAATTCAGTCGCTGTATCAGAAATTCGCCAGCAAAGGACGGTTCGACGCTGACCCGCAACGGGCTCTGGGCCGGCTTGCTGAGGACCTGTGATAGCTGGCGATCGATGTCGTCAAAGCTGGTGGTTAACTGAGTTAGGAGAGTTTGCCCTGTTTCCGTCAGTTCAACCCTGCGATGAAGCCGCTCGAACAACGGCCTGCCGATCAGAACCTCTAGTTCTCTTATCTGCCGGCTGATCGCCGCCTGCGAGACGAAAAGCTCCTCGGCGGCCTTGCTGAAGCTCAGATGCCGGCCCGCCGCCTCGAAGCTCCTCAGTGCCGTCAGCGGCAGGCGTCCGCGCTTCATTCGCATAACCTTAGATTATCCGAAGTGGAAATTATACTCGTTTGAAGGCGAAGGCCAGCGGCGGTCTAATCCGTGTCAAAGGAGACACGGTCATGATCCAGATCCTGAGCATCTTCGGCGATGTCATGCGGATCGTAACGTTTCAATGGCGTGACGACAGACGGCATGCAAAGCGCTGCGAGGAGCCGGTCAGTCCTGATCGGTGGGCGCCTTCGGCCGGCCGGCAGCCGTTTCCCCGTTCCCGACCCTGATGGCATGGCGAGTGGGCAGAAGGGATTGCGTTCTCCAGCCGAAGCCCACATCTATCGCGTGGGAAACGCGATTGTATCGAGCATGGTCCCTGGACAAACGGTTTCCGTTTGTCAGAGGAAACCGGTTCCACTTTCGGGATCATGCTCTGGAGCGGAGACTGAGGTGGGTCACCAGCATGGGCGTATCGCCGGACCGCCAAAGCGCGGCCGCAACTGGCCCGGTCCGTGGCGCAAGACGCCCGGCCGGCTCCTGGGAACGTCGCTTGTACACCTGTACCAGCTGACGCTGTCGGGCTTCGTCGGCAATTCCTGCCGGCATCTGCCGACCTGTTCCGAATATGCGCATGAGGCGATCGCCCGCCATGGCCTGTGGGCCGGCGGCTGGATGGGATTTTTCCGGGTGCTGCGCTGTGGGCCCTTCGGGACGCATGGCATCGACCTTGTGCCGGAGGTGCTGGCGGATCGCTACGTCTGGTTCGCACCCTGGCGGTATTGGCGGATCGGCAACAAGCGCGGCCGGGCGCAGGGCTGATCGAGCTGCCAAGCTTTGTGTTTACGATCCGGTAGGGTTAACGCGAAGCTGCACAAACACTGCGCATTTGAGACAAAATCGAGACAAGAGACCTCGCTAAGCCGCTTGCGAACCCCTCTGGAGCGAGCATCAAATGCGTAATTTCGACCGTCTTCCCTTCATCCTTGCCGGAATCCTGTTCCTGCTCGCCTGGCTGCTGGGATTTCCGCTGCGCGCGCAATCGGCGCCGCTTGGGGACGTGCAGTGTACGCTGATCCTCGACGCCGCGAGCGGCAAGACGCTTCACCAGGATGGTGTGTGCAATCAGAGGTTCAGCCCGGCTTCGACGTTCAGGGGGCCGCTGTCGCTGATCGACGCGCGCGGATGATGTGGCCGCCGGAGTTGGTTGGCGCTCGCCTTGGTGCCCTGGAAAAGCGGGCGGCGATATCGCTGCTTTCGAGATCTTCGATTTCATCGAATCCGAGACCGGAGAGTGATTTCGCCAGTTCGCCGGGGAAGAAGAAGCTGATCCACGGCTCGCCGACAGAAGCGACGCGCGCCGCATAGAAAGCCAGGGCGGCCTGTCCGGCCGCATCGCGATTCTCATACGGTTCGCTGTAGTCGAACACCACCTCCGAACCCGGGGTGGTGGCGATGTAGGACAGCGTGCTGAAGATCGCGTCTTTCGTCAGGTATGGCACGACCCCCAGCCAAATGAAGAAGCTTGGTTCGTTCGATTTCAGTCCGGCCGATGCCAGTTCCTCGGACAGACGCTGCCGCTCGAAATTGACCGGCACGAATGTGGTGGTGGGCGGTTCGGCAAGACTGGCATCGGCGATGCACCTGCGCTTCCAGGCTTGGGTTGCCGGATGATCGACCTCGAACACCAAGAGATCCGGGTACGGATTGCGCAGCGAAAACGTGTCGAGGCCGGCACCGAGCACGACGAGCTGGCGGATGCCACGACGCACCGCCGCCGCCAGCCAATCCTCGGCAATGCGGGCACGCGCCGCCACGAACAGGCGCATACGCTGGCTGTGGGTGTCCTCTTGCGCAAGCTGTTGCTCGACGGGAGCGCCTTCACCGAGGATCGCAATGGCGTATGGGTCGCGAAACAGTGCCGCCTCTGGTGAAATCTGATGGAGAGCCCTCAAGCGCGCGACGCGCAGGGCGGTTCGGCTGGGGGATGTGTCTTCCATGCCGCGGATTCCAGACCATGCCGGCGATGTTCGCAAGCCTTGCGGATCGGCCTGCGACATCGCTGGCGACATTTCCTGACGGCCAGGTCAATCAGCGCTCTTTACCTGGCGCGGCGCTGCCTCTAAAACCCGCCCGCCGCCGGACGCATCCGGCTTTACCCCCATGCATGTCGCCCAAAGCGTTGCACACTCTGAACGACATGCAGTTGACCACCCGCGCTCGTTTGCGGGACTGGATAGGAGAACCACATGCTGAATTCCGTTTCCCTGACATTTCCTGATGGCTCCGTCCGCGAATATGACGCGGCGATGACCGGTGCCGGGCTTGCCGAGTCGATCTCGAAATCGCTGGCCAAGAAGGCGGTCGCCTACAGCATCGACGGCGTCGTGCGCGACCTCAGTGATCCGCTGGGCAAGTCCGGCAAGGTCGAGATCGTCACCCGCGACGATCCGCGCGCACTGGAGCTCATCCGCCATGACACCGCACATGTGCTGGCGGAAGCCGTGCAGGAATTGTGGCCGGGGACGCAGGTGACCATCGGCCCGGTGATCGAGAACGGCTTCTATTATGATTTCGCCCGCAACGAGCCTTTCACGCCCGACGATTTCCCGGTGATCGAGAAGAAGATGCGCGAGATCATTGCGCGCAACAAGCCGTTCACCAAGGAAGTCTGGTCGCGCGACAAGGCGAAAAAAGTGTTTGCCGACAAGGGCGAGCGCTACAAGCTGGAACTGATCGACGCCATTCCCGAGGACCAGGATCTCAAGATCTATGCGCAAGGCGATTGGTTCGACCTCTGCCGTGGGCCGCACATGGCCTCGACGGGGCAGATCGGCAATGCCTTCAAGCTGATGAAGGTGGCCGGCGCCTATTGGCGCGGAGACAGCAACAACCCGATGCTGACGCGCATCTACGGCACGGCCTGGGCCGACCAGGCGCAGCTCGAGGCCTACCAGACGATGCTGGAGGAGGCGGAGAAGCGCGACCACCGGAAACTCGGCCGCGAGATGGACCTGTTTCATTTCCAGGAAGAGGGGCCGGGCGTCGTCTTCTGGCACGCCAAGGGCTGGAAGATGTTCCAGAACCTGGTCAACTACATGCGGCGCCGGCTCGACGAACAGGGCTATCAGGAGGTCAACGCGCCGCAGGTGCTCGACAAGAGCCTGTGGGAGACCTCTGGCCACTGGGGCTGGTACCGCGACGCCATGTTCAAGGTCACGGTTGCCGGTGACGATACCGACGACGACCGCGTCTTCGCACTGAAGCCGATGAACTGTCCGGGCCATGTGCAGATTTTCAAGCATGGGTTGAAGTCTTATCGCGATCTGCCCGTAAAACTTGCGGAATTCGGCAATGTGCATCGCTACGAGCCATCCGGCGCGCTGCATGGGCTGATGCGCGTGCGCGGCTTCACGCAGGACGATGCGCATATCTTCTGCACCGAGGAACAGCTGGCGTCGGAGTGCCTGCGCATCAACGATCTGATCCTGTCGACCTATGCCGATTTCGGTTTCGACGAGATCAGCGTCAAGCTGTCGACGCGGCCCGACAAGCGCGTCGGCACCGACGAGGCGTGGGACCACGCCGAGGCGATCATGGGCAGCGTGCTGGAGACGATCAGGACGCAGTCCGGCAATCGCATCAAGACCTCGATCAACCCGGGCGAGGGCGCCTTCTACGGGCCGAAATTCGAGTATGTGCTTAAGGATGCCATCGGCCGCGAATGGCAGTGCGGCACGACGCAGGTCGACTTCAACCTGCCGGAGCGTTTTGGCGCCTTCTACATCGGCTCGGATTCGGAGAAGAAGCAACCTGTCATGGTGCATCGCGCCATCTGCGGGTCGATGGAGCGCTTTCTCGGCATCCTGATCGAGAACTATTCCGGTCATTTCCCGCTGTGGTTCGCCCCGCTGCAGGTGGTGGTGGCGACGATCACGTCGGACGCCGACGATTATGCGACCGAGGTGGTGGCAAAGCTCAAGGCCGCCGGATTGTTGGCGGAAGCGGATTTGCGCAACGAGAAGATCAACTACAAGGTCCGCGAACACTCGCTGGCCAAGGTTCCGGTGATCCTCGTCTGCGGCAAGCGCGAGGCGGAGGAGCAGACGGTCAACATGCGCCGGCTGGGCTCGCGCGACCAGGAATCGCTCGGCCTCGCCCAAGCGATCGCGCAATTGACTGAAGAAGCGGTCACGCCGGACCGCAGGCGCAAGCGCGCTGCCTGATTTGCGTGGTCCAGACGACATGGCGGTGGAGCGATCCACCGCCATTTTCATATCCCTGTCACGCCAACCTTGTAACGAGCCCTTATGCTCAAGCTGAAATTGCGCGAACGGTCCTTTCCCGAGCTTTCCTATGCCAATCCGCGCCAGCCGGCGCTGACGCGCTGGTTCATTCATTCGGTCGAAGGCCTGTCGGGCCGCGACCGCTACACCGCGCTTTATGATTTCTGGCGCCGCCAGGTCGTGCCGACCGGCGAGCGCGTTTTCAGCCGCATGCTCGACCTGATCGACGTCCGGGTGCGGACAGCGGATCAATGGCCGCCCGCGCAATTGCCGGATACACCGCTGGTGATCGTCGCCAACCATCCGTTCGGCATCGGCGACGGCATCGCCGTGCTGTCGCTGGCAGAGCAGCTGGGGCGGCCGTTCCGGGTGATGATCCACAAGGATCTGCTCAAGATCCGCGAGATGGAGCCCTATTCGCTGCCGATCGACTTTTCAGAGACCAAGGACGCGCTGAAGAACAACATGGCCGTGCGCCACGAGGCGGTGCGGCTTTTGAAAGAGGGCGTCACCATCGTGGTGTTTCCGGCCGGCGGCGTCGCCACCGCGCCGAAGGGCTTTGGCCGGGCGCGCGACCTGCCGTGGAAGATGTTTCCGGCCCGTCTCGTCCAGGACGCCAAGGCGTCTGTGATTCCCATGCATTTTTCCGGGCAGAACGGCCGGCTGTTCCATCTGGTCAGCGGCCCGATGAACATGGCCGAGAGCGATGGCCGCCTGGCGAAATTTGTCGGCAAGGCGTCGCTGACGCTGCGCACCTCGCTGCTCATCCGCGAATTCGCGCGATTGTCCGGCAAGGCGATCGAGGTGCGCGTCGGTGATGTGCTGAGCTGGAGCGAGCTGGAGCCACTGCGCGACCGCAAGGCATTGCTCGACCGCCTTTATCGCGGCGTGTTCGACCTGGCGCCAATCGTGGCGCGTCGCCGGCTTCCGTTCCTGCCGGCACGGACCAAGCTGGCGGCCTGAAGTCGGCAAGCCCGCGGCGGAAGGTTAATCAGCACCTTCTTCAGGATCAATCGCCGCGGCCTCGGTGGCCAGAACCTCGATTTCCTGGTTCTGTCCGGCAACGACCGTAAAATCCTTCTGGTAGATGCGGTCGCGGTTCTTGGCGATGATGGTGTAGTCGCCCTCGGCGAGCACCATCGAGGCGAAGGCGCCGACGGATTCCTTGATCGGATCGCCGGATTCGTTGAGCAGCGACCAGGACGTGTCGGCGATCGCCTCGCCACCGGTTTCGCGCACCAGCTTCATCGTGATCTCGGCGGCATGATGCTCGACGGTGGCTTCGGTCAGCTTGCCGGCCTCGACGCGGATGTCGGAGCGGATGACCGCGTTGACCGCGCCATAGGTCGAGACGACATGGTAGGTGCCGGCGTTGAGCCGCACGACGCTGTTGGGTTCGACATCGGGTATGATCAGCGCGCGCTCGCCATTCGGCGCAGCGGTGCCTTCGTAGATCGAGAAGCGCAGGTTCTTCGGTGGAATGCGCACCCCACCGGACAGAACAGCGTCGAGCTTGAGGCCGCCGGCGTCGAGCACGAGGCTTTCGCGCTTGGCGTCCTTGCCGACAACGGTGATGCGTTTGGTGGCGCCGGCCCGGCCATAGGAGGCATGAACCAGGTAACTGCCGGGTTCGAGCTGGAAGACAGCGGTGCCGCCATGCGCGGAGGCGACCATCGGCAATTTGCCGTTGACGGCCTCGGGCTTGAAGACGCGCCAGACGATGCCGCGGGTGATGTCGGCGCCCTTGTCTGTCAATTGGGCGGACAGGGTAATGGCGCCGCCGCTGCCGAGCGCCAGCGACCTCTCGCCTTTCGGCGTCGCGTAGCTCGAAATTCCGGGAAGCTTGAGATTGCTAACGCCATCCGCGGTCTGTGCCATGGCGAGCGAAACCGGCGCCATGAACAGCAAGGCGACCAACCAGACCAGGAAAAGACGCAGTGTCCCCTCAAACATGCCTTGCGTTGAAGCCCATGGCGGTGGCAATTTCAAGGCTTAAGAGTCCAACCGATACGACTCTTCCGTCCGGCGCGCCCCGCGCTATTGCCCGAGCCGCCCGAATTCCCGATGGTGCGCTCCAGCTCAAAACAGAATGTTTTAGGAGACTTGCGCCCATGGCGTCGCCGATCATCGACTTCCTGCTGACCCGAAACTCTGCACCGATCCCCGATTTGAAGGAGCCGGCGCCGAGCGATGCGGAGATCGCGACGATGATCACTGCTGCCTCGCGGGTACCCGACCATGGCAGGCTGGAACCCTGGCGCTTCATCCTCTATCGCGGTGACGCCCGCGTCGAGATCGGCAGGCAACTGGCAGCACTTGCCGAGCAGCGGGAGGGGCCGTTGCCGGAAGGCCGCCGCAACCAGGAACTGGCGCGGTTCTCGCGTGCGCCTTTGGTAATCGGCGTGGTGTCGATCCCCAGGGAGAATCCAAAGATCCCGCAATGGGAGATGTTCCTGTCGGGCGGCATGGCGGCGATGAACCTGATGATGTCAGCCAATGCTTTGGGCTATGGTACCAATATGATCAGCAACTGGTATTCGGATGTGCCCGAGGGTAGGGCGCTGCTGGGGCTGGCGCCGCAGGAGCGTGTCATTGGCTTCGTCCATATCGGCTCCTATTCCGGCCCGGCGCCGGAGCGGCCCCGGCCCGATCCGGCGAAGCTCTATGCCGATTATTCGGGGCCGTGGGCGGGCTGAAATGTTCTACGAACCTTCAAAGGGCCACGGGCTGCCGCACGATCCTTCCAAGGCGATCGTGGCGCCGCGTCCGATCGGCTGGATATCGACGCTGAACGGGGCCGGCGAGATCAATCTCGCGCCATACTCGTTCTTCAATGCCGTTTCGACGCGGCCCTTCATCGTCTGGTTTTCCTCCGAAGGTGAAAAGGACAGCGCCACCTTCGCGCAGGAAACCGGCGAGTTTGTCGCCAATCTGGTCAGCCGCGATCTCGCGGAAAAGATGAACCGCACGTCCGTCGACGCGCCGCGCGGCGTCAATGAGTTCGCCTATGCAGAGCTTGCCATGGCGCCGTCACGCCTCGTCGCGCCGCCGCGCGTGGCGGCAGCACCAGCCGCGCTCGAATGCCGGGTGACGGAAGTCTTTCGCCCAAAGGCGCTGGACGGATCGGCGACGAGCGCTGTCGTCGTCGCCGGCGAAGTGGTCGGCGTGTACATCGACGATGCCTTCCTGACGGATGGCCTGTTCGATATCACCAAGGCCGGCAATGTCGCTCGTCTCGGCTACATGGACTATGCGAGCGTCAACGAGGTGTTTCCGATGCGTCGGCCGCGCTGGAACAAGGACTAGGCTGAAATCCCGGCCGCCTTGGCCCGCGCCAGAAGCCTTTCGGCCAGTCGCAGATGCGGGCGGTCGACCATCTTGCCGTCGATGCCGACGACGCCGGGATTTCCCGCAGCCGCGAAAGCCGCGACGATTGCCGCCGATTGTCTCAAGGCTTCGGCCGAAGGCGTGAAAGCGGCGTTGATGACGGGCACCTGATCGGGGTGGATCGCCATCTTGCCGGTGAAGCCGTCGCGTTCGGCCTCGGCGCATTCCGCTTCGAAGGCCGCCATATCGCGAAAATTCGGGAAGACGGTGTCGATCGCCGCAACCTCCGCCGCACCCGCGGCAAGGATGGTCATGGTGCGGGCCAGGCGGAACACGTCGGTGTAGCCGCCGCGCTCGTCGCGGGCCGTGCGCGCGCCGATTGCCGCCGACAGATCCTCGGCGCCCCAGGTGAGACCGGCAAGCCGTGCGCTTGTCCCGGCATAGGTGGCCGCCGCCAGCACGCCTGCCGGGGTTTCGGTAATGATCGGAAGGATTTTGATCGCGCCGTCGGCAAGGCCACTTTCGGCCTCGTGAACCCTGAGCTTTGCCGAGAGATGCTGCACATCCAGGCCGCTGTTCGATTTTGGCAGCATAATGCCGTCGGGCCCGGCCGAAACAACAGCAGCCAGATCGTCATCCGTCATGCCGGTCGACAGATCGTTGACGCGCACATAGATCACTGAGCCGGTTTGCGCCCTGCGTTCGGCGATGAAGCGCGCCGCGATTTCGCGCGCTAGCGCCTTGTTGTGCGGCGCCACGGAATCCTCAAGATCGACGATGACCACGTCGGCGCCGGCGCCGAAACCCTTTTCCAGCTTCCGCTCGGAATCACCGGGGACGAACAGCAGCGAACGCATCAGCCCGCCTTCTTCAGCATCATCGCTTGCCTCGTGCATTTGGCGACGAGATCGCCGTTCTGATTGTAGGCCCGATGCTCGAATTCAACGATGCCGCGGTCGGGCTTCGACTTGGATTCGCGCACCGAAATCACCGTCGTTTCGACACGGATGGTATCGCCATGGAAGACCGGGTGCGGAAACACCGTTTCCTTCATGCCGAGATTGGCGACCGTGGTGCCGACGGTGATGTCGTTGACCGAGATGCCGATCATCAGGCCGAGCGTGAACAGCGAGTTGACGAGCGGCTTGCCCCATTCGCTCCTGGCGGCAAAATCGAAGTCGATATGCAGCGGCTGCGGGTTCAGCGTCATCACCGAAAACAGCATGTTGTCGCTCTCGGTGACGGTCTTGCGCAGCGTGTGCTGGAAGACATGGCCGACGACGAACTCTTCCAAATAAAGCCCGGCCATATCCCGCTCCTCTACTGCCTGTGGGGTTGATAGGCGCTGCATTCAGGGCTCGCAAGCCAGTTAATGAACATGGTGAACCGTTCGTAAACCTTTTCTGCCTACCGTCTGCATGGGGCCAGGAGCGTTCTGGCAAGGGGCGTAAGCAGGCGGCAATGGTTGTTTCGCATTTTTTGAGATGGATTTGCACCGCCAGGGTCTCGGAGCGCGCCGCCGCGGCCAATGCGCTGGCTCGGGCCTACGTTAATTCCGACCTGCCTTTCGAGGACCGCTGCGCCGCCGAGGCGGCGCTGACGCTGTTGCTTGACGACGCTTCGTCGAAAGTGCGGCTGGCGATGGCCGAAGCGCTGTCGATGAGCCAGCACGCGCCGTTGCAGATCATCAGCGCGCTGGCCTGCGACCAGCCGGAAGTCGCCGGCGTGGTGCTGGCACGTTCGCCGCTGCTTACCGACGCCGATCTGATCAACCGCGTGGCCAGCAGCCCGAAGGTGACGCAAAAATTGATCGCCGACCGGCCGTTCGTCTCGATGGCATTGTCGGCGGCCATCGCCGAGATCGGCGAGGCGGAAGCCTGCGCCGTGTTGCTCGCCAACAGCGGCGCCGACATCGCCTTGCTCAGCTTCCGCCGCATGGCCGAACGCCACGGCCATCTGCCCCTGGTGCGCGAAGCCCTGATATCGGATGCTCGCCTGCCTGCCGACTGCCGGCACATGCTGCTCGTCAAGCTCGGCGAGATGCTGAAAACATCGCCGCTGGTCATGGCCTTGATGGGCGCGGCGCGAGCCGATCGCGTGATGCGCGACGCCTGCGTCAAGGCTTCGGTGACGCTGATCGAAGGCACGCGCCAGGAAGAACATCCGGCGCTGATCGAGCATCTCAGGCTGCGCGGCGATCTCACTGCGAGCTTCCTCATCCGCACCATCACGCATGGCAAGGTCGATTTCTTCGGCTCGGCGCTGGTTGCGCTCAGCCAGCAATCCGAACAAAGGGTGAGGGCGCTGCTGGCTGGCGGGCACGATGTGGCTCTGCAGGCGCTGTTTCGCAGCGCGGGTCTTGCCGCCGTCACGCATGCCATCATCCTGCGCGCTCTGAAAATCTGGCGCGAGGTGGCCAACGGCAAGCGTGTCGCCGGCGTTCAGGAGGTCAGCTGGCTGATGCTGAAGGAATTGGGCGGACAGTCAGCGCAAAGCGATCTCGCCACACTGGTCAAGTCGATCCATCTCGATGCGCTGCGTGAGAATGCGCGGGGGCACGCGCTGGCGATCGCCGCGGCCTAGCCTTTATCCCTCGCGAAGAAATCAGGAAAATCTTCCATCGCTGCGGCAATGATGCGCAGCGATGCCGCGATCTGCAGCATCTCGCCGGTGGCGTTGCGCTGCGCTATGCTCGTCGCATACTGCCGGGCGACGGCGACGGTCGACGTTTGCGGATCGCCGGGTGCGTGGAAGAGCAGTTCCCGCGCCAGCCCCCTCAGAAAGTTGGCGATCGAAAGCGCGGTCTCGGATGGGATGGCATGGCCCTGGCTTGCGTCGCGCAGCCGCAGGACTTCCAAGCCGACGGTGACGGCGGCGACGCCGCCGCCCAGAACCGCATCGCCTTTCCTGCCGGCATTCTGCACCAGGGGCATCAGCTGGTTGATGCGGTCATAGGCGAGGCTCTCGAAGGCTGAACGCCTCGGCACGCGGTCATGCAGGCAAAGCCGCGCCAGATCTTCGCGCATGGCGCGCACGATGCGGTTGGCCGCAAGCCACGGATCGGCGGGCAGCACGAGGATGAAGACACCGATAGCCAGCAGGATGCCGACCAGGACCGACGCCGAACCTGCGAAGAACGGGGCGGGATCGTAGGCCATCGCCTGGTGCGGACTGAGGAAGGCCAGGAAGTTGATGGCGAAGGCCGTCGCCACGCCGACATGGCGCGGATTGGCCATGGCGAGCGCCGTCGGCACCAGGATCGGCACGACAAGCAGCATGAACCAGCCGAAGCCGGGTAAAGCGGGCAACGCGACCTGACCGACGAGAAAGGCAAAGGGAAGCGCCAGCAGCGTTCCCTTGAAGAAGCCCCAGGACACTTGCACGGGGTCGGGGCGAGCGGCAAACAGGCTCGACACGACGGCAACGAGAATGACCGTGCCTGCGGTTTCCGACCATTTCGTCGTTAGCCAGAAGGCCGTGACCAGCAAGGTGGCAAGAGCAGCGCGCACCGCATTGCGCGATGCGCCGGCGTAGTCACGGTGCACCACCAGCGCGGGTTGCCTGCTGCCCCGGGCAGGACGGGTAACAGGCGCGCGCAAGGCGTCGAGGCCGCGCAGCACCTGCTTGAGCGCCTCGGCGAAATCGGCGGCGATGGTGAGGCGGGTGATGGTGCCGACCCTGTCGTCGCCCTGATCGGTCGAGGCATCGGGCATTTGCCGGGCCTTGACCGAGATCGCGTCGAGCCGGGCCACCCAGGGCGCGGTGTCGTCCAGCGCGCCGGGTTTGGCGGCCAGTTCGCTGACAAGGGCCTGCAACTCCGAGCGCACCGGAATTAGTGCTGCGTTCTTCGGGGCGGCGTGCGAATGCAGCGCGCGCGCCGCCGACAGGGCCGAGAGCAGTTGCCCGATGGTGCGCCGGACCGGATGGGCGCGCGGCGCGAAGCTCGCCGTTTCGAGCCTGGCATAGGCGCGCATCTCGCCAAGCGTCTGGGTATCGGCGACCAGCTTTCGGTGCAGGCCCGACAGGATTGCCGGATCGCCGCCGGAGAATGCACCGCCGGCATAAGTGGCAAGATCGAGGATGCAGCGTTTCAACCGTGAGATGATGGCGTCGCTTGCCAGTTTGGGCAGGATCAGCCGGCTGGTCAGGCCGGCGCAGACAATGCCGAGCACGATTTCGGCACAGCGTGCGACCGCGAGGTCGACGACGACGTGCGGCTGTCCGAAGGCAGGCAGGCCGATGATCATCGCGGTGTAGCCGGCAAGGGCGGCACCATAGGCTTCGGGATTGCGTAGCAGCGACGAGACGAAGGTGCAGATGCCGATCCAGACGGCAAGCACCGTCACCAGCACCCAGGGGCTGGTGCCGAAGATCGTGGTGATGCCGATCGCCGCTATGCCGCCGGCAAGCGTGCCGAACAGCCGGTAGAAGCCCTTCGCCAGCACCATGCCGGCGACGGGCTGGGCGACGATGAACACCGTCATCATGGCCCATTGCGGGTGGTCGAGCTCAAGGGCGTAGGCGACCAGAAGCGCGATCAGGCCGGCCGAAACCGTGCGCAGCGAGAAAATCCAGTCCGAACGCGTCGGTTGCGTCAGCCCGGCCAAACTGGTCTCGAAATAGCCTTTCAGCCGCGCCCAGATCACATGCCGGTCTCCGCAAGTCGAGCCTGTTATGGACCGGCTGGCGACTAGATATCCAGCACTTCCGTCTCGGCGAATTCGGCGCGTTCCTGGATGAAGCGGAAGCGGGCTTCAGGCTTGGTGCCCATCAGCGCGTCGACCGCGTCCTTGGTGGCGGCCTCGGCGTCGATGACATCGATGCGAAGCAGCGTGCGCTTTTTCGGATCCATGGTGGTTTCCTTGAGCTGCGCGGCCATCATCTCGCCCAGACCTTTGAAGCGGCCAAGTTCGACCTTGCCGCGCCCGGTGAACTCGGTGCGCAGAAGCTCGTCCTTGTGCGCATCGTCACGGGCATAGGCGACCTTGCCGCCTTGCCGGATCGAGTAGAGCGGTGGCACCGCCAGATAGAGATGGCCGCCACGCACCAGGGCCGGCATCTCCTGGTAGAAGAAGGTGATCAGCAGTGAAGCGATGTGGGCGCCGTCGACGTCGGCGTCGGTCATGATGATGACGCGGTCGTAGCGCAAATCCTCGTCGCGGTATTTCGACCGCGTGCCGCAGCCGAGCGCCTGGATCAGGTCTGAAATCTGCTGGTTGCCGGCAAGCTTGTCATTGCCGGCGCTGGCGACGTTGAGGATTTTTCCGCGCAACGGTAACACGGCCTGGCTGGCACGGTCGCGTGCCTGCTTGGCCGAGCCGCCGGCCGAGTCGCCTTCGACGATGAACAGTTCGGCGCCGGCCGCGGCATTCTGCGTGCAGTCGGCGAGCTTGCCCGGCAGCCGCAATTTGCGCACCGCGCTCTTGCGCGACACTTCTTTTTCCTGGCGCCGGCGCACCCTCTCGTCGGCGCGCGCGATCACCCATTCGAGCAGCTTCGAGGCTTCTTGCGGATTGTCGGCCAGCCAATGGTCGAAAGGATCGCGGATCGCGGTCTCGACAATGCGGATTGCCTCGATCGTCGCCAGCCTGTCCTTGGTCTGGCCAACGAATTCGGGCTCGCGGATGAACACCGACAGCATGCCCGCCGCCGAGATCATGACGTCTTCCGAGGTGACGATCGAGGCGCGCTTGTTGCCGACGAGATCGGCATAGGCGCGCAGGCCGCGCGTCAACACGTTGCGGAAGCCGGCCTCGTGGGTGCCGCCTTCGCCGGTCGGGATCGTGTTGCAGTAGGAATTGATGAAGCCGTCGCCGCCGAACCAGGTCACCGCCCATTCGAGCGAGCCATGGCCGCCTTGCCTGTCGCTCTTGCCGGCGAAGATTTCGCGCGTCACCTGGAATTCGTCGCCGAGCGATGCCTTGAGATAGTCCTTGAGGCCGCCGGGAAAATGGAACTCGGCCTTGGCCGGCGTCTGGTCCTTTTCCTTGATCAGCGACGGGTCGCAGGTCCAGCGGATTTCGACGCCGCCGAACAGATAGGCTTTCGAGCGTGTCATGCGGTAGAGCCGCGCCGGCTCGAACGCAGCGCCCTTGCCGAAAATCTGCTCGTCGGGGTGGAAGCGGATCTTTGTGCCGCGCCGGTTGTGAACCTCGCCCAGCTGTTCCAGGCCGGTTACCGGGACGCCGCGCGAAAAGCGCTGGCGATAAAGCTGGCGGCCCCGCGCGACCTCGACCTCGAGATGGTCCGACAGCGCGTTGACCACCGACACGCCGACGCCATGCAGGCCGCCTGATGTCTCGTAGACCTTCGAGTCGAACTTGCCGCCCGAATGCAGCGTCGTCATGATCACTTCGAGCGCCGGCTTCTTGAATTTCGGATGCGGATCGACCGGGATGCCGCGGCCGTTGTCGGTGACGGCAAGATAGCCGTCGGCGGAGAGCTCGACATCAATGAAGGTGGCATGGCCGGCAACCGCCTCGTCCATCGAATTGTCGATGACCTCGGCGAACAGGTGGTGCATCGCCTTGTCGTCGGTGCCGCCGATATACATGCCCGGCCGGCGCCGCACCGGCTCCAGCCCTTCCAGAACCTCGATGTCGGCGGCGCTATAGCCCTCGCTGCCATCCTTGGTCGCGGCGGGACGCCTGGTCGCCTGCACCAGCGGATCCGCCGGGCGCGCCGGTGTGCGGACCGGTTGCGGCTGCTTGTCCAGATTGCCGAAAAGATCGTTGTTGTCGTCCATGCCTGCCATAGAGTCCGATGCTGCGAATCACCTCGCGATACTGGCACGCTTTTCAGCGCCAAGCGACCGAGGTTCCTGTTCCGTTCGGGGAATTGCCCGTCCTAGCCCAGAACCATTCGATAACCAATCCGGCGGAAATAGGTCAAATGCCACCGCGTTGGATTCCTGATTCTTTAACAATGCCGCCTAGCATGAGCCCAACAAAACAAGAAACTGCGGGCATCAGGGGTTTCGGGCGTGAGGGGCAAGGCCATATCGATGATCGGCATCGCCGCCGTTTTTGGCGCGATATCGATCTTTGCCGCGGATTTCTGGGTCAAGAGCCAGGCCAGGGCAGATAGCGAAGCGAAGACGGCGTCGATCCCCGCGCCAGTTGCACCCAAGATCGAGTTCAAGACCATCGTGGTGGCCAATGCTCCGTTGCGCTATGGCATGGAGCTCGACCGCACAAAGCTCAGCGAAATTCCCTGGCCGCAGGATTCCCTGCCGCAGGGCGCCTTCCCGACCATCGATGGATTGCTTGGCGACGGCAATCGCGTGGTGCTGACGCCGATCGAGGTCAACGAGCCGGTGCTGCTCACCAAGCTGTCGGGGCCAAATGGCCGCGCGACGCTCTCCAACATGCTGACGCCCGGAATGCGGGCGGTGACCATCCGCACCGACGAGATTGCAGGTGTCGGCGGCTTCGTCACACCGGGCGACCGGGTTGACGTCGTGCTGACCCGCGATGCCGGCGAAATCCAGGAGGTGGCCAAGAACGCGCAAGGCGCCGCCGGTTCGACCATCACCTCCGAAATCGTCGTCTCCGATGCCAAGGTGCTGAGCGTCGGGCAGGGCGCCGACGAGCGCCAGACCACGCCGCAGATTGCCAATTCCGTGACCATCGAGGTGACCACCGAAGGCGCGAAGAAAGTGGCACTTGCCCGCACCGTCGGCTCGCTGTCGCTGTCGCTCCGCTCCGCCAGCGAAGGCGATGACGGCAAGAACGGCGTCACCACCATCTCTTCGTTCGGCGGATCGGTCGCCTCCAACGTGCAGGCCGCGGCCAGTTCGTTGTTCAATGCCGTGGCGAAAGAGCCGGAGAAACCGAAATTCAAGACGGTCATCGTGACGCGCGGCACGAAGGCAGAGGAATACCAGGTTCCTTCGCCGGACCAGCAATAGAAACCAGTGGGGACTGGGTGAGGGACGGGACAATGTTCGGGCTGATTGCATATCGGGTCATGGGACGGTTGCGCGTGTTGCGCACCGTGGCTGTGGCTGCTTCACTGGCTGCCGCAGGGATGCTGGCCTTCGGCGCCTCGGCAAGGGCCGACAACGACATCGTCTACGTGTCGACGACCAAGAATGCGTCGATCAAGGTGGCCAAGGGCAAGCCGAAGACGATCATGACCAGCGCTGCCTTCTACCAGATCGTCATCGGCGATCCGGAGATCGCCAACGTCAATCCGCTGACCGACAAATCTTTCTACGTGCTCGGCAACAACCTCGGCACCACCGGCATCGCGCTGTTCGATGAGAAGAAGCGGCTCGTCGGCACCGTCGACATCGAGGTGACACTCGACACCGACCAATTGGCAAGCACCATCCGCGCCAGCGTGCCGGACGCCAGGATCAAGGTCGGCTCGGCCAATGGCCGTGTCGTGCTGTCGGGCGAGGCCGATGACGCGGTCGCCGCCGAAAAGGCAAACAAGATCGCGACGCGTTTTTCCGGCGCCGAGGAGGTGATCAACTCGGTCAACATCTCGTCGTCGCAGCAAGTCCAACTCAACGTCCGCTTTGTCGAGATCAACCGCCAGGCGGGTCAGGATCTCGGCGCCAAATACAGCGCCAATTTCGCCTACGGCCTCGGCGGGCGCGACGTCACGATCGATCCGGGTACCCTGCCGGGGGCCGGGACCGGCGAGATCATCGGCCGGTTGCTGTCGAACGGTGTGTCGATCGATATCGCCATCAAGGCGCTGGAAGAGCGCGGCCTGGCCCGTCGGTTGGCCGAACCGAACCTGATCGCCCGTTCCGGCCAAACGGCAAGCTTTCTCGCTGGCGGCGAATTTCCAATCCCGGTCTCCGAAGACAACGGCAAGATCTCGGTCAGCTACAAAAAATATGGCGTCAGCCTGGATTTCACGCCGACGGTGCTGAAGGACGGGTTGGTCAGCCTGGACATCGCGCCGGAAGTCTCTTCGATCGACGCGTCGGCCTCCTACAATATCGGCAATATATCGGTGCCCGGCTTCATCGTGCGCCGCGCCAGGACATCGGTCGACCTGAAGAATGGCCAGAGCTTCATGATTGCCGGATTGCTGCAGTCGCAAAACGACATCACCACCTCGCGCATTCCCGGCCTTGGCAAAATGCCGGTGCTTGGGGCGCTGTTTTCGTCGAAATCCTATCAGCGGCGCGAGACCGACCTGGTCATGATCGTCACCCCCTATCTGGTCAAGCCGGTCGATCCGTCGAAGAAACTCATCGTGCCGACCGATGGTACGCAGGCGGCCAGCAACGCCGACTATTTTCTCAACAACACCGACGAAGTGAAGACGTCCGACACCAATCGCGCATTGGCAATGGCCGGCGGCACTGTCGCGCAGCCGGCTGCCGTTACCACGGTCGGGCATTTCCTCGACCTGCCGAAGGACTGAAACCATGCGCCTGGCTTTGAGATCGAGCATTGCCTTGCTGCTGGCCGGCTTCGCCGCCGGCTGCACCAGCGACGACTATGTGCGCACCGAAGGGGTGACGCCGGCCGCTGGCAATGCGCAAGCCGCCGATACCGTCATGCAGATGGTCGATCCCTGGAAATACGGTGTCCAGAACACAAAACTTCTTGTTCCAGCCCAGCGCGGCGACGTGGTGGCCATCACTCCCGATCAGGCGGCCGGCGCGAAAGCGTCGCAATCCACGACAGGCAACTGATCCAACAGGCGGCGACCGGACAGGCTGACAGAATGGCAAACGGCATCAAGACCAGGAAGATTCTGCTGGTATCGACCGACAGGACCTTTGTGCAGGACACGCGGACCGCATTCGCCGCCTCCGAGGTCATCCAGCTGTCGACAGTGGAAAAGAATGTCACGGAGCTGCGCGGCGAGATCCAGGAGGCCGATTTCGGCGCCATCATCGTCGACATGGATGCGGCAAGGCTGGAGGAGGTCGAGTCGCTTCAGCGGATCATGCGCCGGCTGGAGGACAAGGTGCCGGTCGTCGTCGTCACCCAGGAGTTCAATGCCGCCGCGGTGCGCATCCTGGTACAGCTCAAGGTAGCCGATTTCCTGGTCAAGCCGATCACCACCGCCGACTTGGTACGCTCCGTGGTGCGGGCTCTGCAAGGGCCCGGTCGCGAGGAAAACACCGAGTCGCAGATCTACACCTTCATGCCGGCCGCCGGCGGCGTCGGCACCACGACGCTGGCGCTGCAGACCGCCTTCCAGCTGCATCACTCGGTGACGCGCGGCGCTTCGACTTGCGTGGTCGACCTCAATTTCCAGCAGGGCGCCTGTGCCGAATATCTCGACCTCGAACCGCGCTTCGACATCACCGAAATCGAAAACCAGCCCGAACGCCTCGACCGGCAACTGCTCGACGTGATGCTGTCGAAGCATGCCAGCGGGCTTTGCGTGCTGGCGGCGCCGACGCATCCGGCGGAAATGCGCTCGTTCAAGACCGATGTCGTGGTGCGCATGCTGGACCTCGTTTCGGCCTATTTCGACAATGTCGTCATCGACATGCCGCGCACCTGGTTTCCATGGACGGAAACGGTGCTGCTCGGTTCCAACAAACTCTACATCGTCGCTGAAATGACGGTGCCGTGCCTGCGCCACACGCAGCGTCTGATCCAGGCGGTCTACGAGACTGCCGGCAAGGAAGTGAAGCCCAACGTCATCGTCAACCGTTTCGAGCAGAAGATGTTCGACAACGGCATCAAGCAGGCGGACGTCCAGGAAATCCTCGGCGAGCATTTCGTCGGCGGCATTGCCAACAACTACCGGCTGGTGCGCGAGGCGGTCGATCGGGGCGTGCCGCTGCACGAGATCGACCCGAACGCCAATGTCGTCAACGACCTGAAGAAGATCATCCTGCCGGAGGAAGCAGTCCAACCCCGGGCGAAATCGCGCTCGCTGTTTGGCATGGGCCGGGGATTGCTGAAGAGGAAGGCCGGATGACCAGCCGCTTTTCCACCCTGCAGAACCGCGATGCGCGTCCGCAGCGCGCCGCCGAGCCGGTGCCGGTCGCGCATCATGCCGTCGTCATTCCGACGAACCGAAAGGCTTTGACCGCAAAGCCGGAAGCCGCACCTGCAAAGAATGCCAACAAGGTGCTCGATGCGCGCGTGCGTATCCACCGGCTGCTGCTCGAGGAGATCAACCTTGTCGCGCTGGAGCGTTTGCCCAAGGATGAGATGCGCCGGCAAGTATTTGATTTCGTGTCGGAAAAGACCAAGCAAGAGCGGATGGCGATCAACACCGTCGAGCTTGACGCGCTGGTTGACGACATCGTCGACGAGATGGTCGGTCTCGGTCCGCTGGAGCCGTTGCTCAAGGATCCCGACATCAACGACATCCTGATCAACGGCCACCAGAACTGCTTTGTCGAAAAGAAGGGCAAGCTGCAGCCGGTCCATATTCCGTTCAAGGACGAGGCGCATCTGCTGCGCATCGTCAACAAGATCGTCGCCGCGGTCGGCCGCCGCGTCGACGAATCACAGCCGATGGTCGACGCACGCATGCTGGACGGCTCGCGTTTCAACGCGGCCATCCGCCCGGTTGCGGTCGACGGGCCGCTGGTGTCGATCCGCAAATTCTCCAAGAACAAGCTCGGCCTGCACAAGCTGGTCGAGTTCGGCGCCATCACCCAGAACATGGCCGAAGTGCTGGCCGCGGCCGTGCATGCCCGCAAGACGACGATCATTTCGGGCGGCACCGGCACCGGCAAGACGACCATGCTCAACGCGCTGTCGGCATTCATCCCTGAAGATGAGCGGCTGATCACCATCGAGGACGCGGCCGAGCTCCAGCTGCAGCAGCCGCATGTCGCGCGCATGGAGACGCGTCCAGCCAACATCGAAGGCCATGGCGAACTGAAGCAGCGCGATCTGGTCAAGAACGCGCTGCGCATGCGCCCCGACCGCGTCATCCTCGGCGAGTGCCGCGGCGAGGAGGCCTTCGACATGCTGCAGGCGATGAACACCGGCCACGAAGGGTCGATGGCGACCATCCATGCCAACACGCCGCGCGACGCCATTTCGCGCCTCGAGCAGATGCTTGGCATGACCGGCATGCCCATGACGGTGCAGTCGATCCGCAGCCAGATCGCCAGCGCGCTCGACCTTATCGTGCAGCTGACGCGCCTGTCCGACGGCAACCGCAAGGTGACCAGCGTCGCCGAAGTGACCGGCATGGAAGGCGATGTCATCCAGATGCAGGAGATATTCCGCTTCGTGCGCACCGGCATGGACGCCGACGGCAAGATCCTCGGCCACTACGAGGCGACTGGCATCCGGCCGCGTTTTCTCGAGGATTTGCGCGCCATGGGCATCGAGTTCCCCGGGCGATACTTCGAACCCGGCCGGCCGCAGGAGTAGCCAGGTGTTCGACGGGCTCAGCGCGATCTATGTCGTCTATGCCGCGGCGGCACTTACCGGCATCCTGATCGCCGAGGCCTGCTACCTGCTCTATGCCGGCCGCAGCGACAAGCGCACCGCCATCAACCGGCGCATGAAACTGCAGGAAAACACGATCAGCCAGGAGCAGGTGCTTGTGCAACTGCGCAAGGAGCGCGGCCTTGACGCGGGTACGTCGCTGTTCTCGCCGGAACGGTTCCGCGCCTTGCGAACCCAGTCTGGCATGGTCATGCCGCTGCCGAAATTCCTGATGACCACCTGCGGCGCGGCATTCGCCGCGGCTCTGGCCGCCATGTGGTACGGCTTGCCGCCGCTGCTCGGGCTCGTCCTGTTTGTCATGCTTGTGCCGATCCTGCCGGTGATGACGCTGCGCTTCAAACGCGGCCGCCGGCTGAAGCGGTTCGGCACGCAACTGCCGGAGGCACTGGAACTGATCACGCGCGGCCTGAAGGCCGGCCATCCGGTGCCGGTGGCGATCGCCATGGTGGCGCGCGAGATGCCCGACCCGATCGGCAGCGAATTCGGCGTCATCGCCGACGAGGTGACTTATGGATCGGACCTGGTTTCGGCCCTGAACTCGCTGTTCGACCGGGTCGGCCATGAGGACCTGCCGCTGTTCGTCACCGCCGTCTCGATCCAGAGCAGTTCGGGCGGCAATCTGCGCGAGATCCTCGACGGTCTGGCGTTGACGATCCGCGAGCGTGGCAAGCTACGCCGCAAGGTGCGCGCCATTTCGACCGAAGGCCGCATGTCGGCCTACATCTTGACGGCGATACCGGCGCTGCTGTTTGCGGCCATCATGGCGCTGATGCCAGCCTTCTACCGCAACGTCTGGGGTGAGCCGCTGACCTGGTACCTGATTGGCGGCTCGGTCGCATGGCTGATGCTGGGCAATCTGATGATGTTCAAGATGTCGAATTTCAGGTTCTGACATGCAAGCCTTCATCGAATTCCTCGCCTCGCTTGCGCCGACCTCGTTGATGCCCGTAGCCATCCTGTTGCTGGCCGTGGGCGCCGTCGCGGTGGCCTGGCCGATGGTGGCGGCGAAGGGCGACCGCAACGACGTCATGCGCCGGCTCAAGGTGGATCACGGTCCGGTGGCCGCGAAGCCCGAGCCGGTGCCGAAGAAGAATACCAGCATCGTGCGCGAGAAGGCGGTGAAGAGGGCGCAGGAATTCTATGCCAAGAGCGATCCGGAAAATGTCGCCCGGCTGCGCATGACGCTCATCCAGGCGGGCTACATGGAACCGCGCGCCGTCGGCATGTTTTTCCTCGTCCGGTTCATTGCGATGATCGGCACGGCCATCGGTGTCTTTGTGCTCAACCAATGGATGGCCAGTCCAGACGCGACGATGGCCAGCCGGTGGACGTTCGTCATCCTGTCGGGAGCGGCCGGCTACTTCCTGCCTGGGCTGGTGCTGAGCCAGAAGGTGCGGGAAAAGCGGCGCGAATACCGCAACGGCTTTCCCGATTTCATGGACCTGATGATCGTCTGCTCGGATGCCGGCATGAGCATGGAGGCCGGCATCGAGCGCGTTTCGAAGGAACTCGCCAAGACCTATCCCGCGCTCAGCCAGAACCTGCAGCTTGTGTCGCTGGAGCTGAGGGCAGGGCGCAGCCTCGACGATGCGCTGAAGGCGCTTGCCGACCGCCTCAGCCTGGACGAGGTGCGTTCCTTCGCCACGCTTCTACAGCAGTCGAAGGAACTCGGCACCAGCCTGTCGGGCGCGCTGCGCGTCTTTTCCGATGAAATGCGCCACAAGCGCATGTCGCTGGCCGAGGAAAAGGCGCACGCCCTGCCGGCCAAGATGTCGGTGCCGGTAACGGTGTGCATCCTGCCGGTGGTGCTGATGATCGCCATCATCCCGATCATCGTCAAAATGATGACGGAGCGCTAGGAAGCGCGTCCCTCGAACACCCAGTCCAAGCCGTGTCTTGCACGCGGCCCGGTCAAGATCCTCTGGCCTGCACCGGGTGGTTAATGGCTGGTGTGCCCAAAGCTTAATTTTGAGCGTGTTTCGGCACCGAAGTTTAATCGCCTTTCCTGTAATGTGTTTCCTGAAGAACGACCCGGCAAATCGGGCGATGAGGCAGGGGCATGCGTCACAGTAATTTCACGGCAATGGCTGCGGTGGCGGCCGTATTAATGATGTCTGGTTGTACGACGGGTGGCGTCGACACCACCAAGACCACGGCCATCCAACCGGTGGCAAAGGACATCGATACTTCCGATCTGGCGCAAGGCAAGGCGCAGTTTCGCGACGCCAATTACGGCCTCGCCGAACAGCACTTCCGCAAGGCCGTCGAGTTGAAGGCCGACAATGCCGAAGCCTGGATGGGGCTCGCCGCTTCCTATGACGAACTTGGCCGCTTCGACTTCGCCGACCGAGCCTACGACCAGCTTCTGAAAGTCGCCGGCCGCAAGCCGCAGATCGTCAACAACATGGGGTATTCGCAACTGTTGCGTGGCAATCGCAAGAAGGCCAAGGCGCTGCTGCTCGAAGCGAGGGCCGGCATGGCCGATCCGACGGTCGTCAACGCCAATCTCGCGCTCTTGAACAAGGGTTGATCTGGTCGTCGCGTCCTGGAGCCGGATGATTTCAGGTCGAATCGACCTGAAATCTGAATCCGCGTCTAAATCAAAGGGATAGAGCAAGATGTCGTCCGAAAATCGCTCACACTTTTCGGCATCATGCTCCAGGGTGCTGTTTCGGGACACAGGGCATGGACGCTTTGTAAACCCTATGCGCAGGTTGCGTCGGAAGACCGGCTGAAAACCCGTATCCGAGGGCTGCCGCTGACCTAGAATGCAGTGCAACCGCCGACTCTCGAGAGGCCCTCGCCCAACATGTTGGACTTCAGTTCGCTCCTGCTCGCGGCCGCGCTGTCGGGCACATGCCTTAGCGCTACCATGTTTGCGATCTGGTTCACCGCGCCCAAGGCGCGCTTTGTGCTGACTGTGGCGTGCGGCATTCTGGTGCTCGTCGCGCATGTGATCCTGTTCTGGCGATACACCAAGGAGCCCGATCCGGTGCTCTGCCAGATCGTGCTTGCGCTGCTCAGCCTGGGGTTCCTGATCCTCTGCCTATCGGCCATGCAGTATCTCGGCGTGCCCAGCCACAGACGTGCCGTTGTACCGACGCTCGCCGCCATGACTATTTGCGCGGCCGTGACCTCCATCGGCCTCGACGGTGTCGGCTTTATCATCACCTACGCGACGGTAACGGCGCTGCTCTCGGCGATCGGCGCCATGTTCTGGATCAACGGCAGCCATGATCGCCGGATCCTGCTGGTGGTTTCGTTTCTGAGCGGCACCTGTGCGGTGTCGTTTGCGCTTTGTGGCATGGTTTTGCTGGGCAAGGGGCAGTGGGCGCTCGCGGTCGCGCCCGACAATTGGGCCGAACGGCTGAACTCCGTCGTGGCGGTGGCCTGCATGACCGGGCTCGGCGCCTTGACGCTCTCCCTCCATCATCTGCAGGCGCAGATCGAACTGAAGGCCGAGACCATGACCGACCCGCTGACCGGGTTGATGAACCGCCGGGGATTGATGTCGCTCTATGGCGAGCGGAGTTTCGGTCCATTCATGTCCGTCGTCATGTTCGACCTCGACCACTTCAAGCGGACGAACGACGTCTACGGTCACCCGGTCGGCGACCAGGTCCTGTGCCGCTTCGCCGCCGTCATCAAGAARTATGMCMGGRCCGGMGTCGACGCCTTYCGSCTGGGCGGCGAGGAATTYGCMKTSGTCATGTCGCGGATGACSGAGGAMARGGCCTACGAYCTCGCCAGCAAGATCGGCGTYGCSTTCGGYACCGAARTCGTKSCSACCCCGCTCGGCCCAYTGCGCAGCACSGTCAGCGGCGGCATCGGCTTTGGCGAGGCCGATGGCCGCAGCCTCGACGAGGTGCTGGCCGAGGCCGACATAGCGCTCTATGCCGCCAAGCGCGCCGGGCGAAATTGCGTCATCAGCCGCAAAGGAATGAGCAAGGCCGAACCGGTCAACCCGGCCTTGCGCTCAGCGTAGTTACTCGGCCGCACCCAGATAATCCGACAAAGGCGGGCAGGAGCAGACCAGGTTGCGGTCGCCTGCAACATTGTCGATGCGCGACACCGGCGGCCAGTATTTTGCTGCCGTGTCGGCGTCACCGGCGGGATACGCCGCCTCCAGACGCGAATAGGGATGGGTCCACTGGCCGGCCAGCGCCTCGGCGGCGGTGTGCGGTGCGTTGACCAGCGGATTGTCGGCCAAAGGCCATTCGCCCTTGGCGACTTTCGCTGCCTCTCCGGCGATGGCGATCATCGCCTCGCAGAAGCGGTCGAGTTCCCGCTTGGGCTCGGACTCGGTCGGCTCGACCATCAGCGTGCCGGCGACCGGGAACGACATGGTCGGCGCATGGAATCCATAGTCGATCAGGCGTTTGGCGACATCGTCGACACTGATGCCGGCGTTCTCCTTGAGCACGCGTGTGTCCAGGATGCATTCATGGGCAATGCGATCGTGCCTGCCCTTGTAGAGGAGCGGGAAGTGCGGTGCGAGCCGCGTCGCTACGTAGTTTGCCGAAACGATCGCCGTCTCGGTCGCCTGCTTCAGGCCGGAGGCGCCCATCATGCGGATGTACATCCAGGTAATCGGCAGGATGGAAGCACTGCCGAAGGGGGCGGCCGACACGGCATGCGCCGAGCCTTCGGTGACATGACCCGGCAGATAGGGTTTTAGGTGCGCCCTTACGCCGATCGGGCCGACACCTGGGCCGCCGCCGCCATGCGGAATGCAGAAGGTCTTGTGCAGGTTCATGTGGCAGACATCGGCGCCGATGTCGCCGGGGCGAGCGAGGCCGACCAGCGCGTTGAGATTGGCGCCGTCGAAATAGACCTGTCCACCATGCTCATGGATGAGGGCGCAGAGATGGCGCGCGCCTTCCTCATACACGCCATGCGTCGAGGGATAGGTGAACATCAGCGCCGCGAGGTTCTTGGAATGCTCATTGGCCTTGGCCCTCATATCGTCCATGTCGATATTGCCATCCTCCAGGCAGCGCACGACGACGACGCTCATGCCCGCCATCGCCGCGCTCGCAGGATTGGTGCCATGCGCGGACGATGGGATAAGGCAGATGGTGCGATGGCCTTCGCCGCGCGAGCGGTGATAGGCGCGGATGGCAAGCAATCCGGCATACTCGCCCTGGCTGCCGGCATTGGGCTGCAGGCTGACCGCGTCGAAACCGGTGATCTCCGACAGCCAGCCTTCCAGTTCGCCGGCCATGGCGCGGTAGCCGGCCGAATGGCTGGCCGGCGCGAACGGATGCAGGTTGGCGACGCTTGGCCAACTCACCGGCATCATCTCGGCCGCGGCGTTGAGCTTCATGGTGCAGGAGCCCAGCGGGATCATGGTGCGGTCGAGCGCCAGATCCTTGTCGGCCAGCCGGCGCAGGAAGCGCATCATCTCGGTTTCCGACTTGTTCTCGTGGAACACGGGCTGGGTCAGAAACTCCTTGCCGCGCGGTTTGCCGGGCACCGTGCTGTCGGCCGCGGGACCGGCCTTGGCGCCGAACAATGCCGCGATTGCGTCGAGATCGGCATCGGTCGAGGTCTCGTCGAAGCTGATGCCGACATGGTCGGCATCGATGACGCGCAGCAGCCGGCCGGTCCTTTCGGCCGCAGCGGCGATCTGCGCCGCCTTGCCCTTCGTCTCCACCGTCACCGTGTCGAAGCGGCTGGCGCCGATCACCGACACGCCTGCCGCCTCGAGGCCGCCTGCCAGACGGTTGGCCAGTGCGTGGATGCGCCCGGCAATCGCCTGCAGCCCGGCGGGGCCGTGCCAGATGGCATAGGCGGTCGCCATGTTGGCCAGCAGCGCCTGCGCGGTGCAGATGTTGGAGGTCGCCTTGTCGCGGCGGATATGCTGCTCGCGTGTCTGCAAGGCAAGCCGGTATCCGGGCCGGCCCTTGCTGTCGGTCGACTGGCCGACCAGGCGGCCGGGCATCAAGCGCGTCAGCCTGTCGGCGACGGCGCAATAGGCGGCGTGCGGGCCGCCAAAGCCCATCGGTACGCCAAAACGCTGCATTGGGCCGACGGCGATGTCGGCGCCGAGCTTTGCCGGCGCGTCGGTCAGCGTCAGGCCGAGCGGGTCGGCGATGAACACGACCAGTGCGCCGGTGGCGCGCGCCTTGTCGATCGCTGCCTTGTGGTCGCCATAGACGCCGAACGTGTCTGGCCAGGAGACAAGCAGGGCGGCGGTGTTGTCGTCGATCGCCTCGCCGTCGATCTCGATGCCGAGCGGTTCGGCGCGGGTGCGCACCACGTCCAGCGTCTGCGGATGTGGCGTACCGGCTAGCGCCACCTTGGTGCGCTTGTCGCGGTGATGGCGCAAGGCGATGCCGACCGCTTCAGCGACCGCCGTTGCTTCATCGAGCAGCGACGCCGACGCCACAGGCAGGCCAGTCAATTCGGCGACCAGCGTCTGGAAATTGAACAGCATTTCGAGCCGGCCTTGGCTGATCTCCGCCTGATAGGGCGTGTAGGCCGTGTACCAGGCTGGGTTCTCGAACAGGTTGCGTTGGATGACCGGCGGCACGTGGACGCCGTGGTAGCCGGCGCCGATGAAGCTCTTCAGCACCGTATTTTTCGCCATGATCGCCGACAGTTCGGCCAGCGCTTCCGCTTCGCTGGCCGGAGCTGGCAAGGCGAGCGGCTGGTCGAGGCGGATCGATCTCGGCACGGCCTGGCTGATCAGCGTCTCGATCGAGGGAACGCCGATGACGGCGAGCATTGCTCTGGTGTCGTTGACGCCCGGGCCGATGTGGCGGGCCATGAAAGGGTAGGGGGCTGCGGTCATGTGTCGAGATCCTGATGTCAACCGATATGGGCTTTATAGGCGGCCTCATCCATGAGGCCGGCGAGTTGGCTTTCGTCGGCAAGCTTCATCTTCCACAGCCAGCCGGCGCCGGTCGCCGCCGAATTCACCAGCGACGGATCCGACGACAGCGTCCCGTTGGCCTCGGTGATCTCGCCGTCGACGGGCGCATAGACGTCGGAGGCCGCCTTGACGGATTCGACCACCACGGCGGTGTCGCCCTTGGCCAGCTTCTTTCCCGTCTCGGGCAGTTCGACGAAGACGAGATCGCCAAGCTGCTCCTGGGCGTAGTCGGTGATGCCGACGGTGGCGATGCCGCCTTCGACGCGCAGCCATTCGTGATCTTCGGTGAAATAGGTCGTTGCCATCGAATTCATCCTTTGCGGTAGCGATGCGGTGTGAAGGGCAGGGAACTGATATCGACTGGGATCTTCGTGCCGCGCACATCGGCGAAAACCCGAGTGCCGGGCTTTGCCAGCGGCGTTGCGACATAACCCATGGCGACCGGATGGCCGGCCGAGGGGCCGAAGCCACCTGATGTGACATGGCCGGCGGGATTGCCGTCGGCATCAAAGAGCGCGGCGCCGGCGCGCACCGGCTGGCGGCCGTCGGGCTTCAGCCCGATCCGCTTTTGCGCCGGTCCCCGCTCCACGGCGGCGCGCAGGGCGTCGGCGCCGATGAAAGCGCCGGTTGCGCGGATTTCTTTCGGGATCGCCCACATCAATCCGGCGCTGGCCGGGTCGGTCTCCGGTGTGATGTCCTGGCCGTGCAGGCAGAGCCCGGCCTCCAGCCGCAGGCTGTCGCGCGCGGCAAGACCGATCCACAGTACGCGTTCATCGCCGAGCAATTTTGCGACGAGGTCGCGCGCATCGGCCTCCGGCAGGCCGATCTCGAAACCGTCCTCGCCGGTATAGCCGGAGCGGCTCATGAACCAGTTCTGCCGAGGCTCGACACCATGCATGAACAGCAGCAAGCCGGTCTCGATGCCGGCGCGGGAAAGGGCGGCCCAGGCTTCAGGGCCCTGGATGGCCAGGAAGACACGGTCGAGCGGCTCGACCTTGACGTCAAAATCCGCGGCAAGCGCACGCAAATGCTTTTCGTCGGCCACGGCGTTACCGGCGTTGGCGACCACCATAAAGCGGATATCGCCCAGCCTGGTGACGATCAGGTCGTCCAGGATGCCGCCAGCCTCGTTGAGGAAGAAGGACAGTTTGGACTGCGAGATTTCGAGTGCGGCGGCATCCAGAGGACAAGCGCGGTTGAGTAGCGCAACCGCCTCCGGCCCACTGACCTCGAACAGCTTCATATGCGAGATGTCGAAGAGGCCGGCATGCTCGCGGGTGTGAAGATGCTCCTTCATGACGCCGGCCGGATAGGTCAACGGCATCGACCAGCCGGCAAAGGCGCCAAAGCGCGCACCAGCGGCCACATGGATATCTTCGAGGGGAAGGTGTTTGGTGTCGTCGCCCGTCATGTCATCTCCAGAGTCGCACGCAATCGGTCGCGAATGGCGACCAGTCCGTGCCCCTCTGTCTGAAGCCTGAGAGACTCGCGCAACCGGAACTCTGTCAGCGGCGCTTACACCTTCGGCGCGGGGGCAAGCCCCGACTTTCCAGAGTGTCTTTCCCGTCTACGGTTCTTTTGCCTGAGAGATTTCGGGCGATTTCCCCTTCGGCGACAGCTTTCGCTGTTCTCTCCCGCAAACAGGTAGGACTCGCAAGAGCCCTCGACTCGTCATCCATAGCCTGTCGACGACACATTGTCACCTGTCAGCGACGTCTTTGATGCATGTCGTTTTCCCAGGGTGACATGCATTGGCTGACAAGTCTTCGCTAACCACGCCGTTTGCCGGTTTTTCAAGACACTGCTGATATCGTGGCGGCGGTGAGGCTTTTGGGCAGGCGCTTGCCGGCAGCGGACGGGGACGACAAATGGGCGAATTGATCATGAGCGCGCCGGTGGCGGGGCTGGCCTCGAAAAGCCGCATCACCAGGGAAGACGTGGCCATGTTGCGCCATGAAGTGTTCGGCGACGGCGTGGTGACGCGCGGCGAGGCCGAGGCGCTATTCGCGCTGGACGCCACGGCCAAGGACAAGTGCCAGGAATGGCCTCCGTTCTTTGTCGAGGCCGTCACCGACTACATCGTCCACCAGGAGAAGCCGTCCGGCTACATCTCGCAGGACAATGCCGACTGGCTGATCCGCACGATCTCGCGTGACGGCATGGTCGACAGCCGAACCGAACTCGAATTGCTGGTCCATGTGCTGGAAGAAGCAAGATCGTCGCCGAGCCAGCTTTGCGTCTATGCGCTGGAGCAGGTCGCCCACGCCGTCATCGACGGCAAGGGGCCGTTGATGCTCGGTGGTGCGTTGGTTCCCGGACTGATCGCCAAGGCGGAGGTCGAGCTGCTGCGCCGGATCCTCCACGCCCATGGCGGCGAAGGCAACATCGCCATTACCCGCCCAGAGGCCAAGGTGCTGTTCAAGATCAACGAGCGCACTGCTCAAGGACAAAACGATCCGTCCTGGAACGATCTGTTCGTCAAGGCGATCGCCAATTTCGTCATGTGCTCGGCCGGCTATGAGGCGCCGACACGCGATGTGGCGCTGCGCCGTGATGCCTTCCTCGAGCACGCCGATCCGGAAATCGGCGGCTTCTTCAGCCGCATGGTCTCCGGTGGCCTCGCCGGCATCATGGAGGCCTATCGCTCCCCCAGCGACATCGAAGCCGAGTGGGAAGCCAAGAACAGGGCGGCCGAGGCCCTGGCCCGCCGCGCCGAGACGATCGATGCCGGCGAAGCCGGCTGGCTGATCGAGCACATCGGGGTAGGCAGGCCTTTGTACGAGAACGAACGTGCACTGCTGACGCTGATCAAGCACGCGTCACCGGAGATTCACCCGGCGCTTAAGCCGCTGCTCGACAAGGTTGCCTGAACCGGCGGGCAGCGCTCGCTACGCCCCCGGGCCGATCATTATTTTGCGGTGTGCGAATCAGATTCCACCGTACCAGTCGTAGCCATTGTCTTCCCAATAGCCGCCCCTGCCGCCGCCGACATTGGCGAAGCCGTCGACCAGCTCGATCTTGTAGAGATATTTCGGCATCTTGTAGCCGAGCTGACGCTCGACGCGGGCCCGCAGCGGCGCGCCGTTCTCGACCGGCAGCGGCTTGCCGTTCAGGCCATAGGCAAGGATCGTCTGCGGATGGCGGGCATCGATCAGGTCGATGGTGCCGTAATATTTGATGTCGCCGGAGAGGCTGCGGTCGATAGTGTCGAGGCAATGGAACATGACGTAGCGCGCTTGCGGCTTGACCACTGCCTGGTCGAGCACCAGCGACAGCGGCGTGCCGGTCCATTTGGCGATGCAGCTCCAGCCTTCGACGCAGTCATGGCGGGTGATCTGGGTGCGGCTCGGCATGTTCATCAACTGCTCGCGGCTGAGCGACAGCGGCTTTTCGACAAGGCCCGAAACCTCCAGCCGCCAGTCGGCGAAGTTGTTGGCGAGCAAGCCCTTGTAGACGTCGTCATCAGGGGCCGTGACGCCGTTCGGCCGCTGCGGCTGGCGGATATCGGCCTCGGTGAATTCCGGCGCCAGCGCATCGCGTCCAGCGAGCAGGCGTTGCGCCCGATAAGTCAGGCCGTTGGCGTTTTCGAGGAAGCTGCGCAGGCCGCTGCCAATGCTCAGCTGGCTGTCGAAGGCGTCGCAGCCCGACAGCATGATGCCGGAGGCGCCAAGGCTGGCGCCCGTCAGGAATTTCCGGCGGCTGATCTCGAACTTCGCCATGTCAAGCACTCCTCTCGGTGGAATTGCCGTCGCGCGCGGGAGGATCGGTGCGGTACCAGCCGGTGATGATCGAGCGCAGTTCGTTGATCGGGCCGGCAGCCAGGATCATCAGGATGTGGACGACGAAGAAAGCGACCAGCAGCACCATGACGGTGAAATGGATGGTGCGCGCCGTCTGCCGGCCACCGAGCAGATCGTTGAGGAACGGCAGCACCGAGTCCATGCTGGGCGACATCGCCAGGCCGGTAATGATCATCAGCGGCAGCAGCACGAACAGCACGCCGCCATAGGCCATCTTCTGCAGCGTGTTGTATTCGCGCGTGTGGTGAAATTTGAGCTTGGCGTGGTCGACGATGTCTTGCGGCAGTCGCTTGAGATCGTCGAGGCGCGGCGCGAGATCGCGGCGCAGATGGCCGTTCACTGCGCTGGCGACCAGCCAGACGATCAAGGTCGTGGTCAGTATCCAGGCAAAGAAGAAATGGATGACGCGAGCGGTGCCCAGATCGTAGTAGGACGGGATGGTCGCCCAGGACGGGAAGCCGCGCGTAGTTTCGTTGCCGGCCGGACCCGACCAGCCGAGCACGCCCGTGGTGTCGAAACGATGCCCGAAGATTTCGGTGTAGCCACGCGCACCAGCGTTGGTGTTCTCGGCGCCAATGGCGAAGATGGTGTTGTTGTAGTCGAAGCCCGACTGCTTGCCGATGTAGAGCTGCGGGCGGGCGTTGAATATCTGCAGGCCGGAAAGCAGCATGAAGAACAGCGAGATAGCCCAGATCCAGTGCGTCAATCGCGTCCAGCGCGACTGGCGGTAGATCAGCGTCTCATCCTTCGAGGCGGCAGGGTCCGCTCCGGCGGTGGGTTGGCTTCTGGCAACCGATTCCATCTTGTCTCGTCTCCCGGCCTCGCGGCGTGACCTACACGCTCATTGTCCTCCTGATACGTCGCTAACCAAACCGTTGTTTCATCCGATCACGGAATTATTACGGGCTGCCCAGGCTGACGGCGAGATTGACGGCTGCGGCGACGATGACCGTGTTGAAGAAAAACGACAGGATCGAATGGACGAGCACGACACAACGCATATGCGTCGTCGAGATGTTGGTGTCGGCAGTCTGCGCGGTCATGCCAATGACCGCCGAGAAGTAGAGGAAATCCCAGCCTTCCGGCCGCTTGTCGCCGGGGAACAGCAGCCCGCCGACCGGGATTTTCTTCTTGGTCTCAGCGTCGACCGCATCGCCATCCATCCAGTAGACATGGGCATAGTGGAGCGCTGCCATAGCATGCATGGTGAACCAGCCGAGCGGGATCGACAACAGCGCGAAGCCAAGCTCGACGGGATGGCCTCTGTCCTTCTGATTGATCAGCAGGAACAGTGAAACAATGGCGACGACGACCACGACCAGCGTTACAGCGAAGATAACCAGCACCGGCTGATCGGCGGCACGTGCGTTCTTGCTGAGGTAGCGACCGGTAAGCTTTGGCATCTGGGCGACGACCAAAATGACATAGACGGCGAAGAACGCATTGGTGCCGATCGAATAGGGGAGTGGCGCGCGCAACAGCAGCGCAGCCGCCAGCGCGACGGCCCCTGTGCCGGCCGCCACGACGAATTGCCTGTGCCGATGCATTGGTGAATTGATCGAGGTGTCGGTGACCATGGCCCAGCTTTCAGAAAAGCGCCCGGATCAGTCCGGTGTGGCGGATTTGAGCGCCCGCCGCAAGATGCGGTCAAGTTCGCCGAGAAACCGCGAACGGTCCTGCGGCACAAAGCTGGCATTGTAGCCCTTGCTTTCGCCGGTCTCGCGCAGATGCTGCTTGAGATCGCGCATCGCCACCGCCATGCCGATCGTTTCGGGTGTGAACGGACGCCCGGTGGGCCCGAGCACATGGGCGCCGAGCGCCACCGCGCGGGCAGCCAGCGGAATGTCCGATGTGATCACGATGTCGTTGGTCCGCGCATTATCGACGATCCAGTCATCGGCGGCGTCGGCGCCCTTGGACACCACGACGTTGCGGATCATCGGATCGCGCGATGGCCGCAGGCCGCCATTGGAGACGTAGGTAACGACGACGCCATGGCGCTCGGCGACCTTTTCCACCTCGGCCTTGACTGGGCAGGCATCGGCGTCGACGAAGATGGCTGGTGCAGGCATTTACTGTTCCAAAAGGCATGGGGCCGGGCGATTTCGGCCGGCCCCATGGAGACAATCTGATCGGTTGTTACGCCGGCAAGGCTCCGGACTTCTTCGCGGTCCAGGTCGCCATATAATCCATCAGGCCGGGATTGAGGCAGTCATAGGGTTCCAGCCCAATTGACCTTAGCTGCGCGCGGATGCCGTCCATGCGCTTCGGGTCGACACCGGATTCGATGATCGACGAGACGAAGGCAGTGAAGCCCGGCGGCGACCAGCCGTCTTCCTGGAAGCGCTCGGGGTGGATGAACGACAGGCCCTTGAACGGATGATCGCGCTCGACCGGCCCGTGCATGTGGACGCCACAGCCGGTGCAGGCATGGCGCTGGATCAGCGCGCTGGGATCGACCACCTTGAGCTTGTCACCGTTCTCGGTGACGGTGACGTCACCGGTGCCGGCCACGGCGACGACCGAGAATAGCGCACCCTCCGGCTTCCAGCATTTGGTGCAGCCACAAGCATGGTTGTGGGCGATCTGGCCCTTGACCTTCACCTTGACCGGCTTGCTGGTGCAGGCGCAGACCAGCGTGCCGCCGGCAAAGCTTGCACTCTCCTTGGGCAGACCATTGTCGATTTTCGGATGCAGTTTTTCCGGCATTCTTTTCTCCTCCCAGTTGTGAACCACAAGGGTCGCAGGCCGGTTGGTCGGCGGCTTGTGGCCTTCTTCAGTAAACGACGACGCTTCGGATCGATTTGCCCTCATGCATGAGGTCGAACCCCTTGTTGATGTCCTCGAGCTTCAGTGTGTGGGTGATCATCGGATCGATCTGGATCTTGCCGTCCATGTACCAGTCGACGATCCWGGGCACGTCGGTGCGGCCGCGCGCGCCGCCGAAGGCGGTGCCCATCCAGGTGCGCCCGGTCACCAGCTGGAACGGCCGCGTCGAGATTTCCTGGCCGGCACCGGCGACGCCGATGACGACCGACTTGCCCCAGCCGCGATGCGAGGCTTCCAGCGCCTGGCGCATCACCTTGGTGCTGCCGGTGCAGTCGAAGGTGTAGTCGGCGCCACCGATCTGGTCGGCGCCGCGCTTGGTCATGTTGACGAGGTGAGGCACGACATCGCCGTCGATCTCCTTCGGATTGACGAAATGCGTCATGCCGAACTTCTCGCCCCAGGCCTTCTTGTCGTTGTTCAAATCAACGCCAATGATCATGTCGGCGCCGGCAAGTTTCAGGCCCTGGATGACGTTGAGGCCGATGCCGCCGAGGCCGAAGACGACGGCAGTCGCGCCTTGCTCGACCTTGGCGGTGTTTATGACCGCACCGATGCCGGTGGTGACGCCGCAGCCGATGTAGCAGATCTTGTCGAAGGGGGCGTCGGGATTGACCTTGGCCACCGCGATCTCGGGCAACACGGTGAAGTTGGAGAAGGTCGAGCAGCCCATATAGTGAAAGATCTTGTCCTTGCCGATCGAGAAGCGCGATGAGCCGTCGGGCATCAGGCCTTGCCCCTGCGTGGCGCGGATGGCGGTGCAGAGGTTGGTCTTGCGCGACAGGCAGGACGGGCACTGGCGGCATTCGGGCGTATAGAGCGGGATTACGTGGTCGCCCTTCTTGACCGAGGTGACGCCCTTGCCGACGTCGACGACGACGCCGGCGCCCTCATGGCCGAGGATGGCCGGAAAAAGCCCTTCGGGATCGGCGCCCGACAGCGTGAACTCGTCGGTGTGGCAGATGCCGGTCGCCTTGATCTCAACCAGCACCTCGCCGTCGCGCGGGCCATCGAGGTCGACCTCCATGATCTCCAGCGGCTTTCCGGCGGCGACAGCGACAGCGGCGCGCGTTTTCATCAGGCAATTCCTCCATAGGCGATTTTTGCCCAAGCTTTCAGGTTTTAATGATGCGATCAACTGGAAGCTGGTTCCAGGCTTGGGCCAGTGCGGAGAATTTTATCCCAAATCGATTGAAAGACCGCGATTGACCCGGCCGGCTTGACCACGCCGACACAGGCCATAAAAGGAACGGCCGACCCGAGGGATATTTCGCATGTTCACCAAGATCCTCATCGCCAACCGCGGCGAGATTGCCTGCCGTGTGATCAGGACGGCGCGCAAGATGGGCATCGCCACCGTCGCGGTCTATTCCGATGCCGATCGTGATGCCGTGCATGTCGAGATGGCCGATGAGGCGGTGCATATCGGGCCTTCGCCGGCCGCGCAGAGCTACCTCGTACCGGAGAAGATCATCGCCGCCTGCAAGGAGACGGGAGCGCAGGCCGTGCATCCTGGTTACGGCTTCCTGTCCGAGCGGGCGGCGTTTTGCGAGGCGCTCGAAGCGGAAGGCATCATCTTCATCGGCCCGAAGCCCAAGGCGATCAAGGCGATGGGCGACAAGATCGAATCGAAGAAATTCGCCAACGCCGCCAAGGTTTCCACCGTGCCCGGCTGGCTCGGTGTCATCGAGAATGCCGACCATGCCGAAAAGATCGCCGGCGAGATCGGATATCCCGTGATGATCAAGGCCTCGGCCGGCGGCGGCGGCAAGGGCATGCGCATCGCCTGGAGCCAGGCGGAAGTGCGCGACGGCTTCGACCGGGCGCGCTCGGAAGCCAAGAGCTCGTTCGGCGACGACCGCGTCTTCATCGAGAAATTCGTCGTCGATCCGCGGCATATCGAAATCCAGGTGCTGGCCGACGCGCATGGCAATGCACTCTATCTCGGCGAGCGCGAATGCTCGATCCAGCGCCGCAACCAGAAGGTCGCCGAAGAGGCGCCATCGCCGTTCCTCGACGCCAAGACACGCAAGGCCATGGGCGAGCAGTCGGTTGCGCTGGCGAGGGCCGTCGACTATCAGAGCGCCGGCACGGTGGAGTTCATCGTCGACAAGGACAAGAACTTCTATTTCCTTGAAATGAATACACGATTGCAAGTCGAGCACCCGGTGACGGAGCTCGTCACCGGCATCGACCTGGTCGAACAGATGATCCGCGTTGCCGCCGGCGAAAAGCTCGCCTTGAAGCAAAGCGATATCCAGCTGAACGGCTGGGCCGTGGAAAGCCGGCTCTATGCCGAGGACCCATACCGCAATTTCCTGCCCTCGATCGGCCGGCTGACGCGCTACCGGCCGCCGGAGGAAGGGCAATTCGGCGATATCGTCATCCGCAACGACACCGGCGTCACCGAAGGCTCCGAGATTTCGATGTTTTACGACCCGATGCTCGCCAAGCTATGCACCTGGGCACCGACGCGCATCCAGGCCATCGATGCCATGTCGGAAGCGCTCGACAGCTTTGTCGTCGACGGCATCGAACACAACATTCCGTTCCTCGCCGCCCTGATGCAGCATCCACGCTGGCGGGAAGGGCTGATATCGACCGGTTTCATCGCCGAGGAATATCCCGACGGCTTTGCGCCAATCGTGCCGAACAACGATGAGAAAGCCGTGCTGGCGTCGATTGCGACCGCGGTGGAACTGCTGCGCCGCGACCGGCTCGACCGGCTCGGCGGGCGCCTGGCGCCGCATTCGGGGGCGCTGAAGCGCGACTGGGTGGTGAAGATCGGTGAAGATTATCTGTCGGCGTCCATCCTCGAAGGCATGATCTCCATTCCAATGGAAATCGATCTGTTGATCGAGGGCGGCAAGGCGCTGACCGTTGCCTCCGACTGGCGTCCGGGCGACCTGATCTGGCGCGGCACGGTCGGCACGCACAAGATCGTCGCTCAGATCAGGCCGGTTGCCAATGGCTTGCGCATCGCCTGGAAAGGCATGTCGGTGACCGCGAGGACCATGTTGCCACGCATCGCCGAACTGGAAAGGCTGATGCCGGAGAAGGTGGCGCCGGATACGTCGAAACTGCTGCTTTGCCCGATGCCCGGCCTTGTCGTGTCGATCGCCGTTGCCGAAGGCCAGGAGGTCAAGGCCGGCGAGACGCTGGCCGTCGTCGAAGCGATGAAGATGGAAAACGTGCTGCGCGCCGAACGCGATCTTGTCGTTGCGAAACTCAACGCCAAGCCAGGCGACAGCCTGGCGGTCGACGCAGTGATCATGGAATTCGCCTGAGATTGTTTGGAAACTTTAAGGCGAGCCGGGCAGGCCGCTGCAAGCCTGTGGTCAGCGGCGGTTTGTGCTGGACTGGTATCGCCCGGTCCCGGACAATACATCTCCATCGACTCAAGTCCTTCGGGCAGCGCGAAAAACCATGGCAGATGACAGACTTCCCCGCGATCCCCTGATGCGCGAAGCCGCGATAGCGGCTGCGCGGCCGGAGGCGCCTGCGCGGCCGTTCGTCCATCTGCGCGTGCATTCGGCCTATTCGCTGCTGGAAGGCGCCTTGCAGATCGGCAAGGTGGTGGCCCACGCGGTCAAGGACGAAGCCCCGGCGATTGCCGTCACCGACACCAACAATCTGTTCGGCGCGCTCGAATTCGCGCAGAAGGCGGTGAAGGACGGGATCCAGCCGATTATCGGCTGCCAGATCGCGGTCGCCTTTTCCGGCGAGAACAGCGATGGCCAGCGCGACCGCAGGCGGCAAGGTCCGGATATGCGGCCGGTCGTCCTGATCGCGGCGACCGAGGCCGGCTACGCCAATCTGGTCAGGCTGGTCAGCCGCGTCTATCTCGAGACGCCGCCGGGCGAGGCGGTGCACCTGACCACCGACATGATGGAGGGCTATTGCGACGGGCTGATCTGCCTTAGCGGCGGGCCGCGCGGCCCGGTCGGTTTTGCGCTCAAGGAAGATCGCCGCGATCTTGCCGAGGCACGGCTCCTGACCCTGAAGACGATGTTCGGCGACCGGCTCTATGTCGAACTGGACCGGGTTTCCGGTTATGATCGCGTGATCGAGAAATCCTCGATCGATCTCGCCTATGCCCATGAATTGCCGCTGGTCGCCACCAACGAGGCGTTCTTCTCCGCGCGCGACGACTATGACGCGCATGACGCCCTGATCGCCATCGCCGAGGGCTCGGTCGTCGCCGCAGACAATCGCCGGCGGCTGTCGCCGGACAATTTCCTGCGCAGCCAGGCCGACATGGCCAGGCTGTTCGCCGACCTGCCGGAGGCGATCGACAACACGGTCGAGATCGCGCTGCGCTGTTCCTACTATCCGAAGAACCGCAACCCGATCCTGCCACGCTTCACGGGCGGCGATGTCGCCGACAATGACGCCGCCGTGCAGGCGGAAGCCGACGAGCTTGCCCGCCAGGCGCATGAGGGGCTCGACGCACGGCTGGCCGCGCACGGGCCGACACCAGGCTACACGGTCGAACAATATCGCGAGCGGTTGAATTTCGAGCTTGGCATTATCACCAAGATGAAGTTCCCCGGCTACTTCCTGATCGTTGCCGACTTCATCAAGTGGGCCAAGGCGCAAGGCATCCCGGTCGGGCCGGGCCGCGGATCGGGAGCCGGGTCGCTGGTCGCCTATTCGACGACCATCACCGACATCGATCCCCTGCGCTTCTCCCTGCTGTTCGAGCGCTTCCTCAACCCCGACCGCGTATCGATGCCCGACTTCGACATCGACTTCTGCCAGGATCGCCGCGAGGAGGTGATCCGCTATGTCCAGCAGAAATACGGTCGCGACCAGGTCGGCCAGATCATCACCTTCGGTACGCTGCAGGCGCGCGCCGTGCTACGCGACGTCGGCCGCGTGCTGCAGATGCCCTACGGCCAGGTCGACAAGCTTTCCAAGATGGTGCCTCAGAATCCGGCCAATCCAGTCAAGCTAGCCGACGCCATCGCCAACGAGCCGCGCTTTGCCGAAGAGGCCGAGCGGGAGCCGATCGTCCAGACGCTGCTCGATATGGCGCAGAAGCTGGAGGGCCTCTACCGCCACGCCTCGACGCACGCCGCCGGCATCGTCATCGGCGACCGGCCGCTGTCGGAACTGGTGCCGATGTACCGCGATCCGCGCTCGGACATGCCGGTCACCCAGTTCAACATGAAATATGTCGAGCAGGCCGGGCTGGTGAAGTTCGACTTCCTCGGCCTGAAGACGCTGACGGTGCTCGAAACGGCAGTCAAGCTGATCCGCCGGCGCGGCATCGAGATCGACCTGGCGACGATCCCGCTCGACGATCCCGAGACCTACGCCATGCTGTCGCGCGGCGAGGTGGTCGGCGTGTTCCAGGTGGAAAGTGCCGGCATGCGCAAGGCGCTGATCGGCATGCGGCCCGACTGCATCGAGGACATCATCGCCCTGGTCGCGCTGTACCGGCCGGGACCGATGGAGAACATACCGACCTACAACGCCAGAAAGCATGGCGAGGAGGAGATGGCGTCGATCCATCCCAAGATCGACCACCTGGTGAAGGAGACGCAGGGCGTCATCGTCTACCAGGAACAGGTGATGCAGATCGCGCAGGAGCTTGCCGGCTATTCGCTCGGCGAAGCCGATCTGCTGCGCCGCGCCATGGGCAAGAAGATCCGCGCCGAGATGGACAAGCAGCGCGAGCGCTTCGTCTCGGGCGCGGTCGAACGCGGCGTCGGCAAGCCGCAAGCCGACTTCATTTTCGACCTGCTGGCCAAGTTCGCCGACTATGGTTTCAACAAGTCGCACGCCGCCGCCTACGCGGTGGTTTCGTACCAGACCGCCTATCTCAAGGCGCACTATCCGGTCGAGTTCCTCGCGGCATCGATGACGCTCGATATGGGCAACACCGACAAGCTGGCCGATTTCCGCCAGGACGCGCTGCGCCTTGGCATCGAGGTATTGGCTCCGTCGGTGATATCAAGCTTTCGTCCCTTTGAAGTCGGCGAGAACCGTATCTACTATTCGCTGGCCGCGCTGAAAGGTGTCGGCGACGCGGCGGTCGAGCATATCGTTGCCCAGCGCGGCGAAAAGCCATTCAAGAACCTCGCCGATTTCTGCGAAAGGGTCGATCCCAAGATTGTCGGCAAGCGCGTCTTCGAAAGCCTCATCATGGCCGGCGCGCTGGATTGCTTCGGCCACGACCGCGCTGCGATGATGGCGGGCGTCGAGCGCATGATGGGGCTGGCATCCCTAGCGCAGCAGAACGCGGTCTCCGGCCAGCACGATATCTTCGGCGCCTCGCTCGGCGCCCAGTCGCAGGCGCTCAATCTGCCGGCGACCGATCCATGGCTTGCGGCCGATCGGTTGCACCGCGAATTCCAGGTGGTCGGCTTCTATCTCTCCGCCCATCCGCTCGACGAGTACAAGGCGGCCTTGCAGAAGATGCGGGTGCAAAACTGGGCCGAGTTTTCGGCGGCCGTCAAGCGCGGGGCGGCCGCCGGACGGCTGGCCGGCACGGTCACCTCCAAGCAGGAGCGCAAGACGCGCACCGGCAACAAGATGGGCGTCGTCGCCTTTTCCGATACGTCCGGCCAGTATGAGGCCGTGCTGTTTTCCGAAGGACTGGCGCAGTATCGCGACCTGCTCGAGCCCGGCCGCTCCGTCGTCATCACCGTTGCGGCCGAGGACAGGCCGGAAGGCGTCAATTTGCGCATCAACTCGGTGCAATCGCTGGAGGACGAGGCAAGCCGCATCCAGAAGGCGTTGCGCATTTTCGTACGCAATGCGGCGCCGATCGGCACGCTGGCCGGCCAGCTTTCAGTGAGGGGCGAAGGCCAGGTCAGCTTCGTGTTGATCAAGGAAGATGGCGAGGGGGAAATCGAGATCGAGCTGCCCAATCGCTACCGGATCTCGCCGCAGATCGCCTCGGCGATGCGCGCCGTGCCCGGCGTGGTCGAAGTGGAACTGGTGTGACGCCCGCTCTTGCGGGCTGGCGGCAGGTGTCGCGAACGCCGGCGCGATCGTCATGAAAGCGGCGGAAGACAGCTCAACAACCGCGCAGCTGCGCGACAGGCTGCGCAGGCTCTATCACGGACGCACCCCGGCGGCTTTCCGCTTCCAGGTGGTGGCTGTCGTCATCGACCTCGCTATCATTGCCTTCTTCATCGCGACGCCGGTTCTTCAGGACAAGCCGTCATTCCTCTGGCTCGACTATGCGGTGGCCGCGCTGGTTGCTGCCGACATGGCCGCCCGCCTGCTGGCGTCCAACGACATGTTTCGGCTGATGAAGCAGCCGACATCGTGGGTCGATGGCTTCATCCTCTTGACGCTGCTGATGCCGACGGCGCTCGCCAATCTCGGCTTCCTGCGCATTCTGCGGTTGTGGTCACTGTCGCGCAGCGGGTCGCTGTGGCGGCATTTCGAGATGCGCGGACTGCGGCCCTGGCGCGAGGCGAGCCAGGCGGTCATCAACCTATTGACCTTCCTGTTCGTCATCACCGGCTTCGTCTACACGTTCTTCTTCCGCACCGGGACGGGGCTCGAAAACTATATCGATGCCCTTTATTTCACTGTCGCCACAGTGACGACGACAGGCTTCGGCGACATCGTCCTGCCGGGCATGGCCGGCAAGCTGACCGCGATCGCCACCATGATCATCGGCATTTCGCTGTTCGTGAGGTTGGCGCAGGCGCTGTTCCGTCCCCACAAGGTATTCTTTCCCTGTCCGCAGTGCGGGCTGCAGCGGCACGAGCCCGACGCCGTCCACTGCAAGGCCTGCGGCCATCTCCTCAACATACCCGACGACGGCAATTGACGGGCTGGAGGACCCATCCCGCTGGAGTAAGGATGCTATCCGCTCAGAACTGCGGGCCACCTATCTGGCTGTAGTTGACGCCGCCGAAGCTGATGCCGGTCAGGCCGGGAGCCGCCATCTTGCGCTTGTGACCATCGCGGCAGTCGAACACGGGCCACTCCGTCTGTTTGCAAGGTATCTCGCGGCACATTCGGCTCAGGCAATCGCCCTCGGTGAGCAAGAACAGGCTGTTGCCCAGGCGCCGAACCGTGCTTCCGTCGTCGGAACGCCAAGTCCAGGGAATGCGCAGCGAGGAAACGAAATCGCCGACAAGGCCACCGGTCCCGGAATGCGCGCGCAGGCTTGTTCGATAATGCGCCATGGACGCGGAATAGTCGGCCACGATCGTCGGGCCATAGGAGGAAGCCATAGGGCCACCCGACTCGAGAAGGTGCGTTCCCGCTTCGGCTTCCGCCTTGCCGGTGGCTACCAGTGTCGACATCAGTAAAACAGCGACGATCACAAGAGGCATCGTTGCACCATCTCACGCTTGCTCTCTGTTTCCAGGAGCGTCTCATCCCGCCGCCCCAGCTACAAGGCGGCAACGTCGGATCAGGGCACGAAATTCTCGTAGACTCAATCTCCCCCGGACTGGATCAGGGTCTAGGACGCGGCGATCTTCACCGGTTGTGGCGCTTTTCGCTGCAGATTGAGCAGATTGCCCATCAGAATCAGCAGTGCGCCACCGGCGGTGAAGGCGTCGATCTGCTCCTGATAGAGCAGCCAGCCGATCAGCGCCGATAGCGGCACGCGCAGGAAATCCATCGGCGAAATGACGGTGGCGTCGGCATAGGCAAGCGCACGGGCCATGCAGAAATGCGATGACATGCCAGTGAAGGCGATCAGCAGGATCCAGGGCCACAGCTCCAGCGGCGGGTTGCGCCATTCATAGAGCGCCGGCACGAGGCCGAGTGCCGACTGAATGATCAGCATCCAGAAGATGATGCGCACGACGCTATCCGTGCGCGTCAGCGACTTGACCAGCACCAGCGATATGCCGAAACAGACGGCGGCACCGAGCACGACAAGATGACCCGGATCGACGGCGCCGACGCCGGGGCGGACGATGATCACCACGCCGATCAGCCCCAGCACGATCGCTGCAAGCCTGGGTCGGGAGAGCCTTTCGCCAAGAAAAGTCACCGCCAGGATTGCCGTCCAGATCGGTGTGGTGAATTCGATCGAGATCAACACCGCCAGCGGGATCAGCGTCAGCGCGTAGAGCCAGGCCGCCTGGCCGGTATAATGGATGACGTTGCGGGCGATATGGGCGACGGGGCGCTGCGTGCGCATGGCTGCAAAGCCGCCGCTCATCATCACCAGTGGCAGAAGGATGAAAAAGCCGATCACCGAGCGCAGTTCCAACACCTGGAAGACGTTGAGCTCGGCTGTCGTGGCGCGGCCGGCGACCGACATCGCCAGGAACGAGGCGATCGACAGCGCCATCCAGAATGCGGCCTTGGGGATGGAGGGGGTAGGGACCATGCCCGCTATCTCGCAGGCCGGGGCTTTTGCCGCAATCGCTAGAAGCTGCATTCTTCTGGGCCAGTCGCAATGGCTGGATGTTGCAAATCAGTCATGCTGCGGGCGGAACCTGGTAACGGCAAGGGGCGTTGAGTCTCGATATTGCCGTGCCTTGCCTTGCGAGCCGTCCTGCCTTTTCGAAATCGATAGGGAGAGCTTCGATGAGATCATTCGCGCAATTCGCGCTTGCTGGCTGTCTGTTGGCTGCGGCTGGCGCGGCACATGCCGACGAAGGGAAATTTCTTCAGTCGTTCCAGGGCAATTTCGCCGGCAAGGGCATCGTCAAGGTCACCACCGAGGCACCGACGGTGAACGTGTCCTGCACGTTCAAGTCCAACGCGACGTCGACCTCGCTGTCGCTGGACGGCAATTGCCGCGGGCTGGTTATGGTGACACGCGCCATCAGCGCGGACCTGACATCCAGCGGTGCGAAGTACAGCGGCACCTATGTCGGCTCTCGTACAGGGCCTGCACAGCTCAACGGCAGCCGCTCGGGCAACGCGATCAATCTCGGCATCCGCTGGGCCAAGGCGGTCAACGGTGATCGAAAGGCCCAGATGAAGGTCGAGAAGCGAGGCGAGAACGGCATGCGGCTGACCGTCACCGACACCGACCCGAAAACCGGCAAGAGCGTGGTGACGAGCAGGATCGATCTGCAGCGCACCTGACGACCGTGCCGATGTTCAGGTGAGGCCGGCCTTCCAACGGTGATATCCTGCGCTTACGGCGCTCAGGTGCGTTAAGTACGCACCGCTCCGGTTCCCGGCAGCCACCATTCTCGGCGCGGCCTGATGTGAATCTCAACAAACCCGACAAGCAGGGTCAGTCCTCGATCGGCTCGGGCGGGTGGGCGTCGCGGCCCTTGCCGAACGTATAGCCGGTTTCCACCGCCCTGCGGCCGAACTTGTCGCGCAGGGCATCGATGGCGCTTTCAGCCATGGCGCGTTTGCGCGACTGGACGTCTACCAGGTCGGGCGGGTCGGCCTTGTCGTCGTCCGAAAGGTCGCTGACGCCGATACCGAGCAGCCGATATTTCGTACCGTCGGTCTCCTTGCGCAGGAGCTCCACCCCGGTCTGAAAGATGCGATCGGCGAGCCGGGTCGGGTCGCCGAGCTGGCGGTTGCGCGTGCGGAGCTTGAAATCCTGGGTCTTGAGCTTCAGCACCACGGTGCGTCCGGCGATGCCGGATTTCTTCAGCCGTGCCGAGACCTTTTCCGAAAGCCCCCTCAGCACCGCGACAAGCTCATCGAGCGAAGCGATGTCGGTGTCGAAGGTGGTTTCGGCCGATACGCTCTTGGCGTCCTGGTCCGGATCGACGCGGCGGACGTCCTCGCCGCGCGAAAGGCGGTAGAGCCGGTCGCCCATCGTGCCGTAGCGGCGCATCAGGTCGCCACGATCCATCTGCTGCAGCTGGCCGATGGTGCGGATGCCATCGCGTTCCAGCGTGGCGTTGAACGCCTTGCCGACACCCCAGATCATCGTCACCGGCTGGGCTGCCAGGAAGCCGACCGCCTCGGCCTCGCCGATGACCGAGAATCCGCGCGGCTTGCGGAAATCGGACGCTATCTTGGCGAGGAACTTGCAGTAGGACAGGCCGGCTGAAACGGTGATGCCGATCTCCTTCTCGACCGCAAGCGCGAAGCGCGCCAGCACCACTGCCGGAGGCAGGCCGTGGAGACGTTCGGTGCCGGCGAGGTCGAGAAATGCCTCGTCGATCGAGAGCGGCTCGACCAGCGGTGTCAGCGCCTGCATCATGGCGCGCACCTCGCGGCCGACGTGCACGTATTTTTCCATGTTGGGGCTGATGACGACCGCCTCGGGACAGGCTTCGAGCGCCTTGAACATCGGCATTGCCGAGCGCACGCCCTGGATGCGGGCGATGTAGCAGGCGGTGGAGACGACGCCGCGCTTGCCGCCGCCGATGATCAGCGGTTTGTCCTTGAGTGCTGGATTGTCGCGCTTTTCGATCGCCGCGTAGAAGGCGTCGCAATCGATATGGGCCAGATGCAGCCGGTAAAGCTCCGGATGGCGCGCCAGCCGGGGGCTGCCGCAGCGTTCGCAGCGGCGCGTCAGGCTGCGCTGAAACGTCAGGCAGTCGCGGCAAAAACCGTGATCGGGATTGTTGACAGGGGCCGCCATCGCTGCGAACATAAAGAGAACAGAAGCAATGGTACGACAGTGCAAGGCCTGCGACAAGGCTGGCCTGGGGAGAACGCATGAGCACGACCATAGCGCCGCTGGTGCCCGAACTCTGGGCGGATTTCGAGGACCTCTTCGGCAAGCAGGGCGCCTGTTATGGCTGCTGGTGCACGCATTTCCGGCTGGCGCCGGCGATACGGCGTGAGAGCAGCCGGGAACGCAACAAGGACCACATCAAGGCGCGCATCGAAGCCGGTCCGCCGCCAGGCCTGCTGGCATTCGAAGACGGCAAGGCGGTCGGCTGGATGCAGATCGGGCCACGCGCCGACGTGCCCGAATGGAACAATCAGGGCAGGGGGTCGGCACCAGTCGATGCCGCCGACGCCATGGATCCGGCCGTATGGGCGATCTCGTGCTTCTTCATCCGCACCAAGGCGCGCGGCAGAGGCATCACGCATCGCCTGGTCGAAGGCGGTATCGATTTCGCCCGCAGCAACGGAGCCCGGTTGGTCGAGGCCTGCCCGATAGACCTGTCCCGGGATTCGCGTTCGATCGGCCTGTTCGTCGGCTCGTCGCGGGTGTTCGAGAAGGCCGGTTTCGAGCGGCTCGTAGAGCGCAAGGCCGGCCGGCCGTTGATGCGGCTTGTGCTATAATCAGTTTTGCACCTTGGCGGCGTTGTATCTCACCTTGCGGTTGTGGCGGTAATTTCATACCAGACGAACGAGGCGTTCCTGCCGAGACGCGTTGCACGGAAACGGATTCAGTCGACGCGCTTTGGGCTTTTGTTTTATGCATGTCGTTGTCCCAAACCGCTGCGCGCTTTTGGGCACTATTAGGTCAAACGGAGAATTCGCGTGAACCGTGCCCTGCCATTCGTTTTTCTTCTTGCGTTGAGCGCGCCTGCTTTCGGCCAGACCGTCGACAGTCAGGGTGCGAAGCAATTGTCCGAAGACCTGGCCCGCTATGTCGGCAAACAGGCGCTCGACAAAGGCATTCTGAAGGTGTCGCTGGAAGGCGATGCCTACAAGATCTTGTTTGATTTCAAGGCGCTTGCCGGATCACTGCCCGATCAAAAGCTGCTGAAAGTCGACGTTGCGCCCTATGCCTTGATGGTCAAACCGCGCAGCGACGGATCCTGGGATGTCTCGATGGATTTTTCGCAGAGCGCCTCTTTCGAGTTCAACGGGCCCGAGGGTCTGCAAAGCACGCAGTTTTCGATCAAGGACGGCAAGGGTTCCGGCGTCTACGACCCCAATCTTGCGGCCTTCACCAGCGGCAGCAGCTCGATGGCCGGCATGACGATGGCATCGAAGGATGCCAAACAGCATATGGAAGCAAGCACCGGAGCCGGCACAGCAACGATCGCCACGACCAAGTCCGCGACCGGCGGTGTCGATTTCACAACCTCGCAAAAGGTGTCTGATTTCGTCGAGACGATCAATTTCGACGACCCTGAAAGCGGGCTGAAATTCCCCGTCAACGTCAAATCGCCGGAGCTGTCGGTCGAGGCCAGCGGCAAGGGAGTGCGGACAAAGCCGCTGCTCGATCTCCTGGCGTTTGCCGTGGCCAATGAAGACGAGACGACGCTGAAGGCAAACCAGGCGCAACTCAAATCGCTTCTGCTCGCCGCCTTGCCGGTTTGGGAGCATGTCGAGGGAACCTACGGTTTCAGGGATTTCACGGTGGAAAGCCCGGTCGGCAATTTCGGCGCGACGCAACTCAGCACTGCGTTCGCGTCCGACGGCGTCGCCCAGAACGGCAAGATCAGCTATGCCATCAAGGCGTCGGGGCTGACCGTGCCGCAACAGCTTCTGCCGAGTTGGAGCGTGGCGCTGTTGCCCACCGATGTCGACCTGAACTTCGGCGGCGCCAATATCGATCTCGACAGTATGGCGAAGAAGACGATCGAAGCCTTTGATCTCAATAAGAATCCGCCGCTGTCGGCTGATTTCGGCGACCAAATCAAAGCCGACTTCATGGCCAAGACGCCGAAGGTCGTGATCGGCCACAGCACCGTGAAGAACAAGGATACGGAGATCGCCCTGGAAGGTGAAATGACCTTCCCCGACGAGAAGCCGGAGGCAAGCGTGACGGTCGACGTCACCGGCTTCGACAAGCTCGTCGAGGGCCTGCAGACGGCGGCAAAGTCGGAGCCGGAGGTGGCGCAGTACGTACCTGCCGCTCTCATGGTGAAGGGTTTTGGCAAGACCCTGCCCGATGGACGCATCGAATGGGTCGTCAACGCCAAGGCCGACGGTTCAGTCATGGTCAACGGCGTCATGGTCAAGCCCGCCGATCCGGCCGTGGACGACAGTGTGGATGACAGCGGCGACGACAGTGGGGACGACAGCGGCGGGGCGGGAGCGAAGCTGAATCCCTGAGGCTGGCCTCTATCTCTCTGTTTTGGCGCAATTCCGGGCGGAAAACCGTTTCAAACTTTTTCCTGGAATTGCGTTAGAGCCCCAGCGCGTTCGCAATCTTCGGCGCGGCTTCGTGCCAGTCCTGGACGACGATGATGTCGTCCGGCACCGGCGGCAGGAATGCGCGCAGCGAATTGTCGGCCATCAGATGGAACAGACCGGCGTCGGCGACCGAGGCCCGCACCGACGCCAGATTGTGCGGCTGATCGTCGACGAAAACCACTGGCCGGCCGCTGTTACCGCGAAGCCTGGCCACTGCTGGTCCCTTGGCCATTTCAGTGGTCAGGAGCGGGTAGCTCAGCCCGAGTGCATCGAGATGGGCGCGACGCACGGCACGGTGCTTGTGCGGCATGGCCGTCAGCAGAATGATCTCGGCGCGATCGCCCAATCCCGTCAGGGCATCCGCGGCACCGTCGGCGATGCTCTGCCAGTCGGCTTGGGCGTCAAAGAAATCGCCCAGAAGTGCTGTGACTTCGGGCTGTTCGATCAGGCGGCCGCTCGCCGTCTCGGCGATGTTGCCGGTCAGCCGGAACGAGGCCAGCGTCAGGCCGAAACCACGCGCCTTGAGGAAATTCGGGAACGGGCGGATGAATTCGAGCACCACGTCGTCGACATCGAGCACCAGCAGCGGGCGGCTGTCCGCCGCCAGTTCCTCGATCTGGCGTGCGGTCTCGGGATCATCGCTCATATGGAATGCTCATGGTTGTCGTCGCCCAGCGGCAGCACCCGCAAGGCCTTGCCGACAGTTGCTGGCGGCGTGCCGGTTTCCTCGGCAAACCGCATCAGCGTCGGTTCGTGGGCGAGAATGAACTGCAGGACGCCAGCCAGGAATCCTGGTTCGCCGGCAGCCTTGCGGATCGAATGCGCCTCGATGCCCGTAATTGCCAGAAAGCGCGGCAACAGCTCCGGATCGGAGGCGACGAAGGCCAGAGCCTTCACCGCAATCGATTCCGCTTCCTCGCGCATTGACGCTGCGTTTGCCATCACTACCTTCGGTGTGTGGAATGAGTCTCTCCCGCAGTAATGGCAAGAGATGCTTGCGGCAAGCCATTAGAGCGGCGCCCGAGGTGGAATCCAGACAGCTTTTTGCGCCACGGATTTCCGTTTCGTCAATGATATTGCCGTAGAGTGACGCAGGGTTTGGTGCGTCTTTCAGATGGACGCATGACGGCTGCCTTCGAGCGGAAGGACGGCCGGGACGGGATATCGATGCCGAAGAAGGTCATGATCGTCGAGGACAATGAGCTCAATATGAAGCTCTTTCGGGACCTCATCGAAGCAAGCGGTTACGAGACCGTGCGCACCCGCAACGGCCTGGAAGCGCTCGATCTGGCGCGCAAGCACCGGCCGGATCTCATCCTGATGGACATCCAGTTGCCTGAAGTGTCGGGGCTGGAGGTGACCAAATGGCTGAAGGAGGATGACGAGTTGCACGTCATCCCGGTCATCGCGGTGACCGCCTTCGCGATGAAAGGCGACGAGGAACGCATCCGCCAGGGTGGCTGCGAAGCCTATATCTCCAAGCCGATCTCGGTGCCGCGTTTCATCGAAACCATCAAATCCTATCTGGGCGATGCGTGATGCGCCCTTCCAGCCAAGCCGGAGCCTTGTGACATGACTGCACGGATCCTCGTCGTCGACGACATCCCTGCCAATGTGCGGCTGCTGGAGGTCCGGCTGCTGGCCGAATATTTCGAGGTGTTGACCGCCACCAACGGGCCGGACGCCATCGAGACCTGCGAGAATGGCAAGGTCGATGTCGTGCTGCTCGACGTGATGATGCCCGACATGGACGGGTTCGAAGTCTGCCGACGGCTGAAGAGCGACCCGGCGACGTCGCACATTCCGGTGGTGATGATCACCGCGCTCGACCAGGTTTCCGACCGCGTGCGCGGGCTCGAAGCTGGCGCCGATGATTTCCTGACCAAACCGGTCAACGACCTGCAACTGATGACGCGCGTCAAGAGCCTGGTCCGGCTGAAGTCGCTGACCGACGAGTTGCGGCTGCGCGCCTCGACGACGCGCAACATTGGTATCGAAGAATTGCTGAGCCGCAATTTCGCCTCCGAGGACACGACGCCGAAAGTGCTTTTGATCGACGAGCGCAAATCCTCGGTCGAGCGCATCCAGAAGATGCTGCGCGACCGTGCCGACGTCGACGTCACCAGCGATCCGCATGCCGGCTTCTTCCAGGCCGCCGAGACGCCCTACGAATGCGTGATGATCTCTACGGCCTTTGCGGATTTCGATCCGCTCCGGCTCTGTTCGCAGTTGCGCTCGCTCGACCGCACCCGTTTCGTTCCGATCATCCTGCTGGCGGAGGCGGGCGAGGACGAGCGCATCATTCGTGGCCTGGAGCTCGGCATCAACGACTATCTGATACGGCCGATCGACCAGCAAGAACTGACAGCGCGGCTGCGCACCCAGGTGCGCCGCAAGCGCTACAACGACCAGCTGCGCGCCAGCGTCACCCAAACCATCGAAATGGCGGTGACCGACGGGCTGACCGGACTGCACAACCGCCGCTACCTCGACAGCCATCTGCAGACGCTGTTCGATCGCGCCGTGGCGCGGCGGCGGCCGCTGTCGGTGATGATCACCGACCTCGATCGTTTCAAGTCGATCAACGACGCGCACGGCCATGACGGCGGCGACGATGTGTTGCGGGAATTCGCGCGACGGCTGCGCAAGAATGTCCGGGGCATCGACCTTGCCTGCCGCTTTGGTGGCGAGGAGTTCGTCGTGGTCATGCCGGACACTGACGGCACGGTGGCCGAAAGGGTGGCCGAACGCATTCGCGCCGAAATTGCCCAGGCGCCTTTTGCCATCGGCCCGGACGGCAAGACGACCGAAGTCACCGTCAGTGTCGGCGTGTCGTCGGTGCTGAAGGGGGTGGACACGGTGGCGGCGCTGATGAAACGTGCCGACCTCGCTCTCTACGAAGCCAAGAGCGGCGGCCGCAACCGCGTCGTCGCCAAGGCGGCGTAACCCGCAAAGGCCCGATTTTCCAGTCAAGCCGATAGGGTTACCCGTTTACCTTAATCCAAGCGATTCGCGAGCCTTGGTTAAGAAATGGTTGATTTTCATAAGCTCTTGCGCAAGTGTGCAGGCCAAGACGAAGCCGGCACGAGGGTAGTCAGCCGGCTCGATCCCTAGAAATACCCCATGATGCTCAGGTCCGCCGCATCTCCTGGGTCCGTGGGGTCGGCCGGCCGGCGCTGGCGCATAGTGGCCTCCTCGTACCGCTGCCAAACGCCGACCGGCCCCCTTCTCCAAACAGAACATCGGAGCTCCGTGCCAAGGCACGGATGACTCTGCTTTTTGCGTGTGAAAAATCCGGATCCTGTGATCAGCGGCGATAGCCATATGGCGCGCCCTGTCATTGCGCGAGAGGCTTTGTTGGTGGCTGGCCTCTGAGGGAGGGCTACCTCTCCAGTTCATACATATGGCGCACAAGGGGCTTGCGGCAAGACCCGGCTCCTCCCGTAAAACCGTCGGCCTAACCCAAGGGTACGGAACGGAGAGTGCGATAATGGCTGTAATGACCGATCATGCGGTGGTGATTGCCGGAGGTGGCCCGACAGGGTTGATGCTGGCAGCTGAACTCGCGCTGGTGGGTGTCGACGTTGCCATTGTCGAACGGCGTCCCAACCAGGAGCTTGTTGGCTTGCGTGCGGGCGGCCTGCATGCACGCACGATCGAAGTTCTGGATCAGCGTGGGATCGCCGACCGGTTTTTGTCGCAAGGACAACGCTTTCAGGTCGTGGGCTTCCACATGATCCGGCTGGACATCAGCGACTTTCCAACGCGGCACAACTGCCTGCTCGGGCTGCGTCAAAACCACATTGAACGCATATTGGCCGGTTGGGTCGACGAGTTGAAAGTGCCGATCTATCGCGGACAGGAGGTCGCGGCGTTGGCGCAAGACGACAGCCGGGTCATCATCGAGTTGGCCGATGGCCAACGTATGAAGACACATTATCTGGTGGGCTGTGACGGAGGGCGAAGCCTCATCCGAAAAGCAGCCGGCATCGAATTCGCCGGATGGGATCCGACGATGAGCTGGATGATCGCCGAGGTCGAGATGTCTGAGGAGCCGCCATTCGGCTTCCGGAGGACGGACTCCGGTATCCACGCTTTTGGGCAAGACCGGAGAGGGTGGGACAGTCGGCGTCCTGCTGACAGAACCGCGACTGGAGACCGGTGGAGAACCCACGCTTCGCGATCTCAGCGAGGCGCTGGTTGCCATCTATGGGACCGACTATGGAGTCCACAGTCCGACTTGGCTCTCACGATTTACCGACATGACGCGGCAAGCCGCGACCTATCGTGACAGACGCGTCCTGCTGGCGGGCGATGCCGCGCACATCCATCCCCCGATGGGCGGGCAGGGTCTCAACATCGGCGTACAGGATGCGGTCAACCTCGGCTGGAAGCTGGCGCAGGTGGTCAAGCGGATCTCACCTGAGAGCCTCCTCGATACCTACCAGGCTGAGCGCCACCCGGTCGCCGCCCGTGTCTTGCAGAACACGATGGCACAGGTTGCGCTTCGGCGTATGGACGACCGCGGCAAGGCGATGGGCGACATCGTTGCCGAACTGTTCGGGATGGACGAACCGCGCAGACGAATGGCCGGCGAGATGTCCGGTCTGGGCGTTCACTACAATCTCGGCGAGGGGCATCCTCTGCTCGGCCGGCGGATGCCCGACCTCGACCTGCTCACTGCCAACGGCCCGCTGAGAGTCTTTGCCCTGCTGCATGATGCCCGGCCGGTCATGCTGAACTTCGGTCAGCCAGGCGGCTTCGACATCACACCGTGGGGGGAGCGGGTCCAGCAGATCGACGCCACATATTCCGGTCCGTGGGAGCTTCCGGTCCTTGGTCCCATTGCCGCTCCGACCGCGGTGTTGATCCGGCCCGACGGCTATGTGGCCTGGGTAGGGGACGGAACCCGTCTTGGGCTTGCCGAGGCGCTGACAGCCTGGTTCGGCCCGCCTGCCGTGGCGCCACGGCTACAATGAAGCAGACGTAACCTCTTGAAACGCATCGCGTCGCCGCTTGCGGCGGCGCGGTCTGCTGACAATCGATTGACAGGAGCTTTTTTCCATGCAGAAATTGGTTGGACCATTGGACCACTTGGAGAGAGCGTGGACCAGAACAGCCTGCCACCCATTCAGACGACGGCGCGCGATGACGCCGTGCTGAAGGCGTTGGTTGGGTTTGTTCGCGCCGAAGCCTTGCAGCCCGGCGAGCGACTTCCGACAGAGCGCATTCTTGCCGAACGGCTGAAGGTCAGCCGCAACACGGTGCGTGAGGCGCTAACGCGCTGGGAAGGGCTCGGTCTGGTCGAGCGCCGGCAGGGCAGCGGAACCTACCTCAAGGCGGCCGTTTCACCCGGCATGCTGCATATGCCGCTGACGCTGGCGGGCGGCAATGATTTCACCAGCCTGATGCAGACGCTGGAAATCCGCCGCGCGCTGGAAGCCGAGGCCGCCGCACTCTGTGCCGAGCGTGCAAGCCAGACCGACATTGCCGAGATCGCGCGCAAGCTCGACATCATGGAGCAGGCGTTTCGCACGCGCGACGGCATGTCGTCGGAAGAGGACTGGGAGTTCCACCAGGCGATCTACCGGGTCTCCGGCAATCCGCTGTTCGAGCAGATCATCGCCGCCATGCACGAGTTGTTCCATCGCTTTTGGGAGCATCCGCTCGGCGTGCGCGACTTCGGCCATGCCAGCTTTCCCTATCACCGCACCATCTACGAATGCATCGCCGCGCGTGACCCGCAAGGCGCCCGCGCCGAGGCGCTCAAGCTGATCGCCACCGTCGAGGACGATCTGAAGCGCGGTGCGGCCAAACTCAAACTTTCGAGCCAGACATGAACGAGCAGCCATCCGGTTTCGACCACGATTATCTCGCCGAGGCGGCAACGCTGTTGGCGCATGACGAGCCGTTCCCCGGCGGCGCGGTGGTGCCGCCGATCTATCAGACCTCGCTGTTCACGTTCGCCAACTATGCCGAGATGGCCGACACCTTCGCCGGCAAACGAAAGCAGCCGATCTACTCACGCGGCGACAATCCGACGGTGATGGAGTTCGAGGCGCGTGTGGCCGCGCTCGAGGGCGCTGAGGCCGCGCGCGGCTTTTCCAGCGGCATGGCCGCGATCAGCGCCACCGTGCTTGCTTTCGTCGGTGCCGGTGAGCGCATCGTGGCGGTGCGCAACTGCTACGGCGATGCGTACCGGCTTTTCGAGCGGCTCTTGCCGCGGCTCAACATCAAAGTCGATTACGTCGATGGCTCCGACCCGGACGCGGTCGCGGCGGCACTTCCCGGCGCCAAGCTGCTCTACCTGGAAAGCCCGACCTCGATGATGTTCGAGCTCCAGGACATCGCGCATCTGACGCGGTTGGCGAAGGAGCAGGGCATCATCACCAGCATCGACAATTCCTGGGCAACGCCGGTGTTCCAGAAGCCGATCACCCACGGCGTCGACCTGGTGCTGCACTCGGCCTCGAAATATCTCGGTGGCCACAGCGACACCGTGGCCGGCGTCGTGGCCGGATCTGCCGCCCATATCAAGCATATCAACGAGCAGACCTATTCCTATCTCGGCGGCAAGCTGTCGCCGTTCGAGGCCTGGCTGCTCCTGCGCGGCTTGCGCACGCTGCCGCTGCGCCTGCCGCACCACATGAAAAGCGGCCTGACCCTCGCCGAGCGGCTGAAGGCGCATGCCAATGTCGAGCGCGTCAACCATCCTGCCTATTCGAACCATCCCGGCAAGGCGACGCTGGCCGGCTATGCCGGGCTGTTCTCCTTCGAGGTGACGGACGATATCGACATCCCCGTCTTCGTCGACGCGCTCAACTATTTCCGCATCGGCGTCAGCTGGGGCGGGCATGAGAGCCTGGTCGTGCCTGCCAAGGCGTCGCTCGAGCAGACGCCGGGCCTAAATTCGATGGCGCGCTTCGGCGTCAGCCCCCGAACCATCCGCTTCAATGTCGGATTGGAAAGTGTCGAAGACCTGTGGGCGGACGTCGCCCAGGCCTTCGAAAAAGCCAGAAAATAACAAGCGGGTTCAAAATGGGAGTCTTGAACATGAAAAAACTGACCGTCATGCTTGCCACCGTTGCGGGGCTGGCGATTTCCGCCGGAAGTGCTGTGGCCGATTCGACCCTCAAGATGGTCGAAGTCATCACCAGCCCGCCGCGCACCGAATTCCTGAAGAAACAGATCGCCGAATTCGAAACCGCCAATCCCGGCGTCAAGGTCGAGCTGATCTCGCTGCCCTGGGGCCAGGCCTTCGAAAAATTCCTGACCATGGTGCAGGCCGGCGATACGCCCGATGTGGTCGAGATGCCGGAACGCTGGATGGGCCTCTATGCCAACAATGCCCAGCTCGAGGATCTCGGCCCCTACATGGCCAAGTGGGACGACGCCAAGACGCTCGGCGAGCGCGCCAAGCAATTCGGCTCGACCGTCAACAACACGCAGTTCATGATCCCGTACGGCTACTACGTGAACGCGCTGTTCTGGAACAAGAAGCTGTTCAAGGAAGCCGGCCTAGACGGCCCGCCGGCGACGCTCGACGATTTCATCGCCGACTCCAAGAAGATCTCGGCAATACCGGGCAAATATGGCTACTGCCTGCGCGGCGGTCCGGGCGCCTTCAACGGCATGCACATGTTCATGAATATCGCAGCCGGCAAGGGCGGCTATTTCAACGAGGATGGCACCTCGACCATCAACGACGAAGGCTCGGTCAAGGGTCTGCAGATGCTGGCCGACATGTACAAGAATGGCTTGGCGCCGAAGGATGCTGTGAGCTGGGGCTTCAACGAGACGGTCACCGGCTTCTATTCCGGTACCTGCGCCATGCTCAACCAGGATCCGGACGCACTGCTCGGCATCGCCGACAAGATGAGTGCCGACGACTTCGCTGTGGCGCCATTGCCGGTCGGGCCGAGCGGCAAGTCTTATCCGACGCTTGGCTATGCCGGTTGGGCGATGTTCGCCAACTCGCAGCACAAGGACGACGCCTGGAGGCTGATGGCAACGCTTTTGTCCCCCAAGGACAATCTGGAATGGGCCAAGGAGGTTGGCGTCGTCCCGATCCACAATGGTGCCGACCAGGATCCCCATTTCAAGACCGAGCAGTTCAAGGGCTGGTTCACGGAGCTGAGCGACACCTCCAAGTATGAAATGGTGACGCCGCCGACGCATCTGGAGAACCTTGGCAATTTCGTCGACCAGGTGGCGATCAAGAATTTCCAGGAAGTGCTGCTTGGCCAGAAGACGGCCAAGGACGTCGCCGACCAATGGGCTGCCTTCCTGACCAAGGAACAGCAGGACTGGCTGGCGAAGAACAAGAAGTAGTTTTGTTCCCTTCTCCCCGTTCACGGGGAGAAGGTGTCACGAAGTGACAGATTAGGGGCGGCGCCATCGTTTGAAGGTTTGCGCAGCCCCTCATCTGCCTGCCGGCATCTTCTCCCCGTGAAACGGGGAGAAGGACGCTGTCGCCGACGCCGGCATCCACCTTTCACCGTAGAGCCCCCAATGACCTATGCCGTGTCCGAAATACGATCCGCCGGCAAGCCGCGTCGCAAGTGGCGATCGCACGCCGCCATCGAGCCCTGGCTCTATCTCAGCCCGGCGATCATCCTTCTGGTCGTGGTGCTTCTGGTGCCGCTGGTCATCGGCATCAGCTACTCCTTCCGCAAATTCTCGGCTTTCAAGTCGGAATATGTCGGGCTCGCACAGTATCGGGCAATGCTGTCGGACGCGGTGCTCGGGCAGGCGCTGGTCAACACGCTGTGGTGGACCGTCGCCAGCCTGTTCTTCCAGTTCTTCCTCGGTCTCGGCCTGGCGCTGCTGCTCGACAAGCCATTCCCGGGCCGCAAGGTGGTGCAGGCCCTGGTGTTCCTGCCCTGGGCGGTGCCGTCCTTCCTGTCAGGCCTGACCTGGGCCTGGCTGTTCAATCCGATCATCGGCCCATTGCCGCACTGGCTGTATGCATTGGGGCTGAAGGCCGAACCGACCAATGTTCTGTCCGATCCCTCGACCGCCATGTGGGGGCCGATCGTCGCCAATATCTGGTTCGGCATTCCATTCTTCGCCATCACGCTGCTGGCGGCGCTGAAATCCATTCCATCGGAATTGCATGAGGCGGCGGCGATCGACGGCGCTTCGCCCTGGCAGCGCTTCACCAAAGTGACGCTGCCGTTCCTGGCGCCGACCATTGCCATCACGGTGATGCTGCGCACCATCTGGATCGCCACCTTCGCCGACCTCATCTTCGTCATGACCGAGGGCGGACCGGCAGGCTCGACCAACACGGTGCCGGTCTACATCTATGTCAGCGCCTTCAAGTCGCTGGACAAGGGCTATGCCTCGGCGGTGGCCGTGCTGCTGCTCGTCCTGCTCATTGCCTATGCGATCGCACTGATAGGCATCCGCCGCTCCCTGGTGAGGCACGTCTGATGATCGCAGGACGCTCAGCCTCGCAGCGCTTCTTCGGCGGCATCGGCCTCTACGCCGCCGTCGCGGCTTACGTGATCTTTGCGCTGTTCCCGATCTACTGGACGCTGAAGATCTCGGTCACGCCGGAGCGGCTTCTCTATTCCGAAGGCATCACCTTCTGGCCCTCGCAGATGACGTTGCAGAACTTCGTCACCGTGCTCGAGGCCACCGATTTCCCGCGCTATTTCCTCAACAGCGTCATCGTCTCGGTGTCGACGGCGGCACTGGTGACGGTCGTCGCCACGCTCGCCGGCTACGCCATGTCGCGCTTCACGTTTCGCGGCAAGGCAGCACTGGCGCTGATGCTCTTGTTGACCCAGACGTTTCCGCTGGTGATGGTTATTCCGCCGATCTACCGCGTCATGGGGCAGATCGGCCTGATCAACAGCCTGACCGGGCTGATCATCATCTACACCGCCTTCAACACCGCCTTTGCCACCTTTCTGATGCAATCCTTCTTCGACGGCATCCCGAAGGACCTGGAAGAAGCGGCGATGATCGACGGCTGTACGCGCGCGCAGGCGATGCGCAAGGTGATCGTGCCGCTGACGCTGCCGGGCATGGGCGCGACGCTCGGCTTCGTCTTCACCGCGGCCTGGAGTGAGCTTCTGTTCGCGCTGATGCTGATTTCCAGCGACGACCAGAAGACCTTCGCGGTCGGCCTGCTCACCTTCATCGGCAAGTTCGCCGTCGACTGGGGGCAGATGATGGCGGCGTCCATCCTGGCGCTGATCCCGGTCTGCATCTTCTTCGCTTTCCTGCAACGCTATCTCGTCACCGGCCTGACCGCCGGCGCCGTCAAAGGATAGATCGATGGCCTCTGTTACGCTCGATAAGGTCCGCAAGGATTATGGCACTGTCCGTGTCCTGCACGCGGTCGACCTTGAAATCGCCGATGGCGAGTTCGTCGTCCTGGTCGGTCCGTCAGGCTGTGGCAAGTCCACGCTTTTGCGCATGATCGCCGGGTTGGAGGAGGCTTCCGGCGGCGAGATCCGCATCGGCGAGCGGCTGGTCAACGACGTCGCACCGAAGGACCGCGACATCGCCATGGTGTTCCAGTCCTACGCGCTCTACCCGCATATGGACGTATCGAAGAACATGGGTTTCAGCCTGATGCTGCGCAAGGCCGAGAAGCCGGCGATCGACGCGCGGGTGGACGGTGCGGCCAAGCGGCTCGGGCTCGACACTTTCCTGCAGCGCCTGCCGCGGCAGTTGTCCGGCGGCCAGCGCCAGCGCGTCGCCATGGGCCGTGCCATCGTGCGCGATCCCAAGGTGTTTCTGTTCGATGAGCCGCTGTCGAACCTCGACGCCAAGCTGCGCGTCCATATGCGTGCCGAGATCAAGGCGCTGCACCAGCAGTTGAAGACCACTTCGGTCTATGTGACCCACGACCAGATCGAGGCCATGACCATGGCCGACAGGATCGTCGTCATGCATGACGGGCTGATCCAGCAGGTCGGCGCTCCGCTGGATCTCTATGACCGGCCGGCCAACATGTTCGTCGCCGGCTTCATCGGCTCACCGGGTATGAATTTCCTACCGGCAACGGTTCGGAAGGGGGGCACGTCGGAAGCCATGCTGGCCGACGGTCAGGCGTTGCGCCTGCCGGATGGCCTGGCGCTGAAGGACAGTGACGTCATCACCGTCGGTCTGCGGCCCGAGCACATCAGGCTGGCCGCTGACGGCGAATTGCAGGGCGAGGTGGGGGTGGTGGAGCCGCTCGGGCTTTCGACGCAGTTCTACGTCAAGCTGGCTGGCCAGCAGCTTTGCGTCTTCGCCATGGGCCGCGCCGGCGTGAAGCCCGGCGACGTGGTACGGCTGTCGGCCGACCCGGCGTCGCTGCATCTGTTCGATCCGAAAAGCGGCGATCGCGTTGGCTAAAACGGCGCCTGCTGCTGCATAGTGATTTTGCGGAAGCAGGAGGAGGGAGGCCATGAAACTCGGAATTCCGGTCTATGACGGCGTGGACTTGCTCGACGTGGCCGGGCCCTACGAGATGTTCAAATGGGTCGACCCGGCGAAGGGTCTCGATTGCCAGATCCTCTCCGCCGACGGTGGCCCGGTCACGACCGTGAACGGGTTGCGTTTCGAAGCCCATGCCAGCTTTGCCAAAACGCCAACGCTCGATGTCCTCTGGGTCCCGGGCGGTGCGCCGGAAGCGTTGAGCGCAATCATGTCGAATGCCAATTCGCCTTTTCTCGCCTACCTCCGACAGGTGGCGGCGGATGCGCTCTGGGTTTGCTCCGTATGCGAGGGGGCGCTGTTGCTCGCACGCGCCGGGCTGCTCGACGGTCACAAAGCCACGACCCATTGGGCGTTCGTCAAATGCCTGCAGACCTTCCCCAAGATCGAGGTCGATACGACTCATGCCCGCTTCGTCAGATCCGGCAACCGACTGACCGGTGGAGGCATTTCATCAGGCCTCGACGAGGCCTTGAAGGTGATCGAGCTGCTGTTCGATGAGGCGACAGCCGAGGCGGTTCAGGTCACCACGCAGTATTTTCCGCGTCCGCCAGTGGCTGGCAAAATTCCAGCAACGCCGGCCTGCCCGGTGACATGGCGACCCAGGCGACCGCACCATCACGGCGACTCCGCAGAAATTCCGCGAAAAGCGTAACGCCTCAACGGGCTGCCGTCCGATGGTCCTGCAAACGAAAACGCCGCCCATTGGGCGGCGTCTCGGCATTTTAGGAGAAACCAGATTACTTGATCTTGGTTTCCTTGAACTCGACGTGCTTCTTGGCGACCGGGTCGTACTTGCGGAACGACAGCTTGTCGGTCTTGGTGCGGCTGTTCTTGCTGGTCACGTAGAAGAAACCGGTGTCGGCGGTCGACAGAAGCTTGATCTTGATGTTTGCGGCTTTGGCCATGATTTCAGTCCGTTATGTTCGTGGGGTTTTGGCCGCTGGAGCACGGGGAAACACCCGGACGCGGGAAACTTGGCGCGACACATAAAGAACGTGCCTGGAAAGTCAAGCCCGGCGAAGCTTGTACCACCCGCCGGAGCAGGCCAGTAGCCTCAAATCATGCGCTTTCTCTCGCGGGCGCCCCAACCTTCTTCCAGTCTCCGGTGGTGTTCCACCAGCGATTCGGATTGGCGCGGTCGTCCAGCCCCTTGGAGCGGCTGGCCAGGATCGGCTGGATGCGGATCACCGGCTCCTGGTAGGAGTGCGCCTGGAAAATAGCCTCAACGACGCGCGCGGCCAGCACCTGGTCGTCGGGCAGTTCGAACGAAACCTCGACTGTGCCGGGGCGACGCCGCAACTCGGTCTCGGCGCCGGCGGCCGCCCCGTCGAGCGGCCTGTAGCGTTCGATGCCATGTGCCGACTGGTAGGCGTTGCGGTCATATTTGCCCATCGCCAGCGGCGCTATCGCCACCACCGCATCCATGATGCGGTCGACATCGGCGGCCGGCGCCTGAAAGGTCACCAGCAGGAGCAATGTCATTCGCAACGAAGTGGTTTCAAAGCCGCTGTCGATCATGGGAGAATCCTCAACTTCAGATATTTTGAGGGAACCTTATAACCGGAGGCTGCTGACACGGTTCTGTCAGCAGCCTGTCGTGTCGCCGCGTGAAATGCAGGCTGGAAGCAGCGTGGCGCTACAGGAGGATCTTGCGGACCAGCCTGACGCTGACCAGGCCGATGTAGGCGGCGAAGAACAGGCCGAGCGACCAGCCGAAGCCAGATGGACCGAACGCATCCATGCCGATGCCGATCGCTTGCGGACCGAGCACCATGCCAACGCCGTAGCAGAGCACGAAGGCGGCGTTGGCCGACGCCAGCTCGTGGCCGGAGAGCTGCGAGCCGAGATGGGCAAGGCCGATTGTGTACATGGCTGCAACGACACCGCCCCAGACGAACAGAAGGGCCGCCATCAGGTGCCAGTTCTGCGCAAAGCAGGGCATGAAGACCGTGCCGGCAAGGCCGACAGTGGCGCAGGCAATCAGCAGATAGCGGCGGTCGCTGACGCGGTCGCTGATCATGCCGATCGGGATCTGCAGCAGCACATTGCCGAGGCCGATCATGGTCAGGAGAAGGGCTGCGTCGGCCTCGGAGTAGCCGATGCGGTTGCCATAGACCGGGAACAACGCAAAGCCGCCGGTTTCGACGGCGCCGAACACCAGCACGGCGGCGGTTGCCGACGGCACCAGCCAGATGTAGCGCAGGAAATTGCTGGTTTCGCCATCGGAAGCGATGGTCGGGCTCTCATTGCGCGCCGCCAGCACCGGAATGGCGGCCAGCGTCACCAATGCGATGATGACGCCGAATGGCCTGAAGCCCGAACTGCCGAGATGGGCAAACAGCCACGGTCCCGCAGCAAAGCCGAGCGACAGGACAGTGGCGTAGATGCCGAGCACAAGGCCACGCCGATGCGGCGGCGCCGAGGTGCTGATCCAGAATTCCGACAGGATGAACAGCACCGTCAGAGCGATGTGCAGCACAATGCGCAGCGGAAACCACATCCAGAAATCCGGTGCGAAGTGGAAGCCGACGAAGGCCAGGGCGCCGGTGGCAATCATGGCAATCATCGTCCAGGCCACGCCGAAGCGCATGGCGAGTGGTGTCGCCAGCGGGGCACCGGCGATCGAGGCCAGGCCGGCGACGGCCGTGTTGAGGCCGATCATCGACGCCGAATGGCCGCGCGTTTCGAGAATGACGCTGAGCAGCGGCATACCGAGGCCGATGGCGATGCCGACGACGCTGATCGACGAGATCGCCGCCACCATCGGCAGCCAGTGTACGCGTTCGTCGCCCTGTGGTTGGGTATCGACCGTCATGGGATGTCTAAATACTCGATGTTCTACAGAATTTCGCGGGTGAAGCGGTTGCGGACTAGCCGGTAGAAGGGCACAGGACCGCCCGGACGCAACTGCGGATCATGGGCGAGGCGCTTTTCGAGCTCGTCCAGGATCGTTCGGGTGATGTCGGGTATGTCGGCTTCCCTGGCCTTGGCCAGCGGCAGCCAGACCAGTTCTTCGAGTTCATTGGTCGGGCCGCCACCCGGCAGTTCGACGGCGACGTCATCGCGCCAGGCGCTGAAGAAACGTGTGTCGAAGCGGCGCACCCGGTTGGGTGGCGTGATGGCGCGCGCGACGAAGCGCAGCATGTCGAGAGAGGGTTGCACGCCGTGTTCGGCAAAGCCCTGCCAATCGGGTCTGGCGGTGGCGAAAGCACCTTTGCGGCCGATCAGCAGCCCGGCTTCCTCATAGGTCTCGCGAATGGCCGACAAGGCAATGGCGCGGGCCCGCGCAGCGCTTGTACGGCCCGGCCCGGCGATCAACTTTGCCTCCTGCTCCGGATGCAAAGCGGCGGCGACCGCGATGCGGCTGTCGGCCGGATCGGTGCGGCCGCCGGGAAAGACGAACTTGCCTGGCATGAAGGCGTGGCCGGCATGACGACGGCCCATCAGGACCAGCACCTCGTCGCCCTCGCGGTCGAGCAGGATCAGGGTCGCCGCGTCGCGCGGACGAATTGGCTGGTCGCTGTGTGCGATCATGCTCCGCTCGATCCTGTCGACTTCCGCCTTGGTCATACCGTCCATGCGCAGGACCTAGCGGAAACTTCTGGCAAGCGAAAGTGGCCTTTCACGGTCGGTATGTTGCACCAGCGAGCGCAGCCAACTTTGACCTAGACCCCGGGATGGGGGTCGATCACGTCATGCTCGCCGCCGAATCCGTGCATATAGAAGGCCCATTGCAGTCCGATGACGGCACCCTTGACCGGCTGTAGCAGCCCCACCGCCAGAATGATGGTCAGCGGTACCCAGATGGCGATGTGTTGCCAGGTGGACAGTGTCGATGTCGCCTCGACGGCCATGAAGGCGCCAAGCACGATGTGGCCGACGATGACGATGACGAGATAGGCTGGAAGGTCGTCGGCGCGGTGGTGGTACAATTCCTCGCCGCAGACGCTGCATTTATCGACGGTCTTGGTGAAGGCGCGAAACAACTTGCCTTCGCCGCAATGCGGGCAGCGGCCGAGCATGCCGCGTTTCATCGCCGTCCACAGCGGGCGGGCGGCCCGACCCGAGTGATGTTCGCCGCCGAAAACCTGGTCTTCCATGGCTGTTGCCATCATCTTCTCCTGCCACGCGAACCCGGTCGCGATTGCGACGCGCGGGCGCGGCCCTTGGCCTTGTGAAACGACCGCTTGGAACCTGGCAAAGGCTTCGGGTCGGTCAACATCTCGAAGCGCATCGCGCCGGCCATTGGTGCCACCTCGACGAGCCGGACCTCAACGCGGTCCGCGAGCTGGTAGCCTTTGCCCGAACGTTCTCCGAACAGGGAGCGGGCCGCTTCGTCGTATATATAGTAATCGCCATTCAAAGTTGACACCGGGATGAAACCATCTGCGCCATACTGCGGCAATTGGACAAATAGTCCCGATTTGGTGACGCCGGAGATGCGGGCGTCGAACCGGTCGTCGATGCGCTCGGCGAGATAGGCGGCGATCAGCCGGTCGACTGTATCGCGCTCAGCCGCCATTGCGCGCCGTTCCGTGGCTGAGATCAGCACGCCAATGTCTTCGAGCCGTGCCTCCTCGTCCTGCGTCAGCCCGCCCGGACCGAGGCCGAGTGCGGCGATAAGTCCGCGATGCACGATCAGGTCGGCGTAGCGGCGGATCGGGGAGGTGAAATGCGCGTAGCGCCTGAGGTTGAGGCCGAAATGGCCGATGTTCTTGGGCGAATATTCAGCCTGGCTCTGGGAGCGCAGCACCACCTCGTTGACCAGACCTTCATTGTCGGCGCCGCGCACGCCCTCCAGAATGCCGTTGAACTGGCTTGGCCGCATCTGCGCGCCGCGCGCCAGCGACAGCCCGAGCGTCTGAAGGAATTCGCGCAGCGATTCCTGCTTGGCCAGCGAAGGCGCGTCATGGACGCGGTAGACCAGCGCCTGCTTCTTCGCCTCCAGCGTCTCGGCCGCGGCAACATTGGCCTGGATCATGAATTCTTCGATCAGCTTGTGAGCATCGAGCCGCTCCGGAACGATGACGCGATCGACTGTGCCATCGGGCTTGAGCAGGATCTTGCGCTCGGGCAGGTCGAGCTCGAGCGGCTGGCGGCCGTCGCGGCCACGCTTCAGGATCGCATAGGCGTCCCACAGCGGCTTCAGCACGGTGTCGAGGATCGGACCGGTCTTGTCGTCCGGCACGCCGTCGATCGCCGCCTGGGCTTGTTGGTAGGCAAGTTTTGCCGCCGACTTCATCATCACGCGATGGAAGGAGTGCCGGAGCTTGCGGCCGTCGGCCGAAAAAACCATGCGCACCGCCAGCGCCGGGCGGTCCTGCCCTTCGCGCAGCGAGCAGAGATCGTTGGAGATGCGCTCGGGCAGCATCGGCACGACGCGATCCGGGAAATAGACCGAATTGCCGCGTCTCAGCGCTTCGCGGTCGAGTGCCGTGCCATAGCGGATGTAGGCGGCGACATCAGCGATCGCCACTGTGGCGACCACACCGCCAGGGTTCTTCTCGTCGAGATCGGGGGTGGCGAAAACGGCGTCGTCGTGGTCTTTGGCGTCGGCCGGATCGATGGTGACCAGCGGCAGGTCGCGCCAGTCTTCGCGGTGATCCATCGTTGCAGGCTTGACCGCTTCGGACTCGGCGATGACGTCGGCTGGAAAAATATGCGGAATGTCATGCGCGTGGATGGCGATCATCGAGACCGCCTTTTCGCTGGTCAGCGAACCCAGCACGTTGAGCACCTTGGCTCTCGGCAGCCCATAGCGGGAGGCGCGCGCCGGCTCGACCTCGACGAGGTCGCCGTTCCTGGCGCCGTTCTGGAATTCCTTGTCGACGATCAGTTCGGGCTGGCGCCGCTCGACCGGCTCGATGCGGAAGGTGCCGTCCTGCAGGATGCGAAAGACACCGAGAACCGCATCGCTGCGCTTCTCGAAGATCTTCATCACCCGCCCGGTATAGGCGGGGCCTGTCGCTTCGTTGGTTGGAAAGGTCTTGGCCAGCACGCGGTCGCCGATGCCGGGCGCCGGGCCGTTGCCGCTGCGCGAGATCCGGATGGAGACAACGGGTGGCTCACCAGTGCCGACGGCTTCCGCTGGATGCGCCAGCAAAATGCCGTCGCCGTCACGGCCAAAGATATCGAGCACGGCGACATGGGGCAGGGCGCCAACGCGGGCGAGTTTTTTGCGCTCCTTGGTCAGGACGCCTTCGTCCTGCAGGTCGCGCAAAATATCCTTCAGCCAGATGCGGTCGTCGCCGCGCAACGCGAACGCCTTGGCGATGTCGCGTTTGCCGGCGCGATCGGGATTTTCGGCGATGTAGCGCAGGATTTCGTCACGCGAGGGCCGATAGTCGTCCTTGACCTTGGCCCTCGTGTCGGCGGTGCGCGGATCGCCGTGGCTTCTACCGGTGATCCTGCGCGCCACGCCGTCCTACCCTTTTTTCTTCGCGGCCGGCTTCTTGCCCGCCGTTTTCTTGGCCGTCGTCTTTCCGGTTGCCGGCGCCTTGGCCGCTGCCGCCTTGCGGAACGGCTTCTTGCCGCCGCCGCCCTTGGCTTCCTTCTCGGCTATCAACGCCAGCGCGTCCTCAACCGTCACCGATTGCGGATCCTTGCCCTTGGGCAGGGTGGCGTTGACCTTGCCAAAATTCACGTAAGGCCCGTATTTGCCGTCACGCACGACGATCTTGCCGCCGCCATCGGGATGGTCGCCAAGCTCCTTCAAGGCGGCGGCTGTGCCGCCATTGCGCCCGCCCTTGCCCTTCAACTGCTTCTCGGCGATCACCGACACGGCGCGATTGAGGCCGATCGAGAACACGTCCTCGATGCTGTCGAGATTGGCGTATGTGCCGTCATGCAGCACGAACGGACCGTAGCGGCCGAGGCCGGCCGAGATCATCTTGCCGGATTCCGGGTGCTGGCCGACATCGCGTGGCAGCGACAGCAGGGCGAGCGCCTTCTCGTGGTCGATGGTTTCAGCCGTCCAGCCCTTGGGCAGGCTGGAGCGCTTGGCCTCCTTGCCGTCGCCGCGCTGCAGATAGGGGCCAAAGCGGCCGCTGCGCAGCGTGATTTCCTCTGACGTATAGGGGTCCTTGCCGATGACCTTTGTGCCGTCCTCGCCATTGCCGTTCTCGCCATTGGGGTTGGCGGCGTCGCCGAGCTGGCGGGTGAAGGAGCATTCGGGGTAGTTCGAGCAGCCGACAAAGGCGCCGAACTTGCCAAGCTTCAGCGACAGATTGCCGGTGCCGCATTTCGGGCAGATGCGGGGGTTCGAGCCGTCCTCACGCGTGGGAAACACCAGCGGGGCCAGTTCTTCGTTGAGTGCGTCGAGCACGTCGGTGACGCGCAATTCCTTGATGTCGGCGACGGCGCCCGAAAAATCCTTCCAGAAATCGCGCAGCACGTCCTTCCAGGCGAGCTTGCCGTCGGAGATCTCGTCGAGCTTCTCCTCGAGCGAGGCGGTGAAGTCGTATTCGACATAGCGTTCGAAGAAGCTTTCGAGAAAGGCCGACAGCAAACGGCCCTTGGCCTGCGGCACCAGCCGGCGTTTGTCGATGGTGACGTAGTCGCGGTCCTCGAGCGTCTTCAGGATCGCCGTGTAGGTCGACGGCCTGCCGATACCGAGCTCTTCCAGCTTCTTGATCAGCGAGGCTTCGGAGTAACGCGGCGGCGGCTCGGTGGTGTGCTGGGTGGCGTTGATCGCCTGACGGGCAAGCTGCTCGCCGGCGCGGATTTCCGGCAGGCGGCGATTTTCCTCGTCTTCCGTATCGTCGTCCTTCTGGTCGGTGTAGGCAGCGATGAAGCCGTCGAAGCGAACGACCGAACCGATGGCGCGAAGCTCGGCGGTGCGGGGGCCGTTGACGGCCTCGATCTCGGCCGTGGTACGTTCGATCTCGGCCGGCTGCATCTGGCTGGCGATGGCGCGCTTCCAGATCAACTCATAAAGCCGCATCTGGTCGGAATCGAGATATTGCCTGACTGAAGCTGGGGTGCGCATGAAGTCCGTCGGGCGGATCGCTTCGTGCGCTTCCTGGGCGTTCTTGGCCTTGGTGGTATAAAGGCGCGGCTTTTCCGGAAGGTATTTGGGCCCGAATTCCTTGGCGATGGCGTCGCGGGCGGCCGAGATCGCCTCCGGCGCCATCTGCACGCCGTCGGTTCGCATATAGGTGATCAGGCCGGTCGTCTCGCCGCCGATTTCCATGCCTTCATAGAGGCGCTGCGCCACCTGCATGGTGCGGCTGGCCGAGAAGCCGAGGCCCGATGAGGCGGCCTGCTGCAGCGTCGAGGTGGTGAAGGGCGGGCCGGGATTGCGCTTGGTCGGCTTGGCTTCGACCGTCACCGCCTTGAAGGTCGCGCCGTCGAGCATCGACTTGATGTCATCTGCCTGCGCCTTGTTCGAAATGTCGAGCTTTTGCAGCTTCTTGCGATCGAAGGCGGTCAGCCGGGCTTCGAAGTTCTCGTTGCGCGGCGTGCCGAGGAGGGCAGCGATTTGCCAGTATTCCTCGCGGATGAAGCGTTCGATCTCGGATTCGCGGTCGCAGACCAGGCGCAATGCGACAGACTGGACGCGGCCGGCGGAACGGGCGCCCGGCAGTTTGCGCCACAGAACCGGCGACAGCGTGAAGCCGACGAGATAGTCGAGAGCCCGGCGCGCCAGATACGCATCGACCAGCGGCGCATCGATCTGGCGCGGATTGGCCATCGCTTCCAGCACCGACGACTTGGTAATGGCGTTGAAAACGACGCGGCTGACCGGCTTGTCCTTCAGCGCACGCTTCTGCTTCAGCACTTCCAGCACGTGCCAGGAAATGGCTTCACCCTCGCGATCAGGGTCGGTCGCGAGGATCAGGCCATCGGCATCCTTGACCGCCTTGGCTATGTCGGCAAGCCGCTTGCCCGAGGCGGTGTCGACCGCCCAGGACATAGCGAAATCCTCGTCCGGACGCACCGAGCCATCCTTGGCCGGCAAATCGCGGACATGGCCGAACGAGGCCAGAACCTTGTAGTTCTTGCCGAGGTATTTGTTGATTGTCTTTGCCTTGGCCGGCGATTCGACGACGACGACGTCCATGAGGTCTCATATCAGCTGTGATGCGGCAGAAGAATTCCGCTGCGCGCGACGAAATCTCGTTCTATTTGCCGCTCACATGGCCGCGCTTTTGCATCTGGTCAAGGGGAAGTGCCCAAATTGCAGGGCTGTCCGCAGCAATACACTCTTAGAGTGTATGGAGAAAATCACAGTATTCCGGGAAAGGGAGATGGCAGTCCGAGTCAGCGGAAACGAGCCGATTCATTTTACTGCCGAGTCGAGGAAAGCCGGCCGGGTATCGCAGGGGTAGACGCTATGAGAGCTTGTTTGGTGCCAGCCGCCGGGTTTGGAGGGATACCCGGCAGCCAGCCGAAGTCCCGCCAGCGGCAGGACCCGGATTGAGAACTCAGTCGGCCTTGACGATGTGCCAGACCTCGCCGACACCGTCGCCGGTCACATCGCCGGCCTTCTTGTCCTTGATGAAGGTATAGACCGGCTTGCCATCATAGGCCCACATCTTGGTGCCGTCGGTGCGGTCGACGACGCTCCATTCGTCATCCGCCTTGGCGCCGGCCTCGGCCTTCAGCGGCGGCCAGTTGGTGGCGCACTTGTCGTAGCAATTGGTCTTGCCCTTCTCATCCTTGTCATAGGTATAAAGCGTCATGCCGTTGGCGTCGGTGTAGATCTTGGTGCCATTGACCTCAGCTTCCTTCCACGCCTCGGCGGCGAAGGATGCGGCGGTGCTCAGCAAAAGCGCGGCCAGCCCTACGGTTATGGTTTTCATGGAAATCTCCCTGGCTGATATCTGGAGGCGCGCGGGAAATCGCGGCCTCGCTGTATCAACGCTTGCGAGCCGGCGTTTCTTCCCCGACCTGCACATGCCGCGACGACTTGCCACAAAATGGTGATTGGTGGAGAAGCAAGGTCGAGCCTATATCGGCGCCGGAACGGTCGGAGCTTTGGAATGGCATTGGACATCGGCTATGTCAGCGCGGTCGGGGCGGGAGCGATCTCGTTCCTGTCACCCTGCGTGCTGCCGCTGGTGCCGCCCTATCTCTGCTATATGGCCGGCGTCTCGGTCGACGATTTTCGTGGCAATGCGGGCGTGACGGCTCGTGAGGGCGCGCGCGGCGCGCTGCTCTATGCCTCGATCGCCTTCGTGCTCGGCTTCTCGACCGTGTTCGTCGCGCTCGGCGCCGGCGCCTCGACCATCGGCCACTGGCTGAGGGTCTGGCAGGAGCCGCTGGCGATGGCCGCTGGCGTGCTGATCATCCTGATGGGCCTGAATTTCCTCGGCATCTTGCGCATTCCGCTTTTGTCGCGCGAGGCGCGCTTCCAGTCGCAGGGCAAGCCGGCAAGTGCGATCGCCGCCTATGTCATGGGACTGGCTTTCGCGTTCGGCTGGACGCCCTGCATCGGCCCGGTGCTGGGGCCGATCCTGACGCTGGCCGGCGGCCGCGAGACGGTGGGCGAGGGCGCGCTGCTGCTCGCCGCCTATTCGCTTGGCCTCGGCATCCCGTTCCTCATCGCGGCGCTGTTTTCCGGCGCCTTCATGCGCTTCCTCGGCAAATTCCGCGTCCATCTCGGCCGCGTCGAGAAAGCCATTGGCGCGCTGCTGGTCGTCGCCGGGGTGTTTTTCCTCACTGGCGGCGTACAGACCGTATCCTACTGGCTGCTCGAGAATTTCCCGGTGCTCGGACGACTGGGGTGATCCCCTTGCCTAAGATGCGAAAGGCGCGGAGTGGGCTCGCTGATTAAGAGTTAGCTGCTCTACCATCTCACCGGAATTTAACCGCATTGGTGCAGCAAGGCGCCACTGCTATCCTGTCTTGATTCCCAACCCTTTTCATATGGTTGTTCACCCATGAGCCAGAGATCCTGCCTGTCCGTCATCCTCGCCGCCGGCGAAGGCACGCGCATGAAGAGCACGCTGCCGAAGGTGCTGCACCAGATCGCCGGGCTGCCGATGGTCGCCCATGTGGTGAAGGCGGCCGAGGCCGCCGGTGCTGGGAGCCAGGCGCTGGTGATCGGTCATGGCGCTGACGAGATGCGCAAGGCAGCCGCGAAATTCGCGCCGAAGGCCGAGACCTTCGTGCAGGAAAAGCGCCTGGGCACCGCGCATGCGGTGCTTGCCGCGCGTGAAGCGATATCAAAGGGTTACAACGATATCCTGGTGATGTTCGGCGACACACCGTTGATCGACGCCGACGCGCTCACCGTGGCGCGGCTGAAACTGGCGGAAGGTGCTGCCGTCGTGGTCATCGGTTTCCGCCCGCCCAATCCGACCGGCTATGGCAGGCTGATCGAAAAAGGCGGCAAGCTGATTGCCGTCCGCGAGGAGAAGGACTGCAGCGCGGAGGAAAGGAAGATCGGCTTTTGCAATGCCGGCATGATGGCGGTGGCCGGCAGCCAGGCGCTGACGCTGCTCGATGCGGTCGGCAACAAGAACGCCAAGGGCGAGTACTATCTCACTGACATCGTCGAGATCGCCACCGCGAAAGGCCTCGATGTCGTGGCCACCGAGACCAGCTTCGAAAGCGCGCTCGGCATCAACAACCGCGCCGAACTGGCGCAGGCCGAAGGTATCTGGCAGGCGCGCCGCCGCCACGAGGCGATGCTGTCGGGCGTGACGCTGATCGCGCCGGAGACCGTGTATTTCTCGCATGATACCGAAATCGGCGCCGACACGATCGTCGAGCCCAATGTCTGGTTCGGTCCGGGTGTGAAGATCGCCACCGGCGCCAAGATCCATGCCTTCAGCCATTTCGAGGGTGCCACCATCGCCTCGAATTGCGAAGTTGGGCCATTCGCTCGGCTGCGACCCGGGGCCGATCTCAGGAACAAGGCCAAGGTCGGCAATTTCTGCGAGGTCAAGCAGGCGACCATCGAGGACGGCGCCAAGGTCAATCACCTGACCTATATCGGCGATGCCCGCGTCGGCGCGGGCGCCAACATCGGGGCCGGCGCCATCACCTGCAATTACGACGGCTACTCGAAATTCTTCACCGACATCGGCGAGGGCGCCTTTATCGGATCGAACTCCTCTCTGGTGGCGCCTGTCACCATCGGCAGGCGCGGCTACATCGCGTCGGGCAGCGTCATCACCGAAAGCGTGCCGGACGATGCGCTGGCCTTCGGTCGCGCCCGCCAGAAGACCATTCCTGGCAAGGCCAAGGAATTGCGTGAGCGCTTTGCTTCGGCCGCGGCCGCGAAGAAAAAGTAAAACCGGCCGGCAAAAAACCGAATGATTGCAGTAACCGGATTGCAAGAGCGGTCTGTCATGGTGCATGCGTACAGAAGCGTTCCGTTACACGGGGCGAAATGCAATGTGACTTTCGCGGCAGGCCGGCCATCCCTAAATAGTGCTGGTTTTCCATGGGGAATTGGGGGCTGTCTGCATGTGCGGTATCGTTGGAATCGTCGGCCACTCGCAGGTTGCGCCGCTCATCGTCGACGCGCTGAAACGGCTCGAATATCGCGGCTATGACTCGGCCGGCGTCGCCACCATCGAACATGGTCAGCTTGCACGCAGGCGCGCCGAAGGCAAGCTGATCAACCTCGAACGTCGGCTCAAGGACGATCCGCTCGATGGCACGATCGGTATCGGCCACACGCGCTGGGCAACGCACGGTGTGCCCAACGAGACCAATGCGCATCCGCATTTTTCCGACGGCGTCGCCATCGTCCACAACGGCATCATCGAGAACTTCGCGGAATTGCGCGACGAGTTGAAGCGTGACGGCTACAGCTTTTCTTCGCAGACCGACACCGAGGTCGTCGCCCATCTGGTGGCGCGCGAACTGGCCAGGGGGCTGAAGCCGGTCGAGGCCGCGCACCAGGCGCTGAAGCGGCTGGAAGGCGCCTTCGCGCTGGCCATCATGTTCAAAGGCGACGAGGACCTGATCGTCGGCGCCCGTAATGGCCCGCCGCTGGCTGTCGGCCATGGCGACGGCGAGATGTTCCTGGGTTCCGACGCCATCGCGCTCGCCCCGTTCACCAATTCGATCACCTATCTCGAAGATGGCGATTGGGCGGTGGTGCGCCGCGACGGCGTCACGATCTTCGACATCGACGGCAACAAGGTCGACCGCAAGCGGCAGCAGTCGCTCTCGACCAGCTTCATGGTCGACAAGGGCAACCGGCGCCATTTCATGGAGAAGGAAATCCATGAACAGCCCGAAGTGATTTCGCACACGCTGGCGAATTATCTCGACTTCGTTGGTGGCGTGTCCAAGCCGCTCGACCTGCCGTTCGATTTTGCCAAGATCGACCGGCTGGCGATTTCGGCCTGCGGCACCGCATATCTCGCCGGCCTGATCGGCAAGTACTGGTTCGAGCGCTACGCGCGGCTGCCGGTCGACATCGATGTCGCCTCCGAATTCCGCTATCGCGAAATGCCGCTGTCCGCGAACGATGCCGCCTTCTTCATCTCGCAATCTGGCGAGACCGCCGACACGCTGGCCTCGCTGCGCTATTGTCGCAAGGCGGGGATGAAGATCGGCGCGCTCGTCAATGTCCGTGAATCGACCATGGCGCGCGAATCCGACGTCGTGCTGCCGACGCTCGCCGGCCCGGAGATCGGCGTTGCCTCGACCAAGGCCTTCACGTGCCAGCTTTCGGTGCTGGCATCGCTTGCCGTGCGTGCCGGCGTGGCGCGCGGCACGATCTCGCGTGAGCAGGAAAAGACCTTTGTGCGCGAGTTGTCGGAGGCGCCGCGTTACGCCAACCAGGTGCTGAAGCTCGACCATCAGATCGAAAAGATCGCGCGCGACCTCGCACACTACAAGAACGTGCTCTATCTCGGCCGCGACACCAATTTTCCGCTGGCCATGGAAGGCGCCCTAAAACTCAAGGAAATCTCCTATATCCACGCCGAGGGCTATGCCGCGGGCGAGCTGAAGCATGGGCCGATCGCGCTGATCGACGAGAACATGCCTGTCATCGTCATCGCACCGCACGACCGCATCTTCGAAAAGACCGTGTCCAACATGCAGGAAGTGGCGGCGCGCGGCGGCAAAATCATCCTGATCACCGACAGCAAGGGCGCGGCACTCACCAGCGTCAAGACAATGGAGACGATCGTGCTGCCGGACGTGCCGGAAATCATCTCGCCGATCATCTACGCGCTGCCGATCCAGATGCTCGCCTATTTCACCGCCGTGTTCATGGGCACCGATGTCGACCAGCCGCGCAATCTGGCGAAATCGGTGACGGTGGAGTAGGCGCCCCCTTCCAAAAACCTTCGCAGTCCAAAGCGCCTTCCGGTTCACAGAAGCCGCTGTGATGGTATTTGCATCACAGCTGCTCTTTTTCTTTTTTTGCATGATCTTTTTCCGAAAACCGGTTCCCACTTTTCGGGATCATGCTCTAATGTTGCGCTGCAACCCGTGTCCCCGGTGACCCATGTCCGATGCGCCCAAGACCTCTGGCATGACCCGGCTGAGGAACTATTTCCTCACGGGCTTCGTCGTCTGCGCGCCGCTGGCGATCACCGCCTATATCGCCTGGTCGTTCATCGGCTGGGTCGATTCCTGGGTAAAGCCCTATATTCCGGCACGCTATAGCCCCGACAGCTACCTGCCGTTTCCGGTCCCGGGGTTTGGACTGATCGTCGCGCTGATCCTGATCACGCTGATCGGTTTCCTGACGGCCAACATTGTCGGCCGCGCCATCGTCAATTTCGGCGAGCGCCTGCTTGGCCGCATGCCGCTGGTGCGCGGCATCTATGGCTCGCTGAAGCAGATTTTCGAGACCGTGCTGTCGAACAAGGGCGACATGTTCCGCCAGGTCGGTTTGGTCGAATATCCGCGCAAGGGCGTCTGGTCGCTGGTGTTCGTCGCCAGCGAGAAGGAAACCGAGATCAACCAGAAACTCGACCAGGAAGGCGACCCGCTGATCGCCGTGTTCATGCCTTGCACGCCGAACCCGACCACCGGGTTCCTGATGTATGTGCCGAAGTCCGACATCGTGCTGCTCGACATGACGATCGAGGACGGCGCCAAGCTGATCGTCTCCGCCGGGCTGGTGGCGCCCGAAGTCAAGCCGATGGTCGTCGTGAACGGCGAGCCGATCGATGTGCTTGCCAACCCATCGGTTGCCGCCTTGGCTCAGCCGGCGCGCAGGAGCCGGACGGCTTCGTCGCGGCCGAACAAGTAAAGCAGCAGGCGCAACGCTTCGCCACGCTCGGATTGCAGCTCCGGGTCACGTGACAGGACAAGCCTGGCATCGTCGCGAGCGGCCTCCAATAGATCGGCATGGGCCTCGATGCGCGCCACCTGGAAACCCGGCGTGCCGGACTGGCGGGTGCCCAGAAGCTCGCCTTCGCCGCGCAGCTTCAGGTCTTCTTCGGCGATCAGGAAACCATCCTCGGTCTCGCGCATCACCGACAGCCGGCGTTTTGCGGTCTCGCCGAGCGGGTCCTTGTAGAGCAGCACGCAGGATGACTTGATGTCACCGCGCCCGACGCGACCGCGCAACTGATGCAACTGGGCAAGGCCAAAGCGCTCGGCATGTTCGATGACCATGACGGTGGCGTCCGGCACGTCGACGCCGACCTCGATGACCGTGGTGGCGATCAGGATGCGTGTCTCGCCCTGCTTGAAGGCGCGCATTGCTTCGTCCTTGTCGGCACCCTTCATGCGGCCGTGGACGAGGCCGATGCGATCGCCGAAGAGCGGTTTCAGGGACGCAAAACGGTCCTCGGCCGACATCAGCTTGATCTCTTCGGATTGCTCGACCAGCGGACAGATCCAGTAGATCTTCTGGCCGCCGGCGACAGCTTCGACCATGCGGCCGACCAGCTCGTCGAGCCGCTCGAGCGGCAGCGTGACGGTGCGGATCGGCTGGCGGCCGGCCGGCTTCTCCGTCAGCTTCGACACGTCCATGTCGCCGAAGGCGGTCAGCACCAGCGTGCGCGGGATGGGCGTGGCCGTCATCACCAGCATGTCGGGCGCGTCGCCCTTGGCGGTGATGGCAAGCCGCTGGTGGACGCCGAAGCGATGCTGCTCGTCGATGACGGCGAAGACCAGATCGTGGAAGGTGACCGTCTCCTGGAACAGCGCGTGGGTGCCGACGACGATGTCGATCTCGCCGCTCGCCAGGCCGGCCAGTGTGTCGGTGCGCTCGCGGCCTTTCTCGCGGCCGGTGAGGATTGCGATTCTCAAACCGACCTTGGCGGCAAGCGGAGCGATCGTGGCCAGATGCTGGCGCGCCAGGATCTCGGTCGGCGCCATCAGTGCTGCCTGGCCGCCGGCCTCGACCGCACGCGCCATGGCCAGCAGCGCAACGACCGTCTTGCCGGAGCCGACATCGCCTTGCAGGAGCCGCAGCATGCGTTCGGGATCGGCGAGGTCGGCATTGATTTCGGCGAGCGCGAATTCCTGGCTCGCGGTCAGCGAGTAGGGGAGTGCAGCGCGCAGTTTCTCGACGATGCTGCCGTCGCCGACCAGAGGACGGCCGGACAGGCGGCGGATTTTTGCCCTCACCAGCGCCAGCGAAACCTGGCCTGCCAGCAACTCGTCGTATGCGAGGCGCCGCCACGCGGCACCATCGATGGAGACATCGATCGGGTCGGCCGGATTGTGGATGCGGGCGAGCGCATCGCCAAAGGTGGGAAAGGTGTGCCGGCGCATGAACGCGCCGTCCTGCCATTCGGCGAAAGTGGGCAAGCGCGTCAGCGCCTGGCCGATCGTCCGGCGCAGCACCTTGCCCGAGAGCCCGGCGGTGAGCGGATAGACGGGCTCGACCAGCGGCAGGTTTTCCGCTTCGCTGGCCAGCGCGATGTGGTCGGGGTGGACCATGGTCGGGCGGCCGTTGAACCATTCCATGCGACCCGAGACCACGACATGCTCGCCCTCGGGCATCGCCTTTTCGAGATAGGAGGCATGGGCATGGAAGAAGGTCAGCGCAATCTCGCCGGTATCGTCATGGGCGTAGACCCGGTAGGGCACCGACCTGTTGCCGCGCGGCGGCGGCTGGTGGCGGTCGATGCGCACCTCAAGCGTGACGATCGAGCCTTCGGCGGCGAGTGCGATGCCCGGGCGGTTGCGACGGTCGATGACGGTGTGCGGCAACACAAACAGAAGGTCGCCGGCGCGCGCGGCGCGATCACCGAGATCGGCCGTGACGACTTTCTCGATCAGCGCGCCAACCTTCGGTCCGACGCCGGCAAGCGAGGTGATCGGGACGAACAACGGATCGAGGATGGAAGGACGCATGATGTCAGCTTATGTCGCGAGGGCCGCAGCGCAAGGCTGACAGCCTCTTCTATCCACGCTATATGCGCCGCAGCAAGTGAGGATGCGGCACAATGACCGGGACGACGAGATCAAGCGAGGGGCTGGACGCCCGCCGCCGCAAGCTTCTGTTTCGCTCCTGGCATCGGGGCATGCGCGAGATGGACCTGATCCTCGGCACCTTCGCCGACGCCGAGATCGGCGCCTTGACCGGCGAGGAAATTGACCAATATGAGAGGCTCCTCGACATTCCCGACACCGAATTCCTGCCCATGGTCACCGGCGAACGCCCGGTTCCCCGGGACATAGACTGCGCCGTCCTGCAGAAGATCCTGGCTTTCCGCCATTCCATGACATTCTGAACACAAGCAATTCCAGGAAAAGTGCGAAGCGGTTTTCCGCCCGGAGTTGCGACAAACAAGACCGTGATTTCATGAGCCTCATTCCCACCATCGGTCTGCCGAAAGGCCGCGCCGGCCAGTTCATCGTCGATGGCGTCGCCGACGGCTATGAAGCCTTTGCGCTGGTGCAGGCGGCACTGGAGATCGCGCCGGACAAGCCGGTTCTGTTCGTGGCGCGCGACGGCCAGCGCCTGCCGGCGATCATCGAGGCGCTGTCCTTCGCGGCGCCCGGCCTTCCTGTGCTGGAACTGCCGGCCTGGGATTGCCTGCCCTATGACCGGGTCTCGCCCGGCTCGGACGCCGCCGCCAAGCGGCTCGATGCGTTGACCGCCATGATCGCGCTGGCGAAGAAACCACACCGCGCCGTCATCTTGACCACCGCCAATGCGTTGCTGCAGCGCATCCCGCCGGCCGACCTGGTCGAGGCACAGACGTTTCATGCTAGGCCCGGCAACCAGATCGACATGAATGCGCTGGTGTCGCGGCTGGAGACGTCCGGTTTCGAACGCGTGCCGACCGTGCGCGGCATCGGTGAATTCGCCGTGCGCGGCGGCATTCTCGACCTGTTCGCGCCCGGCTGGACCGAGGCGCTCAGGCTCGATTTCTTCGGCGACACGCTGGAATCGATCCGCGTGTTCGACGCCGCCACGCAACGCACCACCGGCCAACGCAAGTCGATGGCGCTACAGGCGATGAGCGAAGTGGCGCTGACGCCGGAATCCATCAGCCGTTTCCGCCGCTCCTATATCGAAGCCTTTGGCGCGCCCCAGCGCGACGACGGGCTCTATGCGGCGGTCAGCGAAGGGCGACGCTTCGCCGGCATGGAGCACTGGCTGCCGTTCTTCTACGAACGGCTGGAGACCGTGTTCGACTATCTGCCGGACACGCCTGTTGTGTTCGACCATCTGGCGCATGAGGCGCTGGCCGAGCGTCACACGCTGATCCTCGACCACTACGAGGCGCGCAAGAAGCAGGCCGACGGCGCATTGAAGGATGCGGTGCCCTACAAGCCGGTGCCGCCGGACCTGCTCTACCTCTCGCCGGAAAACCTGATTGCTTCGCTCGGGCCGCGCGAAGCGATCGATTTTACGCCCTTCGACGCGCCCGATGCCGGCGCCAAGAAAGTGTTCCATGCCGGCTCGCGCCACGGCCGCAGTTTTGCTGGCGAACGCGCCGACCCCAGCATCAATGTCTTCGATATCGTCGTCAAGCATATCGCCGACGAGCGTGCTGCGCGCCGCCTTATCGTCATTGCCGGCTGGACAGAAGGCTCGCTCGACCGGCTCGGACAGATCCTCAGCGAGCACCATCTCGGCAATCTCAAGCAGGTCGCCACGCTGGCGGAGGCGGAGCAACTCGAGCCGGGGCAGGCGGCATTGGCCGTGCTGCCGCTGGAATCCGGTTTCGAGACCGAAAGACTGGTCGTCGTCGCCGAACAGGACATTCTCGGCGACCGGCTGATCCGGCGCTCGAAGCGCAAGAAGCGCGCCTCGGACTTCATCGCCGAAGCCTCGGCGCTGTCGGCCGGCGACATCGTCGTCCATGCCGACCATGGCATCGGCCGCTTCATCGGCCTGCGCACCATCGAAGCGGTTGGCGCCCCGCATGACTGCCTGGAAATCCACTACGCCGGCGACGACCGGCTGTTCCTGCCGGTCGAGAACATCGAGCTTCTGTCGCGCTACGGTTCGGATTCGGCCGAGGCGACCTTGGACAAACTCGGCGGCGGCGCCTGGCAGTCGCGCAAGGCGCGGCTGAAGAAACGCCTACTCGACATGGCCGGGCAACTGATCCGCATCGCCGCCGAACGGCAGATGCGCGCCGCACCGGCATTGGTTCCGGCCGAGGGCCTCTATGGCGAGTTCGCTGCCCGCTTCCCCTATGAGGAGACCGACGACCAGCAGACGGCGATCGACTCGGTTCGGGACGATCTGGGCGCCGGCAAGCCGATGGACCGGCTGATCTGCGGCGATGTCGGATTCGGCAAGACGGAAGTGGCGCTGCGCGCCGCCTTCATCGCGGCGATGGAAGGATTCCAGGTCGCCGTCGTGGTGCCGACGACGCTGTTGTCGCGCCAGCATTTCAAGACGTTTTCGCAGCGCTTTTCCGGCCTGCCGATCCGCGTCGCCCAGGCGTCGCGGCTGGTCGGCGCCAAGGAGCTGTCCGAGACCAAGAAGGGCATCGCCGAGGGCCAGGTCGACATCGTCATCGGCACCCATGCGCTGCTTGGGTCCGCGATCTCGTTCAAGAACCTTGGCCTGTTGATCATCGACGAGGAGCAGCACTTTGGCGTCAAGCACAAGGAGCGGCTGAAGGACCTGAAGACCGATGTGCATGTGCTGACGCTGTCGGCGACACCGATTCCGCGCACGCTGCAATTGGCGCTGACCGGGGTGCGCGAGCTGTCGCTGATCGCCACGCCGCCGGTCGACCGCATGGCGGTGCGCACCTTCATCTCGCCCTTCGATCCGCTGGTCATCCGCGAGACGCTGCTGCGCGAGCGCTATCGCGGCGGCCATTCCTTCTATGTCGTTCCGCGCATTAGCGACCTGGCGAAAATCCATGATTTTCTGAGAGAATCCGTGCCGGAGCTGAAAGTGGCGGTGGCCCACGGCCAGATGCCGCCGGGCGAACTCGACGACATCATGAATGCCTTCTACGACGGCCAGTACGATGTGCTGTTGTCGACAACCATCGTCGAATCCGGTCTCGACATCCCGACCGCCAACACGCTGATCATCCATCGCGCCGACATGTTCGGCCTGTCGCAGCTCTATCAGCTGCGAGGCCGGGTCGGCCGCTCGAAGGTGCGCGCCTATGCGCTGTTCACGCTGCCGGCCAACCGCAAGCTGACCGACACGGCCGAGCGCCGGCTGAAGGTGCTGCAGTCGCTCGACACGCTGGGCGCCGGCTTCCAACTGGCCAGCCACGATCTCGATATCAGAGGCGCCGGCAATCTTCTCGGCGAAGAGCAGTCCGGCCACATCAAGGAGGTCGGCTTCGAGCTCTACCAGCAGATGCTGGAGGAGGCCGTCGCCGAGGTGAAGGATTCCGGCGAAGTGCAGGATGGCGGCTGGTCGCCGCAGATCGCAGTCGGTACGGCGGTGATGATCCCGGAAAGCTATGTGCCGGACCTGCAGCTCAGGCTGGCGCTCTACCGCCGCCTCGGCGACCTCGAAAACACCGAGGAGATCGACGCCTTCGGCGCGGAGCTGATCGACCGGTTCGGCCCGCTGCCGGAAGAGGTGAAGCATCTCTTGAAGATCGTCTTCATCAAGGCGCTCTGCCGCAGGGCCAATGTCGAAAAGCTCGACGCCGGGCCGAAGGGTGTCGTCATCCATTTCCGCAAACGCGAATTCTCCAACCCGGTCGGCCTGGTCCAGTTCATCGGCGAGCAGGGTTCACTGGCCAAGATCCGGCCCGACCACAGCGTCGTGTTCGTGCGCGACTGGCCGACGGCCGAGAAGCGGCTGGCGGGTTCGGCCGTCGTCATGACGCAGTTGGCACGGCTGGTAGACAAGGCGGCGTAGCGTCCTCGCTGCACGGCCTGGCAGAAGGGGCGGAAGTAACCGACACGAGGGGATCAGGCGGCATCTGCCGGAAAGATGTGCGACGATTGGAGCCATTGAAGTATTTCGGCCGATGGCTTGAGATGGTCTTGCAATTTATCAATGCCGGAAGCTGAAGGGGAACAAGCATGGATCCTCAAACCTTCGATGAATACTGGCTCGGCTATCTTGCCGGCCATTCGCGACCCTCGACGCGGCTTGTTCATTATCTCGGTCTGTTTTTCGCTCCGATCGCCGGGATCGCCGTATCTTTCTTCGTGGTCTGGTGGGCTTTTCTGATCATCATTCCCTTCTTTTATCTCGCTGCCCTGCTTACGCACCCTTTGCTCGAGCACAACAGCAACAAACCGTTCGCCGATCGGCCTCTGTGGAGTGCCATCGCGCTGCTGCGGATGCTGGCACTCGACCTGACCGGTGGCCTCGGCCGCCAACTCCGTCGACTGGATGGGGCCGCTCGACAGGCATGACGATTGCAGTCAGTGCGATCTGCTCGGCGATCCTTTTGTTTGCCTCGGGATTTCACTTCTATTGGGGTTTTGGCGGCCGCGTCGCCACAGATGTGGCGCTACCGCAACGCGAAGACGGCAGCCCGGTCATCGAAACAACCGCCTTGGGCGCCATCGCGGTCGCCCTGGTTCTGGCACTGGTGCTTTTGCTCGTCCTTGGATTTGCAGGGATAGTCCACCTGCCGCTGCCGCAATCGTGGCTAAGGGCAGGGACCATGCTTTGGGCGGTAATCTTCGCCGCTCGAGCGTTGAGTTGGTCCCGGTATGTCGGATTGTTCAAGCGGATCAGAACGACGCGTTTTGCCAGATACGATACTTGGTTCTACAGTCCGCTTTGCCTGGTGCTGGGGCTGGGTTTTTTCTACCTGGGGCTGATGGACACCGCGCCATGATCGAACAGCCTCCGTTCGCCAGGCGGCCAAATCCGGTCTAGAATAGGAAATCGGCTTCGTGTATGGAGCCGCGATCCCCAAATGGGGTGGATCGGCGGGCGACGGCGCTCGCTTTGTTGTTTGACGCAATTCCGGACGGAAACCGTTTCACGCTTTTCCTGGAATTGCTCGGAAAGAGCTTTGGGTGCAGCGATGACGAAATGGTCGCCGAATTCGTGGAGAGCGATGCCGATCAAGCAGGTTCCAGCCTATCCGGACCTTGCTGCGCTGAAGAACACGGAAGCCCAGCTCGCCACCTTTCCTCCGCTGGTTTTTGCAGGTGAGGCGCGCAAGCTGAAGAAGCAGTTGGCGGCTGTTGCTGCCGGTGATGCGTTCCTTCTCCAGGGCGGCGATTGCGCCGAGAGTTTTGCCGAACATGGCGCGGACAACATCCGTGACTTCTTCCGCGTCTTCCTGCAGATGTCGGTGGTGCTGACCTTCGCCGGCGCGCAGCCGGTGGTCAAGGTCGGCCGGGTTGCTGGCCAGTTCGCCAAGCCGCGCTCGTCCGACAACGAGACCAAGGGCGATGTGACGCTGCCGAGCTATCGCGGCGACATCATCAACGGCATCGAGTTCGACGCCAAGTCGCGCATTCCAGATCCTGCCCGCCAGGAGATGGCATACCGCCAGTCGGCGGCGACGCTCAACCTTCTGCGCGCCTTCGCGCAGGGTGGCTATGCCAGCCTGGAGAACGTGCATAGCTGGATGCTCGGCTTCGTGTCCGACAGCCCGCAAGGCGAGAAGTACGGTGAACTCGCCAACCGCATCACCGAGACGATGGACTTCATGAAGGCCGTCGGCATCACCTCGGAAACCAACTATGCATTGCGCGAGACGGATTTCTACACCAGCCACGAGGCGCTTCTGCTCGGCTATGAGGAGGCCCTGACCCGCGTCGATTCGACATCCGGCGACTGGTACGCCACGTCGGGTCACATGATCTGGATCGGTGATCGGACGCGCCAGCCCGACCATGCGCATGTCGAATATTGCCGCGGCATCAAGAACCCGCTTGGCCTGAAGTGCGGCCCCTCGCTGACGCCGGATGGGTTGCTGGAACTGATCGACCTGCTCAACCCCGAAAACGAACCCGGCCGGCTGACGCTGATCGCGCGATTCGGCTCGGACAAGGTCGCCGACCATCTGCCGAAGCTGGTGCGTGCGGTGCAGAAGGAAGGCCGCAGCGTGGTGTGGTCGTCGGACCCGATGCATGGCAACACGATCGAGGCCGCCGGCTACAAGACGCGGCCGTTCGACCGCATCCTGAAGGAGGTGCAGACCTTCTTCGAGGTGCATCGCGCCGAAGGCACGCATCCTGGCGGCATCCACGTCGAAATGACCGGCAAGAACGTCACCGAATGCACCGGTGGCGCCCGCGCCATCACCGCCGATGAATTGCAGGATCGCTACCACACGCATTGCGATCCACGTCTCAACGCCGACCAGGCGATCGAACTGGCCTTCCTGGTCTCTGACCTGTTGAAGAAGAGCCACCCGGTGCAGCACAAGCAGGCCGTTAACGGCTAAGCTTGATTTCGGCCTGAACGTTGATGGAAAAAAGCGCTGGAGAAATCCGGCGCTTTTCTTTTTCAGCGTCCGCGTTCCCAGCGCAGGCCGGCGAGTCCGGGCCGAGGCCGAGGGGGCGCTCAGTCCTTCTTGTAGAGCAGCCAGCTCTTGCCGGCGCGGCCGGCCATCGTCGAATGCCTGGTGACGCGGTTGCGGCCGCTGACCTTGGAGCGATACAGCGCCCGGTCGGCCTTGGTGTACAGATCCTCCGGCCCCTCGGCTTCGGATGCCATGCAAATGCCCATCGAGACGGTGACGGTGCCGTAGTTCGTGCCGGTCTGGCTGCTGGTGAACGGCGTCTGCTCGATCAGGGCGCGGATGCGCTCCGCGATCTCGTAGGTTGCGTCCTCGCTGGCGCCCTCGATGATCAGCGCGAACTCCTCGCCGCCAGTTCGGGCGACGAACATGTCACCGCGAATGCTGGTCTGGAAGATGTCGGCGATGATCTGGATGATCTTGTCGCCGACCGGGTGGCCGTAGCGATCGTTGATGTCCTTGAAGCGATCGATGTCGGCAAGGATCAGGGCGTTGAACAGGATACCCTTGTTGCTGTTGTAGATCCTGGTGATTTCCTTGTCGAAGGCGCGGCGGTTCCAGATATGGGTCAACGGATCGGTGTCGGCCAGCCGCTTGTATTCCTCAAGCTTCGACTTGACGCTCTCGAGTTCGGCCGTCTTGTCGCTAAGCGTCGAGGCCACCTGCCGGCCGTGGTCGATCGTCGAATTGGTGGCAATCGTCATGGCGTTGGCGATCTTCTGCAAAAGATCCTGGGAGAGAAGGCTGCGGTTGCTCAGTCCGCTCGATGTCTCGTCGAGGATCCTGCCGTATTTCTCGATGTGGCTGCGCTCGCTCCTCAACAGCGAAGCGACCTCCTCGAGCTCCCTGGCAATCACCTCTCTGGCATGCTCGACGATGCCGGGGCCGTGGTTGTGGGCAAAAAAGGCGCGGCCGATCTGGTCCAGTTCATCCTGTGTCGGCCGGTTGCTCAGCGAAACAACGGCAAGGCTGAGCTCGCGATTGGTGCCGCTCAGTGCCTCGTAGAAAATCTCGTAGTTGCGGGGAAGGCCGAGCACGCCCAACTGGCGCATTGTGGCGACGACAGTGGCCGCGATATCGGTGCTTCGTTCGGTTGGGACAGCTGCCGCCTGCATGTTCTGATCACTCTTCCCCTTGGATCCCGCCGCAGAACTTTGGGGGTTCCATTTGTCGCCAACCGGGGAAGACTACCCGATAATCCAGAACAACTTGCGAACAGACGCGTCCCCACCTGCGACATTCGCTCGCCATGACCATAAATGCAGGAGCGCTAAAGTTTCCTTAATTCGCTGAGGTTCCACGGTTTTTCTATCTCTTGTGTGCTGTGGAGGCTGCAATTTGCGCACCAACAATCCGGGATGAACGCCAGTTTGGTGGGTTTGAATGCGAAATTCGCGCATAACGCGCTGCAAAAAGTGAAACTGGATTCGGCTTCGCCACACCAGCAAATGTCGCATTTGCTTGCGTATGGCTGCCACAAAGCTGGAATCCTGACGACGAAGCCATGCCAGGCACAGGTTCTTCAAGGAGGGGCGAAATGAGTGACAGTCACGGCGGATCGTGTCTGTGCGGAGCGGTTCGCTTCAGAACCCGCGGAGCGCTGCGTGGCGTCGTCTATTGTCATTGTTCGCAATGCAGGAAGCAGAGCGGACATTTCTACGCCGCGACCAATGTTGCAGACGCCGACATTGTGATCGAGGGCGGCGAAAGCATCACCTGGTACGAAGCGTCTTCCTTCGCCAGGCGCGGTTTTTGCAAGGCATGCGGGTCGCTGCTGTTCTGGAAGCCGCGGGACCAGGGCTACGTTTCGGTCATGGCGGGATCGTTCGACGTGCCGACGGGCCTTGAGGGCGAATGCCACATCTTCGTCGGCGACAAGGGCGACTATTATTCGATCGACGACGGGCTGCCGCAGTTTGAAAAGTCGACGCCGTCCATACCGGTCGCTGAATGAATCTTGGACAAATCGCCTTATTCCATTGATCTGGCCAGCCATTGCATTATCCCGTGCCGGTGATTCGCAAAGGGGTTTGGCATGCAGCGGCTGATCGACGCTTTTTTCAATTCAGTGCGGGCGTTTCGCAAGCTGGCCGTCAGCGAGAAGGCTTTCCAGCAGGAGCTGATGCTGCTCGCGCTCGCCTTGCCGCTCGGCTGGTTCGTTTCGATCTCGTGGCGTGGCTATGCCTTGCTGATCGGAGCGGTGCTGCTTCTCATCATGGTCGAAGTGCTGAACACAGGCATCGAGGCGGCCTGCGACGCGTTCAGCCGCGAGTTCAATGTCGATATCCAGCTAGCCAAGGACTGCGGTTCGCTGGCGGTTCTGATTTCGGTGATCATCGTCGCCGGCGTCTGGGGCATCGCCATCATCGAACGCATCACCGGGCTACCGATCTAGCATCCCGGCTCCTACATGACGGTAACTAAGGGAAACCGTCATGTCTGAAGTCACAAACCTTCTGCTTCTGGAGCGCAAAGGGCTACCGGACGATTTGCGCTGGCTGGCCGAGACATACCCGCGCGAAAACTGGCAGGGCCACGCCAACATCCGCGGCGTCGCCAATATGTGGCTGCAGCGTCACGACATGTTCCGCGAACTCGGCGGCATGCTGACCAACGGCATTGGCGACTACCGCGAAGGCAGGCTGACAGCGCCCGACTTCGCGCGCTGGTTCGCGCCACGCCTCAACCATTTTCTCGGCAATCTCGATGGCCACCACAATGTCGAGGATCATCATTATTTCCCGGTCTTCGCCAAGGCGGAGACGCGGCTGAAGCGCGGCTTCGAGATCCTCGATGCCGACCATCACACCATCCATGAAGGTCTGGAGCGCAATGCCGAGGCCGCCGACGCCTTCATCAAGACGCTTCAGAAGAGCGAAGACAGACAGCGCTTTGCCGCCGACGCCTATGCCGACGAAAACAGCCGGCTGATCGCCATGCTGACCAGGCACCTTGCCGACGAGGAAGACCTGATCATCCCACTGATCCTCGATCGGGGTGATGTCGCGCTTGGTATTGACTAATGCATGTCGCTCAAAGTGCTTGGCGGCTTTGGGGCAACGACATGCATGGAAACCAAAGGTCTCAGCTTTCCCTGGTCCGTTCCTTTTTCGCGACGTGGCGGGCGACTAGCCAGGCAAACACGGCCACCGTCAAACCAATGCCAAGCCCGACCAGCAACCGCTCGTGATGCATCAATGCCTGGCCGACGAAGTGTTCGGCCCCCAAACCAAAGACATAGCCGACCGTGCTGAACAGCACCGCCCAGATCACCGATGACATGGCGTTGAGGATAATGAAACGCGGCGCCGCGATGTTGGAAAGGCCGGCCGCGATGCCGCCGACAAGGCGCATGCCGTAGATGTAGCGGTTCGACAGGACGAAGATGTCGGGATGGGTGTTGAGCAGGCGAAAGGCCCGGCGGAAGCCAGGCCGCCTGCGCAATCTGACGACATAGGGATGGTCGGCAAAGCTTCGTCCAAGAATGAAGAAGAAGGTGTCGCCGACGAAGGCGCCAAGGGCGGCCGCCAGGACGGTATGCCAGAGCACGAAGACTTGTTGGTGCGCGAAGAAGCCACCGAGGATGGCCGCACTTTCACCCTCCGCGACACAGCCGAGGAAGACGGCGAGCAGTCCGTATTGTTCGATGAGGTGATGGATCGTTTCGGTCATGAAGACGGCTGCTGCTGCGACAGCCTTTCGTCGATCCGCTTGACGAGGTCGGCCAGCCGCGCCATCTCGTCGCGCATGCCGAGAATCTGGCCGTGGCGGAGTTCGTCCAGCTTTTCATGCAGCGCCATGATCTCGATCTCGGCTTTCAAATTGACCTCGTAATCGTGGGCGGCGTCGATGCGGTCGCGTTCGGTCTGGCGGTTCTGCGCCATCATGATCACCGGAGCTTGCAAGGCGGCGATCATCGACAGCACCAAGTTGAGGAAGATGAACGGGTAGGGGTCGAAGGCGTCGCGCGACAGGAGCCAGACATTGCCGGCGGTCCACAGGACCAGGAACGCGATGAAGGTCAGGATGAAGGACCACGAGCCGCCGATGCGGGCAATCGTATCGGCGAGGCGGTCGCCAAAGGTCTGATGAAAGGCGACGGCCTTGTTGGTGTCCCGCGAAATGGTGGTGCGTTCGAGCGTCGATTGCAGCACTCGGCTTTCGAGCTGGCTGAGGCCGTCCGGCCGTCGCTTGAGCCAGCGGTTCGCCAGGTCGTCGATCGTCTTGTTCATGGCCGTCTCCAAGGTCTTGGCTTGCCCAAAGCGCGTCGCGTTGAAACGGATTCAAGCGACGCGCTGTAGGTCTTTGTTCTCATGCATGTCGTTGTCTCAAAACCGGGGCCACTTTTGAGCGACATGTACTAAGAGGTAGAGGCTGCCGGCCCTCACGGGAAGTGTTACATTGTCGCGAACAGCGAGGGATCGATGGCCGATTTTCAGAAAATTCGCCTGCGTGCGGCAAAACGCAAGGGCGGTGAGGCGGAGCTTTCGTCACTTTTGGGGCCGGTGCCCGACAATGCCGCCGTGGCTGACATCGCGGACGATCGCATTCTGTCTGTTATGGCCGAGCGCGTCTTTGCCGCCGGTTTCGTCTGGCGCGTCATCGAACAGAAATGGCCGGGCTTCGAAGAAGCCTTCCTCCACTTCGAGCCGAAGCGGCTGTTGTTCCAGCCCGATGATTTCTGGCATGATCTGACCGCCGACCAGCGCATCGTGCGCAATCCGCAGAAGATCAAATCGGTGCGCGACAATGCAGCCTTCGTCGAGCGGGTGTCGAAGGAATATGGCGGTTTCGGCAAATTCCTTGCCGACTGGCCTGCGGACGATCAGGTCGGCCTGATGGCCTATCTCGGCAAGCATGGCAGCCGGCTCGGCGGCAACACCGGCCAGTATTTCCTGCGCTGGCTGGGCTGGGATGCCTTCGTCATTTCGCGTGATATGGCGGCGGCACTGCGCGATGCCGGCCTCGACATCGCCGAAAGCCCGACCTCGAAGAAGGATCTCGACAAGATCCAAAACCAGATCAATCAATGGGCGGCGCAGACGGGTCTGCCGCGCCGGCATATTTCGCGCATCCTGGCGATGTCGATCGGCGACAACCATTCGCCGGAAGCGCTGCGCGAATATATGGGCGGCGACGACTGATCCCAGCCACGATCTGACATTCGGTCTGGACACGAACGACATATGTCATTCGGTCTGGATTGGTCCAAACGAACGCCATTGCTCGGGCAAATTTGCCGCGCTAAGTCATCAGCATGACCAAGAAGCTCGACATCCTGCGCATCGCTGTGGCCCAGCTCAATCCGACTGTTGGCGACATACCAGGCAATCTCGCCAAGGCGCGCGAGGCGAGGGCGGATGCAGCCCGCCAGGGCGCCGATGTCGTGCTCTACACCGAGCTCTTCCTCGCCGGCTATCCGCCGGAGGATCTGGTGCTGAAGCCGGCTTTCCTGAAGGCCTGCGAAAAGGCGGCGCAGGACTTTGCTGCCGATACCGGCGATGGCGGTCCGGGCGTCATCATCGGCACGCCGCTGAAGCGCAAGAGCGGCACGCACAATTCGATCGTCTTCGCCGATGGCGGCAAGATTATCGCCGAGCGCTACAAGCTCGATTTACCGAACTACGGCGAATTCGACGAAAAGCGCGTCTTCCAGGCTGGACCCGAGATCCAGGGGCCGGTCAATTTTCGCGGTGTGCGGATCGGGATTCCGATCTGCGAGGACATCTGGGGCGATGTCGGCATCTGCGAGACGCTGGCCGAAAGCGGGGCTGAGATCCTGCTGGTGCCGAACGGCTCGCCCTACTATCGCGCCAAGATCGATGTCCGCCATCAGGTCGTCATCCGCCAGGTCATCGAATGCGGGCTGCCGATGATCTATGCCAACCAGCTTGGCGGCCAGGACGAGCTGATCTTCGACGGCGCGTCGTTTGCCATCGGTTCCGACAAGACGCTGGCCTTCCAGATGAGTCAGTTCGAGGAAGCGGTCGACGTCACCACCTGGAAACGAACGGATGGCGGTTGGATCTGTTCTGAAGGGCCGATGTCGAAGATCCCGGACAGGGAGGAGGCCGACTACCGCGCCTGCATGCTCGGCCTGCGCGACTACGTCAACAAGAACGGTTTCAAGAACGTCGTGCTCGGCCTGTCGGGCGGTATCGATTCGGCGATCTGCGCGGCGTTGGCCGTCGATGCGCTTGGCGAAGAACGCCTGCGCGCGGTGATGATGCCGTATCGCTACACCTCGAAGGACTCGCTGAAAGATGCCGAGGATTGCGCCCGCGCGCTAGGCTGTCGGTATGACATCGTGCCGATCTTCGAGCCGGTCGAGGGCTTTCTGCACACGCTGACGCAGCTTTTCGAGGGCACCAAGGAAGGCATTACCGAGGAAAATTTGCAGAGCCGTGCGCGCGGCACCATCCTGATGGCGATCTCCAACAAGTTTGGCTCGATGGTCGTCACCACCGGGAACAAGAGCGAGATGTCGGTCGGCTACGCCACGCTCTACGGCGATATGAACGGCGGCTTCAATCCGATCAAGGACCTCTACAAGATGCAGGTCTACGCGCTGTCGCGCTGGCGCAACAGCCACGTGCCGCCGGGCGCGCTCGGGCCTTCGGGCGAGGTCATTCCGAAGAACATCATCGACAAGGCGCCGTCGGCGGAATTGCGCGAGAACCAGACCGACCAGGATTCGCTGCCGCCCTATCCGGTGCTGGACGATGTCCTCGAATGCCTGGTCGAGAACGAGATGGGGGTCGACGACATCGTCGCACGTGGTCACGACCGGGCGACGGTGACACGCATCGAGCACCTGCTCTACATCGCCGAATACAAGCGCCGGCAGGCGGCACCGGGCGTGAAGATCACCCGGAAGAATTTTGGCCGTGACCGCCGCTATCCCATCACCAACCGTTTCAGGGACCGCAGCTAGATGGCGGTCGTGGACCGAAAGCTCGCGCCATCTCGCGGGCAAGGGTACAGCCGTGCCCGAGTGTGAGATCAGCTTCGACATATCACGGATCGATTTCCGTGCGATATCCGACCTGTTGATGGCCAGCTATTGGGGCGCCGGGCGCAACGATGAGTTCCATCGGCGAGCCTTTGCAAATTCGCTTTGTGTGGGCGCCTATCTAGATGGAAAACAAGTCGGTTTCGGCCGGGCGATCACCGATCGCATGGTGTTTGCCTATCTTGCCGACATCATCATCTGGCCGGAGCATCGCGGGCAGGGCATAGGGTCGCGACTGGTCCAGGCACTCATCGACCACCCCGAACTCAGCACGGTTTCGCACTGGAGCCTGTCGACCAGCGACGCACACGGGGTCTATGAGAAACTGGGCTTCAAGGCATCGACGGATGGTCGATACATGCGCCTCGATCGCATTCCGCAATGACGAGCGTGCGACCATGGCGACATCCGCCGTTGTTGCAAAATAACCTCAGTGCTTGGACCAGATAGACTTTCGACATGAGCCGATCTTGGCGATGCATCGGGGCGTCTTTATAAGGACCGTTCCGCGATTCATTTGCGGGAGGTCCGAATGGCAGTATTTCAAATGGTAATGCGAGGCCGCGAAGCCTAGGTCTCATCCGGCGCTCAGCGAGGGTCTGCCCTCGCGCTGATGCCGGATTGAGCACAGGCTTATGCCGATGCCGGTCGCCGCCCGATTACGGGCGAGACGCCAAATATGCCACTCCGCATTCTGGGCAATCGCTAGCCCCTTGCGCGGCTTCTTCAATTTTCGACCTTACTGGGATCGGGCTCGTTTGCGCCCGAATGACATCATGGCTCGTTTCAGAATCGATTTGCGCGCGAGCGCCTTTCGCAGCGTTCTTGGTTTCACGCTCACCCATTGGCGGCGTCAGCCGTGGCGGCTTTCGCTCATCATGGGCGGCTTCCTGTTGTCGACGCTGGCCGACGTTTTGACGCCGCTTTATTCAGGCCGGCTGGTTGACGCCGTCGCCAGCAGCGCCGGCGCCGATGCCTTTGCCTGGAATGCCGCGATGACCGCGTTCTCGATGCTGATGGCGCTGGCGTTGACCGGCGTCGTGCTGCGCAACCTTGCCTTCATGGCGATCGTCGAGCTGACGCTGAAGATGATGGCCGATATCGCCGCTGACACCTTCCATCGCGTCCAGCGCTTTTCCACCGACTGGCATGCCAACAGCTTTGCCGGCTCGACCGTGCGCAAGGTGACGCGCGGCATGTGGGCGCTCGACCTGCTCAACGACACGATCCTCATCGCGCTGCTGCCGTCCGTCGCTATGCTGGTTGGCTCGACGCTGCTGCTCGGCTGGTTTTGGCCGCTGATGGGCGTGGTCGTTGCCGCCGGATCGGTGCTGTTCATCGCGGTGACGGCGATGTTGTCGCTCGGCTATGTCGCACCGGCTGCGCGGCTCGCCAACACCTGGGACACGCGCCTCGGCGGCTCGCTGGCCGACGCGGTGAGCTGCAACGCCGTGGTCAAGGGATTTGGCGCCGAGGAGCGCGAAGAGCGACGCCTCGCCAGGGTCGTCGCCAAATGGCGTGCGCGCACGCGGCGGACCTGGGTGCGCGGCACCATCAACGGCACCACGCAAGGGGCCCTGTTGCTGGTCATGAGAGCCGCGGTGATCGGCCTGGCGTTGATGCTGTGGTCGTGGGGGCAAGCGAGCGCCGGTGACGTTGCCTTCGTGCTGACGTCGTTCTTCGTGCTGCAGGGATATCTCAGAGATATCGGCACCCATATCCGCAACCTGCAGCGTTCGATCAACGACATGGAGGAGCTGGTCGAGTTCCAGTCCGAACCGCTCGGCATCGAGGACCGGCCCGGCGCCAAGCCGATCCGGATCACGCAGGGGGCTATCCGCTTCGACAACGTCACCTTTCATTACGGCAATCACCGATCGCCGCTTTATCGCGACTTTTCGGTCGATATCGCGCCGGGTGAACGTGTCGGCCTCGTCGGCCATTCGGGTTCGGGCAAGACGACTTTCGTCAAGCTGATCCAGCGGCTCTATGACGTCAATGCTGGAAGAATCCTGGTCGACGGCCAGGACATCGCGCAGGTGGCGCAAGCGTCGCTGCGCGGGCAGATCGCCATCGTCCAGCAGGAGCCGATCCTGTTCCACCGGTCGCTGGCCGAGAACATTGCCTATGCCCGGCCGACGGCGACGCAGGATGAGATCGAGCACGCGGCGCGGCTGGCGAGTGCGCATGACTTCATCGCCAACCTGCCAAAGGGCTACGGCACGCTTGTCGGCGAACGCGGTGTGAAACTGTCGGGCGGCGAGCGTCAGCGCGTGGCAATCGCGCGAGCTTTCCTTGCCGATGCGCGCATCCTGATCCTGGACGAGGCGACATCGAGCCTCGATTCGGAATCGGAGGTCCTGATCCAGCAGGCGATGGAACGGCTGATGGTCGGGCGCACGACGCTGGTCATCGCGCACCGGCTTTCGACGGTGCGGGCGCTGGACAGGCTGCTGGTCTTCGATCGCGGCAAGATCGTCGAGGAAGGCTCGCATGACGGGTTGATCCGGCTGAAGGGCGGCATCTATCGCCGGCTGTTCGAGCGTCAGGCGCTCGAACTGACCAAGGGACTGGTCATCTGATCTGAAGTGGCCTCCGGCTTCGGCCGGAGGCCACTTCTATCAGGCTCCCTCGCGGTTGCAACAGAGCGCGCTTTCGTCAGTCGGTTGGAGTGACGCGAAGCGGTAATCCAGGGCGTTCCAGATCCTGAGTTTTGAGACGTCGTGTTTACGTTGTTTCTACTACTGGTTGGTATACATCTACTTTAGGCAAGCCAGAGACGGTCCGTGCATATCCTGGAATCCGGCTAACCTGCGCAGGATTTTGCCTGCGACAGACAGGCTTCACGATGCATCTTGTTTCCGCAAATACGGGTCCGGAAAAAGTGGCTACGCCGTCGGTGCTGGAGGCTCAGCACGGCTCGGTTCGGCCGCTCGCTGCCGAAGATCTCGAGAGCGTCGCCGCACTCTTCCTGGCGAAGTTTCGCCAGCGGCGGCGTCACCTCCTCGATCGTGCGATCGCGGAGACGGCCGAATATATGAGAACGATTTATCTTGGGCCTGCCGGCCAGCCCGGTGAGAGCAACGCTCTGGTCCAGATCAGCCCGCAAGGACGTCTAGGTGGGTTCCTCGGCGTCCTGAAAGCCCGCTACGAGCTCAACGGAACGGCATTGAATGCGGCAATCATCGGTCCGCTCATGGCCGACCCCGGCACCGATCACGGCTCGGCCGGACCGCAATTGCTGCGTGCCTTGAATCAAGGAAAATTCGATCTGCAGCTGACCGATTCGGCCAACCGGACATCCTTGGCCTTCGCGCGCCCGATGAAGTATCAGCTGCTGCCGGTCCATTGTCTGGGATGGACCTGTGTTTTCCGGCCGGCCGCTATGGCCGCCGCCGCACTGCACCGCAAATGGCCTGGCCTGCCTCGCTTGGCGACCGATCCCTGCGCGAGAGCATTCGATGTTCTCGCTAAAGGAAGGTTCGAGCACCCCGTCCCGCCTTCGTCGTCGCATCGTGTCCACCGTGAGCCGATCGATGCAGCGCAATTTGCCGAGCGGCTTCCGACCCTCCTGTCCGATTACTCGCTTCGGCCGAGTTGGAGGGATGGCGAGCTGACACGGCTGCTCGCGCTGGCGGCCGAGAAGCGGGCCGACGGGCCACTTCATTTCGGCGGGACTTACGACGAAACGGGCAAGATGCTCGGCTGCTACGCCTTCTACGGTCAAGCCGGCGGCATCGCGAACCTGTTGCAAATCCAGGCTTCAGGATCCCATTGGGGCGCGACGCTGGATGGCCTTATCTCGGCCGCGTGGGATATGGGCTGCGCGGGCATCACCGGGCAGACGCAGAGCAGATTCATGCCCCAACTCTTCGGCTACAAGAATGTCTTCTTCCGCTATGCCGGCGGGACGATGGTTCGCTCGCGGATCGCTGAGGTCACGGAAGCGGTCCGCTCCGGCGACATCTTTATCGGTGGGTTGATGGGCGACCGCTGGACCCGCCTCAGTTCCGATGACTTCGGCCGCTGATCGCCTTCGACGACTTGTTCGTCGGCGCCAGCACGCATGTCTATACGCCGACTGAGCCCACGCCGCCCCGGTCTTTTCATTGCGCGCGTCCTGTTCTATGTCTGCCGCACCGCGCGGGGGCGCGTCTTGTCAATCACAAAAGCATCCGGTACGCCCCGCTCATGACAGTTACCGTTCGTTTCGCCCCGTCACCAACCGGCCGCATTCATATCGGCAATGCGCGCACCGCCCTGTTCAACTGGCTGTTTGCCATGAACAACAAGGGCCGCTTTATCCAGCGTTTCGACGACACCGACATTGCCCGCTCGAAGCAGGAATTCTCAGACGCCATCCTCTACGATTTGCATTGGCTGGGCATTTTCCCGGATGCCACCGAATACCAATCGCGGCGTTTCGAGGTCTATGACGCGGCGGTCGAAAGGCTGAAGGCGGCCGGCGTTCTCTACGCCTGCTACGAGACTCCGGAGGAGCTCGACCTCAGGCGCAAGGTGCGCCGCACGCGTGGCCTGCCGCCAGTCTATGGCCGCGAGGCGCTGGCGCTTTCGCCGGAGCAGATCGCCGAATACCAGGCCGATGGGCGCCGCCCGCACTGGCGCTTCCTGTTGCCCAATTTCTCAGGCGATCCACTGCAACCCGAACGTACCGAAATTCACTGGAACGATCTGGTGCGTGGCGAGGAAACCGTCGATCTTGCCTCGCTTTCGGACCCGGTTCTGGTGCGCGAGGACGGCACCTATCTCTATACGCTGCCTTCGGTGGTCGACGACATCGAGATGGGCGTCAGCCATGTCATCCGCGGCGACGACCACGTCACCAACACCGGCGTGCAGATCGCCCTGTTCCAGGCGCTGGCTGCAGAACCGCCGGTGTTCGGCCACCACAACCTTTTGACCACGGCATCGGGCGAGGGGTTGTCGAAACGCACCGGCGCGCTCTCCATCGAGAGCCTGCGCGAGGACGGCATCGAGCCGATGGCCGTCGCTTCGCTCGCCGTGCTGGTCGGCACCTCGGAGAATGTCGCGGCTGTGCCAACGATGGCCGAACTCGCCGAACGCTTCGATCCGGCGGCGACATCGAAATCYGCGGCCAAGTTCGATCCTGACGAGCTCTTCGTGCTCAACCGGGCGCTGTTGCACCATATGCCGTTCTCCGAGGCACAAGACCGGCTGATCGTGCTCGGCGTCTCGGGTGACCAGGCCGAGCCGTTCTGGCTTGCGGTGCGCGGCAATCTCGACAGGCTGGCCGATGCGACAAGCTGGTGGCGCACCTTGCGCGAGGGCCCGCAGGAGAGGCCGGAATTTTCCGACGACGACCGCGATTTCCTGGGTCAAGCGTTCGACCTGCTGCCGGAGGAACCCTGGAACGGGACGGTCTGGAAAGAGTGGACGGGCAAGATCAGGGAAGCAACCGGCCGCAAGGGCAAGGCGCTGTTCATGCCGCTGAGGCTCGCGCTTACCGGACTGCCTTCGGGGCCGGAGCTTGCAGATTTATTGCCGCTGATGGGTCGGGAAGGAACGTTGGCCCGACGACCCTGACCTTGCGTTGGTCCGGTGGCAACGCGGAGACCGGCGACGTCACCGGCTTGGCGGAAAGTCGCTTGATCGCCTCGCGGTCGAGTCCGCCCTCCACATTGGCCAGGGTTTCCGGATCGGTACCCGGATCGGGCTTGGTAGCTGGAACCGGAATGGACGGTGTCGCATCCGTTTCGGGCCGGGACTGCTGAGGATTCGGCGGGTTGCCGGCGATGACCTGGAAATTCCGCGCGGCGTTGCAGCCGCAAGCCGGCGGCCGCGGCATGTTGGACTGCTTGTAGAGATAGGCGGTCGGCAATTCGCTGTAGGGCCGGCCGGTGACCGATGACGTCATCTCAGCCGAAGCGTCATCCATGCCGCGCGAATAGAAAACCTGCATCTCTGTGCCAGGGCAGCTTGATTCACAATTCTTCTGGTCGCGCTCGAAATCGCTCGTCGAAGCCGAATTCGACATCGGGAAGAAATAGCCGTCGCAGGTGCGCACGCACGTGGTGTGGAACTCGCCGCCGCCGACGCTCGAAAAATCCGGTACGCCGGGCCGGTTGAGCACCCTGCTGACATCGGGCTCCTCGCCCGGATCGTCAGGCTCATCGAGCGCATCGAGCTGCTGGCTGTTGCCGCCGAAAAGCTGTTCGAACAGGTTTGCGTTGCCGTCTTCGCGGTTCGCCTCCTGCAGCGGAGCGTTCCGCGGTGCAAAAGTGTCGTCGCGGCAGCCCTTGGCCTCGAGCGCCGCCAGGATGCGGCCACGGTCGCGGCGCGAGCCGCCGCTGGCGAGCTTGGCGCGCTTGGCCTGCAGGCTATCGAGATTGGCATTCATACGATCGATGGTGGCGTTGAGCCCGGCGCATTCTCTGACATTGCGGCTGAACAGCGAAAAGCCGCAACCGGCGCTGCTGGATTTGCTGCGGGCCCTGGATATCTGTTCGCGCTGCCTTTCGATTGCCGCGTCGTATTTGCGGATCAACGCCGGGCCACCGCCGCCGCGTGAGGCCGCGGCAAGATCGGCTTCCAACTGGCGGCAGACGCGTGAGGCGGCCTGCGGCTCGGTGACCGCGATGGCTGAAAGCACGAGCGCGCCAAGCAGCGCAGCAACATGCGTCAGCTTCAACCTTTCGCCCGTCATGTCCGAAAACCCCGCCTGCTTGCCTGCGCGATGCTACCGGATTCGCGGTTAATCGTTTCCTCAATCTACAACCAAAGATGGTCCTAGCCCAGAGACGCGCCGTCGCGGATGTTCGGGTAGAGTCACTGCCACAAAATCCCGACGCCGCATGAAAAAGGCGTATTCGCCCAGAAAAAATGCCTGAATCCAGCGCGACCCGGAGGCTTGGCATGACCGCGATTACCCGTCGAACCGCGCTACAGCTCGCTCTCTTGTGCCTGGCGGCGCCCGCTGCCATGGCGCAGGAGGAGCCCGATGCGCCGGACTGGCGCAGTCGACTGGTAGACGCCGCGCGTGAGCAGATCGGTGTCACCATCCTCTACGACCCAACCTATATGCGCTTGACCTATCCGGGTGGCGATGTCGCGCCGGAGCGGGGTGTGTGTACCGATGTCGTGGTCCGCGCCTATCGCCGCGCCTTCGGCCTCGACCTGCAAAGGCTGGTGCATGAGGATATGTTGGCTGATTTCGCGGCCTATCCGAAGATTTGGGGCCTGAAAGCGCCCGACCGCAACATCGACCACCGCCGGGTGCAGAACCTTGCCGTCTTTTTTGGACGGCGTGGTGTTTCCATGCCGGTCAGCCAGGATCCCGTCGACTTTCAACCGGGCGATCTCGTTACTCAGATGCTGCCAGGCAACCTGGCGCATATTGCCATCGTCTCATCAAATCGTTCAGCGGAAGTGCCGGAAAGGGCGCTGGTCATCCACAATATCGGTCAGGGCGCCCACGAGGACGACACGTTGTTCGCCTTCAAGCAGACCGGGCATTTCCGCTTCGCGCCTGCCTGATCAGCCCAGATTGACGACCGCCTGTGCCTTGTGAGCGGCTTCGACCACGGCAAGCGCTGTCATGTTGACGACGCCGCGCGACGTGACCGACGGCGTCAATATATGCGCCGGCATATCGGTGCCGAGCAGGATCGGCCCGACATGCAGTGCGTCCATCATGGTCCTGAGGGCGGACAGCGTGATGTTGGCGGAATCGAGGTTGGGGAACACCAGCAGATTGGCTTCGCCCTTCAGCCTCGAGTGAGGATAAACGCGCTGGCGCAGATGCTCGGACAAAGCCGTGTCCGCGTGCATCTCGCCGTCGCACTCCAGTTCGGGCGCGATGCGCGCCAGGATCGCCGCCGCTTGCCGCATCTTGAGCGCGCTCGGCGAATCGCGCGAGCCGAAATCCGAATGCGACAGGAGCGCCGCCTTCGGCTCGATGCCGAAGCGCTGGATTTCTTCGGCCGCCAGCACCGTCATCTCGGCGATTTCCTCGGCGGTCGGGTCGACCGAGACGTGCGTGTCGGTCAAGAAGATGATGCCGCGTTGCGAGATCAGCATCGAAAGCGTCGACAGGTCGTGGTCCTTGATGCCTAGGCGGGGGCCGATGATCAGGGTGACGTTGCGCAGGTGCCGCTCGAATCGTCCTTCGAGGCCGCAGACCATGGCATCGGCATCGCCACGCTTCAGAGCCAGTGCGGCGATCACCGTGTTGTCGGTACGCACCATGGTACGGGCGGCTTCCGTCGTCACGCCGCGCCGGCCGGCGAGCTCGATCAAGAGGTCGACATAGTTGCGATAGCGCGGATCGTCCTCCGGATTGATCAGGCCGAAGTCGACACCGGGCTTGATACGCAGGCCATAGCGTTTCAGGCGCACTTCGATGACGTGCGGGCGGCCGATCAGGATCGGTTCGGCGATGCCTTCCTCGAGCACCACCTGGGCGGCGCGCAGCACGCGCTCGTCCTCGCCATCAGCATAGATGACGCGCTTGGCGGTCGATGCCTTGGCGGACGAGAACACCGGCTTCATCACCAGGCCGGAGCGGAAGACGAAGCGGTTGAGCTTGTCGATATAGGCAGCGAAATCGGTGATCGGCCTTGTCGCGACGCCAGTGTCGCAGGCTGCCTTGGCGACGGCCGGGGCTATGCGCAGGATCAGGCGCGGATCGAAGGGCGAGGGGATCAGGAAGTCTGGCCCGAAGATCGGCGTCTCACCGGAATAGGCGCGGGCTGCGACGTCGGAGGGCTCTTCGCGGGCCAGGGCCGCGATCGCCCGCACCGCCGCCATCTTCATCTCTTCGTTGATGGCACTGGCGCCGCAGTCGAGCGCACCGCGAAAGATGTAAGGAAAACACAGGACGTTGTTGACCTGATTGGGAAAATCCGACCTGCCGGTGCAGATCATCGCATCGGGACGGGCGGCGCGTGCCGCTTCCGGCATGATCTCTGGATTGGGGTTGGCCAGCGCCAGGATCAGCGGTTTCGGCGCCATGTGCTGCAGCAGTTCCGGCTTCAGCACACCTGCCGCCGACAGACCGAGGAAGACATCGGCGCCAGGGATCACGTCAGCCAGCGTGCGCGCGTCGGTGTCCTTCACATAGGGGTCTTTCCAGCGGTCCATCTCGTCGACGCGGCCCTTGTAGGCGACGCCGAAACGGTCGGTGACCCAGATGTTTTCCACCCGCGCGCCAAGCGAGACCAGCAGATTGAGGCACGCAAGGGCAGCCGCGCCGGCGCCCGAAGTGACGATCTTGATATCCGAAATCGTCTTGCCGGCGAATTCCAAGCCGTTGAGCACGGCGGCGGCAACGATGATGGCGGTGCCATGCTGGTCGTCATGGAAGACCGGAATGCCCATGCGGGCCTTCAATTGCTCTTCCACTTCGAAGCATTCCGGCGCCTTGATGTCTTCAAGGTTGATGCCGCCGAAGGTCGGTTCCAGCGCCGAGATTGTCTCGACCATGCGCTCAATGCCCGGCGCGTCGATCTCGATGTCGAAGACGTCGATGCCGGCGAACTTCTTGAACAGGACAGCCTTGCCTTCCATCACCGGCTTGGAGGCGAGCGGGCCGATATTGCCGAGGCCGAGCACCGCCGATCCGTTGGAGACGACGCCGACCAGATTGGCGCGCGCCGTATAGTCAGCGGCGGTCGCCGGATCGTCGCGGATTTCCAGGCAAGGGGCGGCGACGCCTGGAGAATAGGCGAGCGCAAGGTCGCGCTGGTTGCCGAGCGGCTTGGTCGCCTGGATTTCGAGCTTTCCCGGCCTTGGGTGCTTGTGGAAGTAGAGGGCGGCTTCGTCGAGGTCCGAACGTGCCGTCTTCTTGGTCTCGCCTTCCATGCCGGCCGCTCCCTCGAAATCTGCCTGGAGAGTCCTTTTAGCATGCGGCCAAGGTTTGTCGCGACGCTAAATGACGCGCCGGCAGCTTTACCCGGCGGCGCGTCTAAAACACCATTATATCAGATGTTTATGCCGATTTCATCGCATATGAGTCTTGCTGCGTACAGGCGCGTCGATCAAAAGGCGCTGACATAGAGGCCGCCGTCGACCGGTATGTTCTGACCGGTCAGATAACCGGCATGGACCGAGCACAGGAAGGCGCAGATCTGGCCGAATTCCTCCGGCGTGCCGAGCCGCTTGGCCGGAACATCGGCGCTGATGCGGGTCTTGCGCGCGGCAGCCGCCGCTGGATCCTCCGGTGTGCCCGCCTCGTGCGGGCCACGCAGCCGGTCGGTGTCGAGTTTGCCCGGCAGCATGTTGTTGATGGTCACGTTGCGGTCGATCACCGTTCGCGCCACGCCGGCAAGGAACGAGGTCAGGCCGGCGCGCGCGCCCGACGACAGGTCGAGGCCGGGGATGGGGACGTAGACCGACAGCGAGGTGATGTTGACGATGCGGCCAAAGCCGCGCGCTGCCATGCCGTCGATGACGGCCTGCACCAACTCGACCGGCGTCACCATGTTCTGGGTGACGCCTTCAAGGATCTTCGCCCGATCGAGCTCACGGAAATCACGCAGTGGCGGGCCGCCATTGTTGTTGACGAGGATATCGGGTTCGGGGCACGCGGCGAGCAAAGCCTTCTGCACCTCCGGCTTCGAAACGTCGCCAACGACTTCGGCAACCGTCACGCCGTAGCGCTCGCGCAGCTCTGCGGCGGTCTTGGCCACCAGCTCCGCATTGCGCCCGTTGACGACGATGTCGCAACCTGCCTCGGCCAGTGCCATGGCGCAACCGCGCCCAAGCCCCTTGCTCGAAGCGCAGACAATGGCTTTCTTTCCGCGAATGCCGAGATCCATGATGATTTTCTCCTTGTGAGCCGGCGGCAAGCTAGTCCTTCGGCTGGACCAATCGCAACCGTCATACGGTTGTTGCATGAATCGGGGCATAGCCTGCGCGAAAGCAAGGGTGAAATCGCGATGTCAGGCCAAGAGCCCCGCACTTTCCGCAGCATGTTCATTTCCGACGTTCATCTCGGCTCGAAGGCGGCCAAGGCCGAATTCCTGATCGATTTCCTTCGATATCACGACGCCGACATCATCTATCTGGTCGGCGATATCGTCGATGGCTGGCGGCTGCGACGGAGCTGGCACTGGCCGCAAAGCCACAATGACGTCGTCCAGAAATTGCTGCGCAAGGCGCGCAAGGGCGCCAACATCACCTACATCGCCGGCAATCACGACGAGTTCGCGCGCCAGTTCCAGGGCGTGCATTTCGGCGGCATCGTGGTCGCCGACCGCGCCATCCACGAGACCGCCGACGGCAAGCGGCTGCTCGTCATCCATGGCGACCAGTTCGACACCGTCGTCCACAATGCGCGCTGGCTCGCCTATCTCGGCGATCACGCCTATGACGCGGCCATGCTGGTCAACCGCGTGGTGACGCGACTGCGCCAACTGCTTGGCCTGCCGTACTGGTCGTTCTCGTCCTGGGCCAAGGTCAACGTCAAGAAGGCGGTGAATTTCATCGGCTCGTTCCAGACCATGCTTGCGGAAGAGGCGCGCCGCTCGCATGTCGACGGCATCATCTGCGGCCATATCCATCACGCCGCCATCGAGAATTTTGGCGATGTCCAATACATCAACACCGGCGACTGGGTGGAAAGCTGTACGGCGGTGGTCGAGCATTTCGATGGTCGCATGGAAATCCTGACCTGGGCGCAGGTGCTGCCCGAGGCGCCGGACGAACCCTTTATCCCGTTGCTCCTCGAAGACCGGGTCGGGCAGGCGGCCTGACGCGGATCAATCGATTAGGCCAACCGGTTTCGCCCGGTTTTCGCCCATGTTAAGGGATCGATACACGTTGCCGTCCGGTCGAGTGCAGCGTTATTGGATCGATTCATGTCGCTGCCGCCGCTTTCGCCCGAACAACTCGTCAAGCCGCGCCATTTCGAACTGCGCATGAGCCTGATCTTCGCGACGCTGTTCGTGCCGCTCGGAACGCATGTGCCCTATTTCCCGCTGTGGCTGCAGGCCGAGGGTTTTCATCCCGAGCAGATCGCCGTCATTCTGGCGGCGCCGATGTTCCTGCGCGTGGTGACGACGCCGTTGCTGACCGCACTTGCCGACAGGGCCAGGGACCGCGCCGATATCTATGTCGCGCTGGTGGCGGCGTCACTGCTGCTGTCGGCCGGTTACTTCCTGACGCCGAGCTACGCCATGGTGCTGGCGGTGTCGCTGGCGCTGACCATCGTCTGGACGCCACATTCGCCGATTGCCGATTCGCTGGCGCTTTCGGGTGTGCGGCGGTTTGGCTCGAACTATACGAGCATGCGCAAATGGGGCTCGATCTCCTACCTGTTCGCCAATGTCGCCGGCGGCTTCATCCTGTCCGCAACCGGCTCCGGGGCTGTTCCGGTGATCATCTTCGCATCGCTTGCCGCAGCCCTTGCGGCCGGTTTGCTGGCGCCGCGCCTCGGCCGTCCGCGACGCGCCTCGCCGCTGTCGGCAACCGACATCCAGCACGTGGCGCCGAAGCTTCTCAACCCATATTTCCTGTATTTTTCGATCGGTGTCGGCGTCATCACCGCCAGCCACGCATTCCTGTACGGCTTCGTCTCCATCTACTGGAAATCGATCGGCCTGAGCGATTCGGTTGTCGGCCTTTTGTGGGCCTGGGGCGTGGTGGCGGAAGTCTGCATGTTCATGATGTTCACCCGCTATTTCAGCTCGTTCTCCGTTGTCTCGATCATGGTGATGGCGGGTATCGGGGCGATCGTGCGCTGGATCGCCTTTCCGCTTGTGTGGCCGCTCGGCCTCGGCGTTGCCGGATTTTTCGGCGTCCAGACGCTGCATTCGGTCTCAGTGGCGCTGGTGCTGATCGGCCTGCAGAAGATGATCGGCGAAACGGTTTCCGAAGAGCGGACAGGTGCTGCGCAAGGCATCGCCTATTTCTCCAACGGCTTCTTCATGGCGGTGGTGACGCTGGCGTCCGGCCCGCTTTACCACCGCTTCGGCGTCGACGGCTTTTTTGCCATGATCCCGATCGCCTTGATCGGACTGGTGCTGATCGGACTTGCGGCGCGCTCAGCCCCACAGCGCCGTATCAGGCGGTGACACCAGCGATCCCTGGTAGACAAGGCCGGGCACACGGTCGCGGGCAAGCAGGAGCGGACCGTCGAGGTCGACGAAATCGGCATCCTGGGCGAGCAATACCGCCGGCGCCATCGCCAGCGACGTGCCGACCATGCAGCCGACCATCACGCCGAAACCGAGCTCGCGGGCGTGATCGCGCAGCACCAACGCCGCCGTCAGCCCGCCCGATTTGTCGAGCTTGATGTTGACGGCATCATAGAGGCCGACCAGCGCTTCGAGATTGTCAGCCTCATGCACGCTTTCATCGGCGCAGATCGGTACGGGATGCGCGATATGGCGCAGGATCTCGTCTTTGCCGGCCGGCAGCGGCTGTTCGATCAGCGCGATGCCTTGCTCGGCGGCAAAGGCGAGGTTCGCGGCGATGTTGTCGTCGGTCCAGCCCTCGTTGGCGTCGAGGATGATACGGCTGTCGGGCGCGGCCTGCCTGACGGCGCGGATACGGGAGACGTCGTTGTCGCCGCCGATCTTGACCTTGAGCAGCGGCCGCGCCGCATTGGCACGCGCCTGAGCCGCCATCGTCTCCGGTTCACCCAACGACAGCGTGTAGGCCGTTTCAAGTGCCCTTAGCGACACAGCGCCAATGGCAGCAGCCACCGGTATCCCGCTGATCTTTGCTTGCAGATCCCACAGGGCGCAGTCGATGGCGTTGCGGGCAGCTCCAGCCGGCATGGCATCAAGCAGGGCGTTCCGGCTGATACCGGCGGCGATCCGCTCGCGCATGGCTTCGATCGCCTTGCTCACGCCGTCCATGGTCTCGCCATAGCGCTTGTAGGGAACGCATTCGCCGCGACCCGTGTGGCTGTCCACACTGATCGTGCAAGTGATGACCTCGGCTTCGGTCTTGGAACCGCGTGAGATGGTGAAGGTTCCGGCGATAGGGAAACGTTCTGCCTCAACCGAAATGACACGCGCCATATTTTTCTGCTCCGGCTATGCAACAACGGGCGAGTCGGCAAATCGACAGCTTGGTTCCGTCAGGCTAAACAGGACGCCATGTTGACCATCGGCAAGCGCGACGCAAGCGGCACGACCGCGGGGGAGGCTGACCACGAACCGCGCGTGGCGATCGGCGAGGAGGACGGCGTTCTCGGCTGCGTCTTCTCGGGAATCTGGACGACACGGACCGTCGCGCTGATCGACGCCGACATGCGCAAGATCGAGAAACGAAGTGGTTTCAAGACCTTGGCGCTCGATCTTTCCAACATCGAGAAGATGGATACCGCCGGCGCCTGGCTGATCGACCGGCTGGTCTGTGCCTTCGAGAAGAAGGGCGTCAAGATCAGCATGCAAGGCCAGAGCGAGATTGCCAACATCCTGCTCGATGCGGTAGGCGAGGCCGTCCGGCGCGAACCCGAATCCGGTCCGGCACGGCCACCCAACATCATCATTCGCGCGCTGGAGGCGGTCGGCCGGCGCGTCTACGAGATGCGCGACGACTTCCTCGCCTCGATGAACATCCTCGGCGCCACCATCCGCGGCGCGCAGATGAAGCTCGGCCGTGGCCATGCCGTCAACCCGGCGGCGATCTTCAACCAGATAGACCGCATGGGCGTCGGCGCCATTCCGGTGGTGGTGCTCATGTCGGCGATCGTCGGTGCCATCGTTGCCCAGCAAGGCGCCTATCAGCTCAGCTACTTCGGCGCCGATATCTTCGTCGTCGACCTAGTCGGCGTGCTGATCCTGCGCGAGCTTGGCGTGCTGATGACCGCGATCATGATCGCCGGCCGCTCCGGCAGCGCGATCACCGCCGAGATCGGCTCGATGAAGATGCGCGAGGAAGTCGACGCGCTGAAGGTCATCGGCCTCAACCCGATCGGCGTGCTGGTCTTTCCGCGCCTCGTGGCGCTGGTCATCGCCTTGCCGTGCCTCACCATCATTGCCAATTTCGCGGCACTCGGCGGCGGTATCGTCGCGGCTTGGCTGTACTCCGATATCGCACCTGCTGCCTTCATCGACCGGCTGCGCGTCGCCATCGATCTCAGCACCATTTTCGCCGGCCTGATCAAGGCGCCGTTCATGGCCATGATCATCGGCACGATTGCCTCGGTCGAAGGCATGAAGGTCGGCGGCAGCGCCGAATCGCTCGGCCAGCACGTGACCGCCTCGGTGGTTAAGTCGATCTTCGTCGTCATCATCCTCGACGGGCTTTTCGCCATCTTCTATGCAGCGATCGAGTTCTGAGATGGCGCTGCTGAGCAGAAAAAAAGCGGTCGCGATCGCGGACGAAACGGGCGAGGGCGACATTGTGCTCTCTGCGCACAACATCACCGTCTCGTTCGCCGACAAGCTCATACTCGACAAGCTGTCGCTCGATATCCGGCGCGGCGAGATCCTTGGCTTTGTCGGTGCCTCGGGCGCCGGCAAATCCGTTCTGCTGCGCACCATTCTTGGGCTGACGCGCAAACAGTCGGGCACGATCAAGCTGTTCGGCGTCGATGTCGAGAAAGCGAGCGACGTGGAGCGTCTGCGCGTCGACATGCGGCTTGGCGTGCTGTTTCAGCACGGCGCCCTTTTTTCGGCGCTGACAGTGCTGGAAAACGTCCAGGTGCCGATGCGCGAATATCTCGACCTGCCGCGAAAGCTGATGGACGAACTGGCGATGCTCAAGGTCGAGCTGGTCGGGCTGCCGCCGGACGCCGCGCAGAAATTTCCGTCCGAACTTTCCGGAGGCATGATCAAACGGGCGGCGCTGGCACGGGCGCTGGCGCTCGACCCCGACATCGTCTTCCTCGACGAGCCGACATCCGGCCTCGATCCGATCAGCGCGGCGGAGTTCGACGAACTGGTCGTCAAGCTGCGCGATACGATGGATCTGACCGTTTATATGGTGACGCACGATCTCGACACGCTTTTCACCGCTTGCGATCGCGTGGCCGTGCTCGGCAAGAAGAGAGTGCTGGTCGAAGGCACCATTGACGACATGCTGAAGAGCGAGGAGCCGTGGGTAAAATCCTATTTCCGCGGAAAACGTGCCCGGCAACTTGATCTTGCGGCGCGCGCATAGCCATAAGTGGGACAATGGAAACCAGAGCCAACTACGTTATTGTCGGCATTTTCACGCTGGCCGCGATCCTGGCGGCGTTTGCCTTCGTCTACTGGACGGCGGCGATCGGCGACAAGGGCGAGACCACGTTGCTGCGCGTGCGTATTCCGGGCTCGGCTTCTGGGCTTGGCCGCGGCAGCTTCGTGCTGTTCAACGGCGTCAAGGTCGGTGACGTCAGGCGCGTCTATATCGATGTCGACAATCCGACCGTCGCCATTGCCGACACCGAGATCGATCGCCTGACGCCGATCACCAAGTCGACGCAGGCCGATATTGGCCTCGCCGGCCTCACCGGACAGGCCAATATCGAACTCAAGGGCGCTGACCCCAAGGAAGTAAAGCTCCTCGACCAGGCCGAGAAGGAAGGCAAGGTCGCCGAGATCGTTGCCAACCCATCGGCGGTGACCAACCTGCTGCAGACGGCACAGAACATCTTCTCCCGCGCCGACAAGGTGCTTTCTGAGCTTGAAGGCTTCACCAAGGATGTGCGCGGGCCGCTGACGCAAACCGTCAAGAACGCGCAGACCTTCTCAGATGCGCTGGCCAAGAATTCGGACGGCATCGACAAGTTCCTCTCCAGCGTCAGTGCGCTCTCCGACGAGCTGAAAGGCGTTTCTGGCAAGCTCGACGGCACGCTGAAAGCAGCCGAAGGCCTGCTCAATGCCGTCGACAAGGACAAGATCAAGAGCATCGTCGCCAACGTCGATACGGCAACTGCGAATCTCAAGCAGACGTCGACGCAGCTCGACGGCGTCATCAAGAATGTCGACACCGCTGTCGGGTCCGTCAACGATTTCGCCAAGCAGACGCAAGGCACGCTGGCCAAGGTCGATGGTGTGCTCGACGGGATCGATCCGGCGCAGGTGCGCTCCGCACTGGCCAACATCCAGAAAGCCAGCGAAAACGCCAACAAGGCCGCCGCCGACATCGCCGAGGTGACCGACAAGTTCGCCAATCGGGCCGACGACATCGACCAGACGATCAAGGATGCCAAGCAACTGGCGCAGCGGCTCAACGATGCCTCGGTGCGTGTCGACGGCATCCTTGCCAAGGTCGACACCTTGCTCGGGTCGGGCCAGGCCGACGGCGTGATGGCCGACGCCAGGGAAACGCTGAAATCGTTCAAGCAGGTTGCCGACACGTTGAATGCCCGCCTGGGCGTCATCACGGACAATCTGGCACGCTTCTCCGGCCAAGGGCTTTCGAATGTCGAGGCGCTGGTGCAGGACAGCCGCCGTTCGATCAGCCGCATCGAGGAGGCCGTAACGGATCTCAGCCGCAATCCGCAGCGCATCCTTTCGGGTGGCGATGGCGAGGTTAGGCAGTTCGATGGCAGGGCGCGGCGTTGACTTCGGCTTCGGCACGCCCCAAGAACATGAGCCGCGAAAGCGGGTTGATCTTACGATCCGGGGACAACGGGGATCGCGCGTGAAGTCTGTGTGGGTGAGAACGGGCGGGTTGACATCGGCTGTGGCACTGCTTGCCCTGACACTGGCGGGTTGCGCGGTGTTGGGCGGCAAGCCCGCGCCGCTCGACACGTTCGAGCTGTCGGCGCCTTCGGTCGACGCGCATGGCCACAGCCGCCGACAGATCCTGATCGCGCAGCCGTCGGCACTCAAGGCGTTGGACAGCCAGAACATCGTCATCAAGCCCTCGGATCGCTCGATCCAGTATCTCAAGGGTGCGCAATGGGCCGACCGGCTGCCGCTGATCGTGCAGGCGCGGCTGGCCGAGACCTTCCAGCGTTCGGGCAGCTTTGCCGGCGTCGGCAAGCCGGGCGAGGGCCTGGCGATCGACTACCAGGTGATCGTCGAGGTCCGGTCTTTCGAAGTCCGCGTCGACGGCGGCGAGCACGCCGAGGTCGACCTGTTCGTCCGGATATTGAACGACCGCAATGGCGAGGTGCGCGCCTCCAAGAGCTTCACCGCATCGGCGCCCGTTTCGGGCAGCGGCAATCCTGCCTATGTCAGCGCGCTCGACAGCGCGTTTGGAGATACCGCCAAGCAGATCGTGCGTTGGACGGATTCGGTCATCTGATCGCTGTAAACGCTTGATCGCCCGACGTTTCTGATGATGCCGACGCCTGAAGCCGTGCAAGGGACGCGGCGCTTGCGGACGTACCGAAGAGCACAAAATCGGCTGAAATGAAAAAGGCGGGAAATTTCCCGCCTTTTTCTTTTGCCCTATCGGGTGATCAGTGCAGGCGGCCGCTTGCATGGGCCAGCATGGTGTAGACCTTGCCGGTGTCCGACGTCAGATAGGTCTGCGCCATGATGTTGTCGCGGTCGTTGCGCGAGACATCCTTGAGCAGCTTCTCGAAATCGTCGCAGTAGCGGTCGACGGCAGTGCGGAACTCGGCCTCCGCCTGATACTTGCGACGGATCTCGTCGAACGTCTGCTGGCCCTTCAGCGTGTAGAGCCGCCGCGTGAACACGTCACGCTCGCCACGCCGGTAGCGGTTCCACAGTTCGATCGAAGCGTCGTGGTCGATGGCCCGCGCGATGTCGACGGAGAGCGAGTTCAGCGATTCCACGACATGCAGCGGCGAGCGCTGGGCAGGAGCCGCGCGCGGTGCTTCCGCGGGCGTTGCCGGCCTGGCGTCCTCTTCGCGCGATGCCCCGGTCAGGAGATCGCGCACCCAACCGCCCTGTGGTGTACGGGCGCCGGCATCAGCACGCTGGCGCGGTGCCGCCTCGGCCGGACGCTCCAGGTCGAGTGTGCCGCGCAGTGGGGTGCCGCCCAACGGGGCCTGCGGTGTGCGCAGCTCCGGCTGCGGTGCCGGTGGTGGACGCCGTGGTGGCTCGGCCGGGCGTGCGGCCGGCGCTTGCGGTGTCGGGCGAAGATTGCGTTGCTCGGCGGCATCGCCGCCGCCGCGACCTGACTTCGCAACGATCTCCGAAAGCTCTTTCAGGGCGTTGATCTGCTCGGAAACGGCGCGGCGGATGGCCGAGGTCGATTCCTTTGCCTCTTCCGGCATCTCGATGACGCCCTTCTTGAGCTCGGCGCGGGTAAGGTCGAGCTCGCTCTTGATCGAGCCCGCGGTGCGCCGCATCTCTTCGGTCGCATCGGCGAAGCGCTTGGTCGCCGAATCGACGACATCGGTGATGGCGTTGCGGATCTTGTCGGCCGACTCCATGGTCTTGCCCTCGGCGTTCTGCAGCGTCTGGCCGACGAGATTTTCGAACGAGCGCATGATCCTTTCGAGATCTTCCGACTTCTTGACCAGGCCAACGGCGAGATCCTCGAGCGACGACTGCCTTTCGAGCGTGTGCTCGAGGTTGCTCTGGGCCGAGCTCAGCAGGTCCGAGGCGCTGACCAGCAGGCGGCTGTGTTCGTCGAACTTGGTGGCGATCGAAGCGACCTCGCGCAAGGTGGACGACGACAGTTCCGTCAGCCTTGTCGTGTTCGAATCGACCAGCCGTGCCGAGCTGGCGAAGGTTTGCGCGGCCTTCTCGGTGGTGGCGGCGAAGCTTTGCGTGCTGCCGCTCAGACGTTCGTCGACCTGGCCGAGATTGACCGCGGCCTGCTCGATCAACTGACCGAGCTGCGAGCTGGACGTGGTCATGCGGCCAATGAGATCGGCGACGCTGTCGGACAGCGACGAGCGGGCGCCTTCGACCGCCGACAAGGTCTCGGCGGTGCGGTTGGCGAGCGCGTTGACAAGTGCGGCATTCTCGGCCCGCAGCTTCTCGGTGGCGCGTTCGGTGACCTCTTCCATGCTCTTTTGCAGTTCCGAGCCGCCCTGGGCGAAGCGCTCGACCAGCGGCCGCGCGGTCTCGTCGAGGATCTTCGACATTTCGGCCGAACGCGCCGCGAGCATGGTGTTGAGCTCGCGGGTGTTGGCGCCGATCGTCTTGGCGGCGTCGTTGGTGCTCTGGCCAATATGCTGGCCAACCGCGGTGAAGGTCTCCGCGATAACATTGGCGCGCGAGACGAGTTGCGCCTCGGCATTCGCCACCTGTTCGTTGATCCTTTGGCCCATCGTCTCGGCCGTGTAGGCGAGGCGGTTCTCGACGCCTGAGACCTGCTCTTCAACACGGGCGGCCGCAGCCGCCGCGCTCGATGCGAGCCGCTCGTCGGCGCCGGTAAGCGCCTGTTCGATTTCGCGGGCATGCACGGCCATTTCCTGACCGGTCCGCCTTGCACGTTCGGCGACCCTCTGCTCGGTGTCGGTAAAGGCGCCGACGATGGTCTCGGCATGCTCGCCGATCGTCGACGAGCTGCTGGCGATGCGCGACACCAGACGCTGATCGGCTTCGTCGAAGATGCGACCGATTTCCGACGCACGGCTCGACAGCGCTTCCGAACCTTCGGCGATGCGCGCGACCAATTGCTGGTCCGCGGCATCGAAGATACGGCCGAGATCCGATGCACGCGCGGCAAGCGCCTCGGCCGATTCGCCGATGCGCATACCGAGCCGCTGATCGGCGCCTTCGAAGTTGCGCAGGATGTCGCCGGCGCGGGCGGCCAGCGACTGTGCGGTTTCGACAGCGCGCGCGACCAATTTCTGGTCTGCCGCATCGAATGCGCCGGCGATCTCGCTGGCACGGGCAGCCATATGGTCGGCGGTGTCCTGAGCCCGGGCGGTAAGCTGATCGGCGGTTTCCTGGGCGCGGGCGGCGATCTTCCGGTCCGCCACGTCGAAGGTACCGGCGATCTCGCTTGCACGAGCGGCCAACTGGTCAGCGGTTTCATGGGCGCGGGCCAGCAAGGAACTGGAGGTGTCATCCGCACGGGCAAGCAAAGCGCTCGACGTATCTTCCGCACGGGTGTGGAGGCGGCGATCGGCTTCCTCGAAGGTGCGGGCGATGTCTTCGGCCCTCGCCAGCAGGGCGGCGGAGGTCTGCTCGGCGCGCTCGGCGATCCTGCGGTCGGCGTCACTGAACGCAGCACCGGCCTGCTCATGCAGCGTGCTGGTGATTTCCAGGACCTTTTCGCGCAACGCGCCGGCAACGAAGACCGCACTCTTCTCGAGCACGGCTCGGACGTTGTCGACGCCTGTCGAGAGCGCACGCTCCATGGTGCCGGCGCGCTCCTCGATGACGCCGGTCTGGCGGCTGAACGCCTGCTCGATCTTCTCGACATCGGCAGCGATCGCCGCAGAGATATCGGTGCTCCTGGCGGCGATCTGGTCGATATGGCCCGACAGCGAGCGGTCGACGTCCTGGCGGGTCTCGGCGAGCTTGCCGAGATCGTCTTCCAGCGCGCGGGCCAGCATGTTGCGCCCTTCCGACAGCTTGCCGACATGTCCGGCGATGATGTCGTCAATGTCGCTGCGGCTGGCGGAAAGCTTCTGCAGATCGGCTTCCAGGGCACGCTTGAGGATATCACGGCCTTCGGCCAGCTTCTCTACCTGGCCGGCCACCAGTCCGTCGATGCTGGAGCGACTTTCCGCCAGCTTGGCGAGATCGTCTTCGAGCGCCTTCGACAGGGTCGAGCGCTCCCCGACAAGTCTTTCCGAATGGCTGTTCACCAGGCCGCTGACGTTTTGGAGATCAGCCTCGAGTGCCCGGGCAAACTGCGCCCGGTCATCGACCAGTTTCTGCGACTGGTCGGCAACGGTGCTCGTGATCGCATTGAGGTCGGCTTCCAGCGCGCGCCGCAGGATGTCGCGGCCTTGCGACAGCTTCTCGACTTGACCGGCAACCAGCCCGTCGATGCTGGAGCGGCTTTCGGCCAGCTTGGCAAGATCGTCTTCGAGCGCCTTGGACAGGGTCGAGCGCTCTCCAACAAGCCGTTCCGCATGGCTGCCTACCAGGCCACTGACGTTTTCGAGATCAGCCTCGAGTGCCTTCGACAGCGTCGAACGATCCTGGGCGAGCCGTTCGGAGTGGCTGTTGACAAGGCTGTTGACGCTTTCGAGATCGGCCTCGAGCGCACGGGCGAACTGTGCCCGGTCATCGACCAGTTTCTGCGACTGGTCGGCAACGGTGCTCTGGATCGCATTGAGGTCGGCTTCCAGCGCACGCCGCAGGATGTTGCGGCCTTCCGACAACTTCTCGACCTGACCGGCGACCAGCCCGTCGATGCTGGAGCGGCTCTCCGCCAGCTTGGCGAGGTCATCTTCAAGCGCCTTCGACAAGGTCGAACGATCCTGAACGAGCTTGTTCATGTGGTCGGCGATGACGCTGTTCACATTCTGCAGGTCGGCTTCCAGCACCCGCGAAAGCTGGCCGCGATCCTCGGCGAGCCTTTCCGACTGGCTGGCAATGACGCCCTTGATCGTGTTCAGATCGGATTCCAGCGCCCGCTTGAGAATGTCGCGGCCTTCGGCGAGCTTCTCGACCTGGCCGGCAACCAGGCCATCGATGCTCGATCGGCTTTCGGCCAACTTGGCAAGGTCAGCCTCGAGCGTCTGCGACAGCAGGCTGCGATCCTCGACCAGCCGTCCCGCATGGCTGTCGATCAGGCCGCGTATGCTGGACAGATCGGTGTCGAGCGACTGGGAAAGCTGCGTGCGGTCGTCCGCCAGCTTGGCGGAATGGGCTTCGATCAGGCTCTTTATGCCGCTGATGTCGTTTTCCAGCGCCTTGGCGAGCACGGCGCGGCCCTCGGCGATCTTCTCGACCTGGCCGGCGACGAGACCGTCGATGCTGGCGCGGCTGTCGGACAATTTGCCGAGATCGGCTTCCAAAGCGCGCGACAGGATGCTGCGGCCCTCGGCCAGCTTGCCGACGTGTCCAGCAACCATTTCATCAATGATTGTACGAGCTTGTACCAGTTTCCCCGAGTCTTCGTTCAAGGCAGCGGAGAGCCTGTTGCGGCCTTCTTCCAGCCTTTCAAGATGGCCGCCGAGCGACGCATCGATGGCCGCCCGCGATTCGTTGACCTTGCGCAGATCCTCCTCGAGGGCGCGCGCGATCAGGCTGCGGCCTTCGGCCAGCTTCTGCACCTGGTTGGTCACTGCGGCATCGATGCCGGCGCGGCCTTCGTCGAACTTCGCCAGGTCGGCCTGCATGGCCTCGGCCATGCGATCGCGGCTTTCCGAAAGCTTGCGGCTGTGGTTTTCGACGGCTTCCTCGATTCCTGCGCGGGCGTCGGCAAGCCGCTGAATGTCGCTATCGAACGAACGCGATACGACATGACGCGCGGCCTCCAWACGGCCGGCGAAGTCGCTGGCGCGGGCTTCGAGCATGGAGGAGGTCGAGGTGACGATGTCGGCCATATCGGCGCCGATCTGGGTCTTGCCCTGATCGATCATCGCCGACAGCGTGTCCTTGCTCTCGGCAAAGGTGTGCGCGATTTCGCGGGCACGCTCGACCAGCGTCTCATTGATCTGGCGGGCGCGGGCCTCAAGCGCCGCGTTGAGCTTCTGCGTTCCGGTGTCCAGCGCCTCGGCGCGGGTCTGGAACTCGCTGATCAGCGCCTGGCCGCGCTCGGCGAGCGTGCGCTCGATGCCGTTGAGGCTAGCCTCGAATTCGGAATTGAGGGTGCGCGCGGCACCACCGAGCAGAGACACCATGCCGGTGGTGCGATCGTCGAGGAGATCGGTCAACGACCGTGTCAGGCCGTCGGTGGTGTCGGTCAGTTTGGCTATGCGGGTGTCGAGAAGGCTGGCGAAGGCCTCGCCCGAGGTCGACAGCTTGTCGGTGATCGTATCGAGGCGGCCTTCCACCGAATCGAAGATCGACAACGAGCTTTCATTGATGCGGTCGATGAGCGTGTCGCCTGAATTGGTGATCGTCATCGACAGCTTGGTCGATGCATTGAGGATGCTGTCGCGGATGATGTCGGAGGCGGCGCCGATCTCGTCCTTCAGCGTCTCATGCGCGCCGGTGATCGAGGCGCGGACGCGCTCGGCATGGCTGACGACGGCTTCACGCTCGCTGCCGAGCCCGTCGACCAGCGAAYGGATGCGGGACTCATTCTCCGAATAGGAGCGCTCGATCTGGTTGACTTCGCTGTGGACCAGCGTTTCCAGTTCGACGGCGCGGGCAAGCGTGCGCTCGATGCCTTCGCCCATGGCGGCCACCTCGCGACGAACGGCCTGGCCGATCATCATGACGCGATCCTGGGCAAGGTTTTCCGGCTCGGTCAGGCGGAAGGCCACTTCGGTCATTGACTGGGCGGCAATGCGCATTTCCTGGGCGCGGCGGATCATCGCCGCGAAGGCCCAGAACAGGATGACGGGCACAATCGCCGCGACCGCCAGACCGATCAGTTCGGGACGGGCAAGAAACTGGTCGAGCGTGCGGATTCTCCAGATGCTCGGTCCGAAGAGGAGGTTGGCCAGACCGCCTGCACCGGCGAACCAGGCGAGTGAGACGAAGGCAACGACCCAGTAAATGGTGTTCGAGGCACGCCTGTTGAGGCTGTGCAAGAGCGTCTTGTAGTCCTTCTGGCGATCGTCATTGGCTGGCGCGAAACCGGCGGGCTGGGCACCATTGCGTGTTTCGACGGGGCGCAACTCGGCGGGCTTGGGCTGGGGCGCGGGTTTCGTGGCCTCACTACGCGCGGCCTGGCTCTGATTGACTGCTGGCGCCGGCTTGTCGTTGCGTCCCTCGCGCGCCAGTTCGTCGGCGGCCTGAGATATCTGCGCTTCCAGATCTTCCATCGAAGCCGCGATGTCGAGGTCGCCGTCGCCGGCATCGCTGCTGAGGTCTAGATCAAGCGCCTTTTCCAGTTCCCTGGCCACATCGTTGTCGAGAGTTCTCGTCGTCGTTGTTTTCTTTGCCATGCCTTCTACCCTGTACTAGCTGCTGCGGGCTTATAATTGTGTTTTTATCGTACCCCGCGCAGGAGGCTGAAAATGGACCCCTCGTATCGTAATGACACAGGGGGGTAAAGAAAACATGCATTCCGCGAGATACGTAAAACTTTAAATATAAGGTTAACGGAAGCGTGATTTCGGCGCCGCTTTCGCAACATTATTCCCCGCCACTCATTAACCCGTTGTCCACTGGAATCGCCTAGTTTTCCGGGCGATCGAAGAAACGGAGTTCGAGTTCATGCGTGGCGAAAGCGGCATTGCCTTCTCAATGCCCGGGGGCGACGTATCCGGACCTAGGCGGTCACGGCCGGTCGATTTGGCACACCTTGCGCGCCAGACCATGGGCGACCGCAGCCTCGAGCAAGAGGTGCTGGCGCTGTTTGTACAACAGGCCCTGTCGGTGCGCGAGAAAATAGTCGATGCCGACATCAAGGACCGGCTTCTGCTTGCGCATGGGCTGAAGGGTTCGGCACGCGGTGTCGGTGCCTTTGCCATCGCCGATTGCGCCACCGAGATCGAGCACCGGCCGGAAGACAACCAGACGCTCGGGCGGCTTGGCGCGCTGATCGACGAAGTGCGCGATTTCATCGCCGCCATCAGTCGCTGAACCCGGTTTGCGGAAAAACGTCACCGAGCGGCGCTTTCGCGCGCAGTTGACTTGTCAGCCGGAGTGATTATCTCGGCTGAGACTCCCTTCAGGTGACAAATGACAAAGCTGACTTTCATCGCCCATGACGGCACACAATTCGACATGGACGCCGAGAACGGCTCGACGGTCATGGAGAACGCGATCCGCAACGCGGTGCCGGGGATCGAGGCGGAATGCGGGGGCGCCTGCGCTTGCGCGACCTGCCATGTCTATGTCGACGAGGCATGGACGGCTCAAGTCGGCGAGCCGGAAGCGATGGAAGAGGACATGCTGGACTTCGCCTACGACGTTCAGCCGAACTCGCGGCTGTCGTGCCAGATCAAGGTGCGCGACGCGCTAGACGGTCTGGTCGTGCGGGTGCCGGCCCGCCAGGGCTGAGACACTGATTTTTGCCGGCTGCTGCTTGGCAGCGGCGGATTGCTCATGCAGTGTCACTCGGGTTCCGCAGCGAGGCACACAGCATGACCGACATCACCAAGACAGACGTCCTTATTGTCGGGGCAGGGCCGGTCGGCCTGTTTGCCGTGTTCGAACTCGGTCTGTTCGACATGAAGTGCCACCTGATCGACATCCTCGACCGGCCGGGCGGCCAATGCGCGGAACTCTATCCGGAAAAGCCGATCTACGACATTCCAGGATGGCCTTCGATCTCGGCGCAGGGACTGGTCGACAAACTGCTCGAGCAGATCGCGCCGTTCAAGCCTGACTTCACCTACAACCGCATGGTTTCCAGCCTGGAAAAGCTGGAGGACGGCAGCTTTCGCGTCACCACCGACGAGAATGAGGTGTTCGAAGCCAAGGTCGTGGTGATTGCCGCCGGCGGCGGTTCCTTCCAGCCCAAACGGCCGCCGATCCCGGGCATCGAACCCTATGAAGGCAAGAGCGTCTTCTACTCGGTACGCAGGATGGAAGATTTTCGCGGCCACGACCTTGTCATTGTCGGCGGCGGCGATTCGGCGCTCGACTGGACGCTCAACCTGCAGCCGGTGGCCAAGAGCGTGACGCTGGTGCACCGGCGGCCCGAATTCCGCGCCGCACCCGACAGCGTCAACAAGATGTATGCCATGCAGGAGATGAAGCAGCTCGATTTCCAGGTCGGGCAAGTGACCGGACTGACCGGCGCCGACGGCCAGCTCTCATCGGCTGTCATCAAGGGACCGGACGGCGATGTCGAGGTGCCTTGCACGCGCATGCTGCCGTTCTTCGGCCTGACCATGAAGCTCGGGCCGATCGCGGAATGGGGGCTCAATCTTCACGAGAACCTCATTCCGGTCGATACCGAGAAGTTCCAGACATCGGTGCCCGGCATCTTCGCGGTCGGCGACATCAACTGGTATCCTGGCAAGCTGAAGCTGATCCTGTCGGGCTTCCACGAGGTGGCGCTGATGGCGCAGGCGGCCAAGCGCATCATCAGCCCCGGTGAACGCATCGTGTTCCAGTACACGACGTCGTCGACCAGCCTGCAGAAGAAGCTCGGCGTCGTCGACTGAGCCGCTGGATCGGCTCGGTTTCGCCGACCGCTTCTATTCCGCCATCACTGGAGCATGGTCGGCCTGGCCGCGAAGTGGCTTTTCCGGCATCAGGCCGAGCGTGATCAGCGCCAACAGCAGCGTTGCCGCGGCGACAAGGAAGATCATCACGAAGGGCACCACTGAAATAACCTGTCCGACGGCAAGCGTGCCTTCACCGGCAAGCGGCAGGCCATAGCCAAGCGCGACAGCGCCAAGCATGGCGACGCCGAGCGCGCTGCCCAGCGAGCGCAGGAAGGTCAGAACGCCGGTAGCGACGCCAAGGTGCGCGCGATCTACAGCATTCTGAACCGATACGGTGGCGACCGGGAAGGTGGTTCCGCTTCCCAGGCCGATGCAGATCGTCAAGATCTCGACAACCAGCAGCGAGGCGTGCCCGGCAACCAAAGCAAGCAGTCCGAGACATAGGATCGAGAAGAACACGCCGACCATCGCGATCCGCTTGTAATGGACGAAGCGCGGTATTGTGCGTCCGCTGAACGTGGCGCCGGCCACGGTGCCGAGCAGAAGACCCAGCATCGCCAGACCCGACTCGCTGACCGAGAGGCCGACAATCGACTGCAGATAGACAGGCAGATAGACCGCCAGACCTATGTTGGCAGCCTGCAAGAGGAACATCGACGATGTGCCGGCGAGAACGATCGGGTTGCTCAGCACTTCAAGCGAGATGAGTGGTTCGGCCGCGCGCAGCAGCCGCAAGGCAAACGCCACCCAGAAAACCACCGAGACGGCCAGCAGCCCAACAATTTCGCGCGACAGCCATGGATATTCGCTGCCGCCCCAGTTGAGCGCCAACAGCAGCAATGCCGTGGCCACGACAAGCAGCAGCGCGCCGAGGCCGTCGATGCGATGCTGCTTTGCGGCAATAGGCAGCTTCTTGAGCGGGTTGTTGATGATCGCCATGGCCAGCAGGCCGAGCGGAATGTTGATCCAGAAAATCAGCGACCAGTGCAGATGTTCGGCGAAAGTGCCGCCGAGCAGCGGCCCGGCGATGCTGGCGACAGCCCAGGTGCCGGAGATCCAGGCAGCGTAGCGCGCCCGTTCGCGTGGCGGAACGAGGTCGCCGATGACAGTCTGCGTCAAGGTGAAGAGGCCGCCACCACCGGCGCCCTGGATGGCCCGCCCGACAACCAGCACGAACATGTTGGGCGCCATGGCGCTGACCAGCGAACCCAGCAGAAAGATCAGGATCGCCGCATAAACGGTGGGCCGGCGGCCATAGACGTCGGAAATCTTGCCGTAGAGCGGTGCCATGGCGGTCGCGGTCAAGAGGTAACCGGTGACGATCCACGGCAGATATTGCGCGTGGCCGAGCGCATGCCCGATGGTCGGCATGGCAGGCGCCACGATGGTCTGATCGAGTGCCGCCAGCAGCATTGACAGGAGCACGCCGGCGATGATGGCGTTCTTTTCGGCTTCGCTCAGTGGCACGCCGGCTTCCACCATCGTTGGCTTGTCGACAGCCTGATCCATGATCGTTCATCCGTAAGCTTGCGATTGACCGGCACTGTCCGGCCGTTCCGTTCCCTTTGACCGTTTTGATCGCATTGGCGTTTTGAAGCCCGCGCCTGGCGAGCCCTGCTATATGTCGTTCCGTAATAGGCCGATTTCGACAGGCGCCCGAAAGTTTTTCGAGGCTGGCACTACGCTTCGGTGGATTTGGCTTTCGCCGGCGCCGCTGGTTTCCGAGTCAAGCCGGTGGCAGCTGACCCCTCTCGATGCGTTCGATGCGATAGCGCAGCAGCCTCAGGATGCGGCTTTCGAAATTGACGCTTTCGACACGGTCGAACTGCAGCTGCGCACGGTCATGCCTGGCCAGAACTGCCGCGGTGATTTCGGCGGCCTTGGCCTTGGCAGCGTCGCAATTCCTTTGCGGGTAGGTGGCTTTCAGGTCCTCTTCGAGTTCCCGGCCATGGTTCTTGGCAATTTCGACATGGCGCTCTTCATGGCGTCTGATGTCGGCGGCCAGCGTGTCCCAGAACAGCCTGACATCGGCATCGGCCTTGCGCGGGCGGCGCCATTCGGGAAGGATCACCTTCACCTTGACGGTCACAACCGCGTCGGCGATCCGGCAGGAGTTCGAAGTCTTGGCATAGCTGATGCGGGTGGTGAAGGCCATCTGGGTGGCTCCCGGGTGCCGCGTGCCCGTGCTTTTGACCTCCGGCCCGCGTTTGGAGAGTTGTGCCTCGATGTCGTCGAGGGTGCTGCCGCCAATGGCGAAATAGCTGTACGTCTTGACGAGATTGGCCGCACCAGCCGGGACGGCAGTGGCGGCAAGCAGCAGCGCACAGAGCAGGGATGGTTTCACGCCAAGCATGGATCGGTTCATCATGTTGCCTCTTCGACCACCTTGCTTTACGGCCGTTGCCAGCGCAACGGAATTGATCCGCAGCGGATCACACATCGTTGATGAGCCTCTTGATTGATGAGCCCATGGTTGCTGAGCAAATGACGGCTAGGCGATGGCAGTTGGCGCATGGACGCCATCTCGACCTTGGCGGCAAAGCCGTGGTCGTCGGCATCCTCAACGTCACCCCCGACAGTTTTTCCGACGGCGGACTGTTCGACGCCCCCGAAAAGGCGTTGGCCCAGGCACGGCGCATGATGGGGGAAGGAGCACTGGTCGTCGATGTCGGCGGGGAATCGACCCGCCCGGGCGCCGCCGCGATATCGGCGAGCGACGAACAGGCCCGCATCCTGCCGGTGATCGAAGCGCTGGCGAGCGCCGGCGGGGTGCTGATTTCGGTCGATACCTACCGCGCCGACACCGCCCGGCTCGCGGTGGCCGCCGGCGCACACATCGTCAACGATGTCTGGGGGTTGCAGCGCGAGCCCGACGTTGCCCGCGTCGCCGCCGACACCGGCGCCGGGCTTGTCATCATGCATACCGGGCGGGGCCGCGAGAAGCTGCCGGACGTGATTGCCGATCAGTTGGCGTTCCTGCGAAAATCGCTGGAAATCGCCCGCCAGCATGGCATCGCCGACGACCATATCGTGCTCGATCCCGGATTCGGCTTCGCCAAGGAGACGGCGGAGGAAAATCTCGATCTGATGGCGCGCTTTTCCGAGCTCAGTGCACTTGGCTTGCCGCTGATGGCCGGTACCTCGCGCAAGCGCTTCATCGGCACCGTAACCGGCCGCGACGCGGCTGGCAGGGGTGTCGGAACGGCGGCGACCAGCGTCATCCTGCGGCTCAAGGGCGCCGATCTGTTTCGCGTCCATGATGTCGCATTCAACGTGGACGCGCTGGCGCTCGCAGATGCTATGCTGGCGCGTCAAAGCGACCAGGCGAGAAACTGAGCGATGTATGTCATCCGCATGAAGAATTGCGCGTTCTTTGCCCGGCACGGCGTGCTGGACGAGGAGGAAAGGCTCGGCCAGCGCTTCTATGTCGATGCCGCTCTCACCGTCGATCCCGGCCGGGCGCTTGTCGATGATTCCATCGAGGACACGGTCAACTACGGTATCGCTTTCACGGAGATCGAAAAGATCATCACAGGACAGCGCCGCTTTCTGATCGAATCCCTGGCACTCGAGGTCGCCCGTGCACTGACGGCGCGTTTTCCGCAGATCAAAAAAGCCGAGATCACGGTGCGCAAGCCAAACGCTCCGGTCCCCGGTGTGATCGATTACGTCGAGGTGACCGTTGTCTGGCCCGAATAGCACGGTCTATCTCAGCCTTGGCGGCAATCTTGGCGACCCGGCGAAATCGATGGGCGCGGCGCTGCGCATGCTGGATGCCGACGCAGATACGCGCGTCACCGGCGTCTCCTCGCTCTATCGCACACCGCCCTGGGGCAAGCTCGATCAGCCGGATTTTCTCAATGCGGCTGCCGAAATTTCCACCGGACTGGTGCCGCGCGCCTTGCTCGACCTCTGTCTGGATGCCGAGCGCAGACTGAAGCGGGTGCGCGAGGAGCGCTGGGGACCGCGGCTGATCGACATCGACATTCTGGTGTTCGGCGACCGCATCATTCACGAGACCGGACTGGAAGTGCCGCATCCGCGCATGCTGGAACGCGCCTTCGTGCTGGCGCCGCTGGCGGAGATCGCGCCGGGCCTGGTTGTCGGTGGCCGCAGCGTCACGGACCGGCTGGTCGCGGTCGACACATCCGGTATCGAGCGATTGCCATCCGGCCGGGATTGGTGGCTGGTCTGATGCCCGGGCGGGGCGACAGCAGGACCTTTTAACCGGAGAAGCCGCCGCCATCCAGGAACGCTTGCTCCTGGGGTGTGGTCTCGCGGCCAAGCATCCTGTTTCGGTGCGGAAAACGGCCAAAATTCCGGATGATGTCGCGGTGCTCGAGCGCATATTTCAGATTGAACTCGGCTTTGGCCTTGTGCAACTCGACGGATACCTCCTGGTCGGCAAGGTTTTCCGAATGCTCGAACGGCAAATACAGAAACACGCGGACTTCAGGTTCCAGCGCCAGATCATGGCCGGCCGCGACGGCCTTTTGAGCAAAATGCTTCGCCAGCGGATCGGTCGCGCACATATGGCCGGTGCCGCGAAAGCAGTTCCGCGGAAACTGGTCGAGCAGGATCATCAGCGCCAGCGAGCCTTCGGCATGTGCCGACCAGTCGTCGCATTCACGCCGCGCGGCGGCATAGTGGAGATCGAGAAAGCGGTTGCGGAAGTCGGCATCGAAAGCCTCGTTCTTCTCGAACCATGCATCTTCGCCGGCGTCGCGCCAGAATTTGGTGACCGACAGGGCTCTGCTATCCAATTCCATGCAAAATTCCTTGTTCAATCCGCGGGTTCGGATTTGTGCAAAACACCGGCCGTCTCTTCATTGAGTGCCTGCCCGGTACGGCGCGGCTGAGTGAGGGGCGTGGGAATGGGCGTGCCGATATTGCCCCTCAGGAAGCGTTGTCCGGCGCGAACACCTTCGGCGAGCTGGGTTTCGAAACGGGCGGTATCGCGGCGCCGCACATCTTCGATCACCTCTGCCACGTCTTCGGGATCGACGCCGAGCGATTCCAGCGCCGAGCCGCCGAAAACCAACGCCGATTCGAAGGTTTCGCGCAGCTGGAAGTCGACGCCGGCACGAATGAGCTGCAGCGCCGTGCCGCGGTCGAAAGCCCGGGCGAGCACAGTGAGCAGTGGAAATTCGGCCTTGATCAGCTGGGCGATGCGAACGGCCACATCCGGCTTGTCGACGCAGATCAGCACGGCGCGCGCGCGGCCAGCCCCGGCCGCATGCAGGATGTCCAGCCGCGTGCCATCGCCATAATAGACCTTGAAGCCGAAATCGGCCGCCGCCTGGATCATTTCGACATCGTTGTCGATGATCGAGACATCGATGCCGCGCAGGAGCAGCGGCTGACTGGCGATCTGGCCGAAGCGGCCGAAGCCGATGATCAGGACGCTGCCGGTCAGGCCATCGGCAATCTCGACCCCGTCGAGCGACTGCTCGTCGCGCGGTGTGAGATACCGCAAGGCGATGATCGCCAGCGGCGTCAGCACCATCGAGATGATGACGATCGCCGTCAGCGTCGCGTTGGCCCGGTTGTCGATGATGCCGACCGCGGCGGCGGCCGAATAAAGGACGAAGGCGAATTCGCCGCCTTGCGCCATGAAGACGGCACGCTCCAACGCTTCGCGATGGCGGGTTTTCAGGACCCGCGCGACAATGTAGATGCCGAGCGCCTTCATCACCATGTAGGCGACGACATAGATGGCAACCAGCCGCCAGTTCGCGACCACCACATGCAGGTCGAGCGACATGCCGACGGCAAGGAAGAACAGGCCGAGCAGGATGCCGCGAAAGGGTTCGATGTCGGCTTCGAGTTGATGCCGGAATGTCGATTCCGACAGCAGCACGCCGGCCAGGAATGCACCCATCGCCATCGACAGGCCGCTGAGCTGCATGGCGAGCGCCGATCCGAGGACGACCAGAAGGGCGGCAGCCGTCATCACCTCGCGGGCACGGGCATCCGCCAGGATGCGGAAGAACGGATTGAGCAGATAGCGTCCAGCCAGCACCAGTCCGACAATCGCGGCAAGGCCGATGCCTATCTCGGTGAAGCGCTCCGCCAGGCTGGTGTCGGCGCCGCCGGGGGCCAGGAATGCGATCAGGGCCAGCAGCGGCACGATGGCGAGGTCCTCGAGCAGCAGCACCGAGACGATGCGCTGGCCTTTCGGCTCGGCGATTTCGCCGCGTTCCTCCAGAAGCTGCATGACGATCGCCGTCGAGGTCAGCACGAAGCCGGCGCCGGCGACGAAGGATTGCGAGATCGGAAACCCTCCCGCCACGCCAACAGCGGTCAGCAAGACCGCGCAGACGCCGACCTGCAGTGCACCGAGGCCGAAGATCTCGCGGCGCAAGCCCCATAGCCGCGACGGCTGCATTTCCAGTCCGATGATGAACAGGAACATCACCACGCCGAGCTCAGCGACATGAAGGATGGCTTCCGATTCGGAAAAGACGCGCAGGCCAAACGGGCCGATCACCACACCGGCGGCCAGATAGCCGAGAATCGAGCCGAGGCCCATGCGCTTGAAGATGGGAACGGCGACAACGCCGGCTGCAAGCAGCGCCACCACCTGAACCAGATCGTTGCTCGATGCCTCTACCGCCATGCCGCCATTCCGCTCGTTTGAGGATCGATTCCGATTTCGAAGTCTCTTTGACAAGGGGGGAAGATAGGGGCTTCGGTGGGGATCGAACAGCCCGAATCCCGATCACCAGCGATGTTGCGGGCGCGTTACACAAGTTGACGTTGGGAACGCGTTGCATCTTGCCACAATCGAAGGCTAAGGACGCTCGGCTTCGGCCATTGGAGGGTGAGCGACGATCAAGTCGAGCCCTTTTGAGGAGATGACTGACATGAAGAAGTTTTTGTTTGTTGCCGTCGGCCTGGCGGTGCTAGCCGGTTCGGCGTGCTCGAAGGCGCCCGAGTGCACGGCCGAGATCGCAACCAAGAAAGCGCAGGACATGGCTGCCGCGCTGCAGGAAGCGATCACCAAGGACCCGTCCAAGGCGGCTGACCTGACGGCCAAGGTGCAGGCCGTGACAACCAAATATCAGGGCACCACGACATTGGCCGACGCCTGTAAGGCGTATGACGACGTGACGGCCGCGATCAAGGGCTAATCGCAGGATCGAAGCGGTTTGAACGAGGCGGCGACCGTTGGGTCGCCGCCTTTTTGCATTTAGAGATCTATGATTGTTCAGTTTGGCGCGATGGAGCCGACTTCGATGGCATCGACACGCTTCAGGCTCATGCCGATCACCGGCACCAACTGGTCGTCGACACGCACCGCAATGGTCACCGTCATCGAATTGTCGTCAGGGATGCGGGCCTGCATCACGCCGCGCAGCTGGTTGCGGTTGATGGTGAAGACCACCTTGCGGGCATCGACGACATTGCCGCCGATGATGTCGAGGCCGGAACCGGTAGCGCCGCCCATGAAGCTGCCCTTGTAGCCCTCGCGGCCCTTGCGCTCGATCGTGGCCGACATTTGCTGGGTGAACATGCCGACCCGGCAACCGCCGTCGAGTGTCATGCCGACCTTGCCGTCCGGCGTCGAGCCGGTGAAGCTGCAGTTGAATTTGGTGCCTTTGTACTTGCCGGCGACGATTTCGCCGGGTCCGATCCATTTGCCTTCGGCCGACTGGAAGAACTGCTTGTCCGGCTCCGCGGCGGAAGCCGCCCCGGCAATGCCGACGAGTGCTGTTATAGCGGTTGCCAGGGGCAAGACGCTGGACAGAATTACACTTTTCATCGACGACACCCGGCAACAAAGAGGCTGTTTGGAACCCGTCTGACCATGAACAAGATTGGTTAATGCTTCGTCACTACGGGACCACTGGAAAGCAGTCCGGTAACAATTCCGAAGGTCCAAAAGCTGCAGCCCGGTTCACTTGCCGGATGGGGTTGTTTCGGCATCTTTCCTGGTTGCAAACGATGTCAGCGCCGAGAGGAAATCGCCCAGTCCCGGACGCTTCGCGGCGCTGAAGGGTAGGGGACGCGTAGTCTCCATCGCCGCGATGCCGATGCGCGCCGTCATCATGCCATTGACGACGCCCTCGCCGAGCTTGGCCGAAAGGCGCGCCGCCAGGCCGTGGCCGACGATCTGCTGGACGAAACTGTCGCCGACGGCGATCGAACCGGTGACCGCCAGATGCGCCAGCACGCTGCGCGCGAGGCGGAAGAAGCCGAGCGTTCCCGGCCGCCCACCATAAAGCTCCGACAGGCGGCGAATGAGGCGTCCGGCCTCGAACACGACATAGGCGACATCGACTAGCGCGCGCGGGCTGACCGCCGTCACCAGCGAGACGCGTTTGGCGGCCTCGAGAATCATGACCTTGGCCCTGGCATCGAGGGGGCCGAGAATTTCGGCTTCGGCCAGGCGCACCAGATTGCCGCCATCGATGATTTCGCCGCGCAGTTCGGCCAGCGCGCGGCGGCCGGCCGCGGTCTCGGGCTTGGCCGCGACGAAGGCCGACAGCTCGTCGACCACCGATCGTGCCGCCTTGGGATCGTCGCGTGCAATCGCATCGAGCGCCCGCTTCTGCAGCTTTTCGACCTCGGCGAGGCGGGCGATGGCCAGGAACTCGCGGATCAGGATGACCAGAAGCGCCAGCACGGCAATGGCCGCCATGCCGGCGGCCAGCCAGCCCAGCCATTCGGCACGCGCAAAGAGGTCACGTATGAGCTGATCGGTCCACAGGCCGACAGCCAGCGAAACCAGCACACCAAAGGCGCCGAAGAAGATGCTGCCGAGCAGCGACCGCTTTCTGGGGGCGATCGCCGGCGGCGGTTCGGCGGCAACGATGTCAGGCTCGTCGAAGACATCGACTTCCGCCGGGATGACCATCGCGACATCGGTCTTCATCGCACGGGGCTTCCGCTGGGAGTCAACCTGGACCTGGGCACGGCGTGCCTCAGGCGCCTCTTGTTTCGATTCGGCTTCCGGCTCGATACGGAATGCGGCCGGCTTGCGGGGCGCGGTCATGCCAGATGATCTCCAATCAGGAACTGCAAGGCACGGTCGAGCCGGATATGCGGCAGCGACAGCGTGACGCCTTCGGCGGTGCGCTCGAGCTTTGGGGGACGGAAACGGACGAAGCGGATTGCCGGATCCCCGGTATCCTGCTTGTGATCGGGCTCCGAAGCATCGAACACCGCATCAATGTTCTCCGGTAAATCACCGGGAAATATGGCAGTTTCCGTTTTGCCGTCAAAAGTTTCGCCGTTGATCTTCTCGCCGGCGATCGGCGTGCCGATGATGACGGGAAGTGTCTCCCGGCCCTGCTTGACGGTGCCTTCGCGCGTCGCGCGCACCGCCGCCATGGCGACCACATCGACATCGGCGCCGGTGAAATTCGCGCGGGCCACGGCACGGTCGGCAAGCCGCCGCACGATCGCCTGCAAGCGGTCATGGCTTTCGTGGTGCAGATGGTCGGCCTTGGTCGCGGCAACCAGGATGCGGTCGATGCGCCGTGAAAACAGGTCGGTGAGGAAGCTGCCGCGGCCGGGACGGAAACAACTGAGGATCTCGGTCACCGCGCGCTCCAGGTCGGCCATGGCGCCGGGGCCGGCGTTCAGCGCCTGCATGGCGTCGATCAGCACGATCTGGCGATCGAGGCGCGTGATGTGTTCGCGGAAGAACGGTTTGACGACATGCGTCTTGTAGGCCTCGTAACGCCGGTCCATCATGGCGTGCAGCGACCCTAGGCGTGGACGCCTGTCGCCCAGCCCAGGCAGGGGCGCGAAGGTCAGTGCGGGCGAGCCTTCGAGATCGCCAGGCATTAGGAAGCGGCCGGGCGGCAAGGTCGAAAGCGCCCGCTCGTCGAGCTTGCAGGCCTTCAGATAGGCGGCGAAGCTTTCGGCCAGGCGGCGCGCTGTCATCTCGTCGGCATCGGCGTTCGGGTCAATCTCCGCCGACAGCGCCCGCCAGGCCTGCGACAGGTCCTCGCGCACCGGCAAAACGGCCATTTCGAAGGCTTCGCCGGAAAAATCGGCGAAGGATTTGCCAAGCAGCGGCAGGTCGAGCAGCCATTCGCCGGGATAGTCGACGATATCGACCGACAGCTTGCCGGAGGAAAACATGCGGCTCCAGCCGGAGGCCGATTCATATTCGATGGTCAGCCGCAATTCGGAAATGGCGCGCGTCGAATCGGGCCAGGCGCGATCGTTGACCAGTGCGGCGATGTGATCCTCGTACTGGAAGCGCGGCACGGCGTCGTCAGGCTGCTGTTCGAGGAAGGCACGGGCGATGCGCCCGGATTTCTGGGCCTCGAACAGCGGCAGGCGCCCGCCATGGATCAGATTGTGGACAAAGGCCGATATGAACACCGTCTTGCCGGCTCGGGACAGGCCCGTGACACCCAATCGCAGCGATGGAGAGAAAAGCCCGGTGGCGCGGCCCGACAGAGTGTCGAGGGCAATCCTCGCCTCGTCGGTGAAAGTGGTCAGCGATGATGTCAAAATGTGATCTCTCGGGCTTCGGTCCGCCCGATATAGGCTGTGGAACCCGGCTTTGAAATGGCGTCAGAGATCGGCCGGCGTCAGGAACGCTTCGAGATGGCCGGCGCCCTGGGCTGCTTTTGCCAGGTCGCCGTCGAAGCGGACGACCGCCAGGCCCGAGGTCGGGAAACCGTGGTTGAGCGTGGCCCGCGCCGTCTCGTCGCCACTGCCCGAAACCGCCATGGCGAGATCCTCCGTCATCGGATTGTGGCCGATGACCAGCAACGAACCCGATCCGCCATTGTCGCGGATGAGGCGGAGGTAACCGGCGGCGTCTTCGCTGTAGAGCGTGTCGAAGAACAGGACCCGTCCGGTGTCGGTCTGACCGGCCAGGCCTTCCAGCGTCTCCTTGGCGCGTTTGGCGTTGGAGCAGATGGTCAGGTCCGGAACATAGCAGCGGGACCGCATGGCGGCGCCCATCATTTCGGCATCGGCGCGGCCGGATGCGTCGAGCGGGCGGTCGAAATCGCGCATGCCGGGCAGTGCCCAGCCGGCCTTGGCATGTCGCAACAGATAAAGCGTGCCCACCCAACCTCCGCTGACGCCGAATGCCGAACTTCCTGGATTAGCCACGAGAAAGCCGCTGCGCACAATGGCCCGTGTTCTTCAAACACAGCGAATCATCGATGTGCGGTGCCGCAAAGGGCGCTTGTGCTTCGGCGCGAAGATCATGCCGGTCTTCGAAAAGCATGTCGCACGGGATCCAAAGTGTCGAAGCGTAGTTTGGTATCAAAACGACCATTCGCTGCTGCAAAGGCGCCCGCCACCGAACATTAACAATTGCGTGAGACAGCGGCCGATTGCGCTTGTGCAGGCGTCTGACCGCGAATATATAGGCGCCAAAATTGGGGCAGTTTGGGTGAGTCGAATGAACGACATCGTTACCGCCGATTACATACCCTCCGAAGACGAGCCGTTCATGAATGAACGGCAGAAATCCTACTTCCGCCAAAAGCTCGTCACCTGGAAGAATGACATATTGCGCGAAGCGCGCGAAACTCTCGAAATCCTGCAACAGGAAAACGCCAACCACCCCGATCTCGCCGACCGCGCCTCTTCGGAAACCGACCGCGCAATCGAGCTCAGGGCCCGCGACCGCCAGCGAAAGCTCATCGCAAAGATCGATTCGGCCCTGCAGCGCATCGACGAAGGCACCTACGGCTATTGCGAGGAGACCGGCGAGCCGATCGCGTTGAAGCGGCTCGATGCGCGTCCGATCGCAACGTTGTCGATCGAAGCGCAGGAGCGGCATGAGCGCCGCGAAAAGGTCTATCGCGACGACTGACGCATAGCCCATGGGCTGTGCTCATGACTGTTTGCGGCGATGTTGATATAAGAATGGCCGGTTTTCCGGCCATTTTTGTTGGCGCGCCCGACCGGCCCAATTCCCCGGCCGCTGTGCAGGTCAGATTCTGATCATCTCTTCTGGCTGGAGAGTTCGCCCAGAAGCTTGGTCATTTCGTCGTCGAGCGACTGCGGTGCCTTCGCCGCCGGTTTGCTCACCGGGCTGCTCGAACGCGGCTGGTCGAGCGACACTTCGAGTTCCTTCATCAGCTTATCGTCGATGCTGTCCTGGGTTGGCGRCGGTGGCGCCTGCCTGACGGCATTGGCGTTCGCGGATCCATAGGCGGGCAGCGGAGTGACATTGGTCGGCTGCGGCTTCGGTAGCGGTGCCGGTGCCGGCACCGGTGGTGTTGGCGCTGCCTGGCGCGGGCGTGCGGGCGGCGCCGCGTTCACCGGCTGCGGAGCAGGTGCCTGCCTAGCCGGCGGCGGAGGAGCGGGTTGAGGTGCACGCGGTTTCGCCGCTGGGGCCGCGGCGCCCGGGACCGGCTGCAAGCCGCCATCTCCGGTCAGCGCCGGACGGCGTGGCGCCGAAAGCCGGATGTCACGTTCGACGACAACGTCGGTCGGACCGCCGATCAGCAGCAGATGTTCGATATCATCGCGGCGTATCAGCACCAGCCGGCGATGGCTGTCGACGGCGGTGGCGTCCATGACGGCCAGCCGCGTCTTGCGGTTCCTGCCGCCGGCAACGAAGGTTCCGAACGTCAGGTTGCGCACAAGCTTGATGATAACGAGAACGATGACCAGCAGGACAAGCGCTGCAAACGTCCACAACAGTGCTGCGGCATAACCGGGGCCCGCCACGCTATCCAGCCATTGCATTGGTTTTCCCTGATTGCCCTGAGGAGGTGATGCGACACTAGACCGTTGCGGCGGGCTACCGCAATGCGTTTCCGCTCTTGATGAACAGCTTGAAAACTCCGAAGGCCGGAAGATATCATTTTTATCCGACATTTGCCGCCCAGGCCTTTTCCGGACCAGGAGAATATGATTCAACCGGTCAAGGGCGGGTGTCGGAACACCGGATTCACGAGCAGGGGGCACATGGCCAAGGAAGCGCGCGGCGATTTCTATCCGGTACCGATCGTCGACCAGAATACGCGACCGGGCGCGGTTACCCGGCTCATCATTTTCATCGTCGTTCTGACCGGGGCCGCTATTGTCTTCGGCCTTTTCCGCGAGCGCCTCGGCGACCCTTTCCTGCTCGGCATGCTCGGTGTGCTGGCGATGATCGGTGTCGGGTTCCTGTTCGCCACGGCGATCGGCTTCGTGCAGATCACGCCACGCTCGACCGGTGACGAACTCTCGAAGGCATTCGTTGATTCGATGTCGCAGGGCCTTCTCGTCACCGACACCAAGGGCCGCGTCGTCTACGCCAATCGGGCCTATGCCGACATGACCGGCGCGACGTCGGCGGCAGACCTGAAGACGGTCGAGGGGTTGCTCTCGGATGTCCCCGAAGCCTCGGTGACGATCTATCGGCTGGCGTCCGGCCTGCGCGACGGACAGTCGGGCGACGGCGAGTTTCGTCTCGCGCAGTCCATTCGGCCGGGCGCCGAGCCCGGCGCCCGCTGGTATCGGGCGCGTGCCCGCGCCTTCAGAGTTCCGGGCCAGCGGCTGCCGATGCTGGCCTGGCAGCTTGCCGACATCTCGCAGGAGCGGGCCGAGCAGGAGCGTTTCTTCCTCGACCTGCAGAAGGCGATCGATCACCTCGACCATGCGCCAGCCGGCTTCTTTTCAGCCGACCAGGACGGCCGTGTCACCTACATCAACGCCACGCTTGCCGAGTGGCTGGGCATCGACCTTACCAGTTTCACGCCCGGCTCCGTCACCCTGCCGGAGATCGTGGCCGGAGACGGCATGGCGCTGGTCCGCTCGGTCAAGGCCGACCCTGGAACGACACGCAACGCGGTCATCGATCTCGACCTGACGACGATGACGGGCGAAGCGCTGCCGGTGCGCTTCATGCACCGCGTTTCGGCCAGCCGCGAAGGCCTCAACGGGCCGACGCGCACGATCGTGCTGAACCGCACGCAGGGCGAGGACGCCTCGGCCGACCTGCGTGCTTCGGAAGTGCGCTTCACCCGCTTCTTCAACTCGACACCGATGGCGATCGCCGGCGTCGACCACAGCGGGCGCATCCTGCGCACCAATGCGCCGTTCCTGTCGCTGTTTTCGTCCGTCGTCGACCGGGACGCGGTCGATCGCCGCGTGCGGCTCGACACGGTGATCCATGAGCGCGACCGGCCGGCCTTCGCTGCCGCTTTTGAAAAAGCGCAGCAGCGGCAGGCCGACATCGAGCCGATCGATACTTTGCTGCCCGGCAACGACGACCGGCACATCCGTTTCTACGTCAACGCGGTCGCCGACGGCACCGGCGGCGAGGGGGCTGAGGAGTCGGCGATCGTCTACGCCGTCGAGACGACGGAGCAGAAGGCGCTTGAAGGGCAGATGGCGCAAAGCCAGAAGATGCAGGCGGTCGGCCAGCTTGCCGGCGGTATCGCGCACGACTTCAACAATGTGCTGACCGCCATCATCATGGCGTCCGACCTTTTGTTGACCAACCACCGTCCGTCGGACCCGTCCTTCCCCGACATCATGAACATCAAGCAGAATGCCAACCGGGCGGCCTCGCTGGTGCGGCAATTGCTTGCCTTCTCGCGCAAGCAGACGCTGCGGCCGGAAGTGCTCAACCTGACCGACGTGCTGGCCGATCTCAGGATGCTGCTGGCCCGCCTTGTCGGCAACGACATCAAGCTGAAGGTCGACCATGGCCGCGACCTGTGGCCGGTCAAGGTGGATATCGGGCAGTTCGAACAGGTGGTGGTCAACCTTGCGGTCAACGCGCGCGACGCCATGCCGGCCGGCGGCGATCTCACCGTGCGCACGCGCAATGTGACCGCCGAGGAATGCAAGGCCTTCTCCTACCGTGAACTCACCCCGGCCGACTATGTCGTGGTCGAGGTCGAGGATACCGGCAGCGGCATCGCGCCCGACGTGCTGAAGAAGATTTTCGAGCCCTTCTTCACCACCAAGGAGGTCGGCAAGGGCACCGGGCTTGGCCTGTCGATGGTCTACGGCATCATCAAGCAAACCGGTGGCTTCATCTTCTGCGATTCCGAGGTCGGCAAGGGCTCGACTTTCCGCATTTTCCTGCCGCGTCATATCGCCGAAGCGAAAAAAGCTGGCCAGCCCGACGATCTGCCGGCGGCACCGGCGAAGGTTGCCGATGCGGCCAAGGACCTGTCCGGCTCGGCCACGGTGCTGCTTGTCGAGGACGAGGACGCCGTGCGCATGGGCGGCATGCGGGCGCTGGTGTCGCGCGGCTATACGGTGCACGAGGCCTCCTCGGGCGTCGAGGCGCTGGAAGTGTTCGAGGCGCTGGGCGGCAAGGTCGACATCGTCGTCTCGGACGTGGTGATGCCGGAAATGGATGGACCGACGCTGCTTGGTGAATTGCGCAAGCGCCAGCCGGACATCAAATTTGTCTTCGTGTCCGGCTACGCCGAGGATGCATTCGCCAGAAACCTGCCGGCGGATGCGCATTTCGGCTTCCTGCCAAAGCCGTTTTCGCTCAAGCAACTGGCGACGATCGTCAAGGATGTGCTGGAGAATTAGAATCTCCTGATGTTCTTTTCCTTGCAAGACGCCGTGACAACGCCATGATTGAGGGCTGAAACGGCAGGCGGGCTTGGGGGAGCAGCGGTTGACGCCACACAACGAAGCAGACAAGGGTGCCTACGCCAACACGGTGTTGTTGCCGGGTGACCCGCAGCGCGCCGAATGGATGGCGCAAACTTTTCTGGAAGCGCCGCGCTGTATCAATCGCCGACGCGGCGCCCTTGGCTTTACCGGACTGTTTCGCGGCAGACCCGTCAGCATTCAGGCGACAGGCATCGGCGTCTCGTCGTTTCTGATCTATGTGCATGAATTGCTTGACTATTATGGCGCCCGGACGTTGATCCGCACGGGCACCTGCGGTAGCCTAACGGCCAAGGCCAAGCTGCGCAGCCTTGTCATCTCGCAATCGGCACAGGCGGAAAGCGCTCAAAGCGGTCAGGTTTTCGGCCTCTACAAGGCTGTCGCCGGTCCGGATCCAGCACTTCTCAGCTGCGCGCTGACCAAGGCAGCCGAACTTGGCATCGACCATTGTGCCGGCCTGACGGTTTGCAGCGACATCTTCTACCATCCTGAAGGACGCGGCCGCTTTGCCGATGCGCAGGCAGCCGGTGCTCTGGCCGTGGATATGGAAACCAGCGCGCTTTATCGCATCGCGGCGCATTTCGGGGCTCGGGCGCTGTCGATGTGCACGGTGGTCGACAACATCGAGACCGATGAACTGACCGACTACTCCGAGCGCCAGGACCTGTTCAGCGATATGAGCCGGCTGGCGCTAGCTGTCGCGGTCGACAGCTAGGCGGCTTGCCGCTTCGGCAGCACCTGTTCATCCATGCCCGGCCGATGGCCGCGCAGATACAGCGCGCAGGTGGTGCGCAGCATGGAGGCAAAGTTTGGAATGGCGCCGTTGATCTCGATGGCTTCGTCGTAAAGCTTGGAGATGAATTTCGGCGTCGTCAGGCCCTGGTTTTCGGCGATTTCATCCAGCAACGCCCAGAAGGTCGCCTCAAGCTGGATGCTGGTGGAGTGGCCGTCAATGCGAATCGACCGATTGATCTGGCGATAGCCTTCGGGGTCCTGGCCCGCAAATACCCTGCACATCCGACAAACCTCCCATGCTTGTTGGTCTTGGGCGGGCAGGCGTACGGTCTGATACTGCTCGACCTGTCCCCATGCGCATTCTCGGGCAAAATTGCCGGAACGGCAATCGGACTTTCGTCCCTGTCCCCCTAAAGCGCGTCGCCAGTTCACGGTTTTGGGCGTGGTAACCGGCTGCCACCACCTTTTCCCCGCTCTGCCCATAATTGGCCCCACACAAGGGCGGAGACTGATTTGGCCAAAGCAATCCATTCCATGATCCGGGTTCTCGACGAGGCCCGATCCGTCGATTTCTACAGGAATGCCTTCGGGCTCGATGTCGCCGACAGGCTGGACTTCGAGACGTTCACACTCATTTACCTCAGCAACGCCGAAACCGGGTTCGAGCTCGAACTGACCGTGAACAAGGGCAGGGTCGAGCCCTACGTGCTCGGCGATGGTTACGGCCACCTCGCGGTCTCGATCGCCGACCTCGACAGCGAACATGACCGCCTCGGCGCGCTCGGCCTCAACCCGAAGAAGATCGTCGAGTTCAACCATGACGGTTCGCCGATCGCCCGCTTCTTCTTCATTGAGGATCCGGACGGCTACAAGATCGAGGTTCTGCAACGAGGAGGCCGCTTCCAATAGGAGACAATGCGGCCGCACCGGCGGGTGCGGCGCCAGCAACGGCGCTCTCAAGCATCTCGCCCAAAAGTGCGCAGCGGTTTTGGGACAACGAGATGCACAAACAAGTCTTGAAGCACGTCAATTGTGACGCGCTTCAAGGGGCGCAAATAGCAAGCAGGGAGGATTATTATGGTCACGATCTATGACGGGAAGCCTGGACTTTCACGTCGTGAGCTTCTCAAACGCGGTGGCATCGGTGCGCTGCTCGTCATTTCAGGCAGCGCGGTCATCAGCCCCGAACATGCCTGGGGGCTCGAGACATCGGCGCTCAAGCCCGAAACCATGGCGACGCTGATCCAGATGGCGCGCGACATCTATCCGCATGATCAGGTTCCTGACAAATATTACGCCATCGCCGTGAAAGGCCATGACGAGCAGGCCGGCAAGGACCCCGCCTACAAGACGATGATCGAAGACGGTATCGCCGACCTCGACAAGAAGTCGGGGGATGGAGGCTACCGGGGCCTTGGCTGGGAGGAGCAGCGCGTCTCGGTGCTGAAGCAGATCGAGGCGACGCCGTTCTTCCAGGCCATCCGTGGCGGCCTCGTCGTCAGCCTCTACAACCAGAAAGAGGTCTGGCCGATCTTCGGCTACGAGGGCGAGTCCTTTTCCAAGGGCGGCTACATCGCGCGCGGTTTCAACGACATCGAGTGGCTCTGAGCCCCGTCGTTTTGAACCCGCAAACAGAAATCATGGGAGGAAACCATGGCAACAGCTTTTGACCTGAACAACGACGGCGTGGTCGTCATCATCGGCTCGGGCGCCGGCGGCGGTACGCTCGGCAACGAACTTGCCCAGAAGGGCGTCGACGTCGTCATCCTGGAGGCCGGCGCGCGCCACGAATATGAGGAGTTTGTCAACGACGAGTGGGATTCGTTCACCCAACTCGCCTGGAAGGACAAGCGCACCACCTCCGGCGACTGGCGTGTGGCCAAGGATTTTCCGAACCTGCCGGCCTGGATCGTCAAGTCGGTTGGCGGTTCGACGACCCACTGGGCCGGAGCGTCGCTGCGTTTCCAGGAGCACGAGTTCAAGACGCTGTCGACCTACGGCAAAGTGGAAGGTGCCACCCTGCTCGACTGGCCGATCACGTTGGCAGAGCTGGAGCCCTACTATGCCAAGGCTGAAGCCAAGATGGGCGTCACCGGGACCAATGACTGGCCGAGACTGCCGGGTAACAACAATTTCAAGGTGTTGAAGGCTGGCGCCGACAAGCTTGGCTACAAGGAATGCCACACCGGCAACATGGCCATCAACTCGGTCGAGCGCGACGACCGCTTGTCCTGCCAGCAAACCGGATTTTGCTTCCAGGGCTGCAAATGGGGCGCCAAATGGTCGACGCTCTACACCGAGATCCCCAAGGGCGAGGCAACAGGCCATCTCGAGGTCAGGCCGAACGCCATGGCGATCAAGATCAACCATGACGCCTCGGGCAAGGTGACCGGCGTGGTCTACGCCGACAAGGATGGCAAGCTGCAAGAGCAGAAAGCCCGTATCGTCGCAGTCGCCGGCAACTCAATCGAAAGCCCGCGGCTGCTGCTCAATTCGTCGTCGGGCAAATTCCCCGACGGCCTTGCCAACTCATCGGGGCAGGTGGGCAAGAACTACATGCGCCACACCACGGGCTCGGTCTATGCCATCTTCGACAAACCGGTGCACATGTATCGCGGCACCACCATGGCCGGCATCATCCGCGACGAGGCGCGCCATGATCCGTCACGCGGCTTCGTCGGCGGCTACGAGTTCGAGACGCTGTCGCTCGGCCTGCCGTTCATGGCGGCCTTCCTCGATCCAGGGGCCTGGGGCCGCTCGTTCACCACGGCGCTCGACCACTACGACCACATGGCCGGGCTGTGGATCGTCGGCGAAGACATGCCGCGCGGGGAGAACCGCATCACGCTGCATGCCGACATGAAGGACGAGCACGGCATGCCGATAGCCGACGTGCATTTCGACGATCACCCGAACGATACCGCGATGCGCAACCATGCCTACAAGCAGGCCTCGGCGCTTTACGCGGCGGTCGGCGCCACGCGCACCTTCCCGACGCCGCCCTATCCGTCGACCCACAATCTCGGCACCAACCGGATGAGCGAGAAGGCGGCCGACGGCGTCGTCAACAAGCATGGCCAGACGCACGACATCAAGAACCTGTTCGTGTCGGACGGCAGCCAGTTCACGACGGGTGCCGCCGAAAACCCGACCTTGACGATCGTGTCGCTGGCGATCCGCCAGGCCGATTACATCGCTGCGCAGATGTCGGCCAAGACGATCTGAGCTGGCAAGACATCGCCCCGTTACCGGGGCGGTGCCAACTTCAGTGTCCTCCCGGGCCGCAAGGCGGAACGCACAACGCGCGTTCCGCCTTTTTGTGTGACCAGACTGATTAGGCGCCGACCGGCTGCCCGTCCTTGCGGCGGATGGCGACCACGGACGGGCGGGGCAACTGGCCGTCCTTGAAGTCGGGCCACAGTGTCTGCACCTTGTCGAGCGTCTCGGCGTCCTCGGCCGGGTGCTGGACCGACAGGAACAAGGTCGTGCCGTCGGGGGTGAAGCAAGGGCCGGTCGCCTCCGCGCCATGCGGGCAAGTGAACAGCAGCTTCGGCAGGCCACGCGCCGGGCCTTCGGTGTCGACGCCGTAGACGCCGTCCGGCAGGTCGAAATCATTGGCACCGTCGGTCGCCACCCAGAGCCGGCCGGCCGGATCGAAGGTGATGTTGTCGGGGCAGACGAACCAGCCATTGACCGATGTGTCCGGATGGAAGGTGGCGCCGACCGCGGCGTCCTTCGGGTTGCCGCACAGCACGAACAGATCCCAGGCATATTTGTCGGCGGTATGGTCGGCGTCCACGCCGCGGCCGCCTGGCGGGATCAGTTCGACGATGTGGCCCCAGAGGTTTTCCGGACGCGTGTTGGCCGGATTGACCTTCGACTGGTCGCGCTTCTTGTTCTTGGTCATCACCGCATAGACGCGGCCGGTCACCGGATTGGTCTCAATGTCCTCGGGGCGGTCCATCGGCGTGGCACCCAGCGCGTCCGCCGCCAACCGTGTTTTCAACAGCACCTCGGCCTGATCGGCAAAGCCGTTTTCAGCCGTAAGCTTGCCTTGGCCGTGAATCAGCGGCAGCCAGGTCATGGAGCCGTCGGCGTCGTAGCGCGCGACCGAAAGCACGCCATCGTCCAGCAGGTCGTTGCCGGAGGCCGGTTTGGCCGGATCGTAAGCCTTGTTCGAGACGAAGCGGTACATGTATTCGAAATAATCGTCGTCGCCCATGTAGACGACGACGCGGCCGTCCTTGTTGAGGACGACGGTGGACGCCTCATGCGACATGCGGCCAAGCGCGGTGCGCTTCACCGGCTTGGACTGGGGATCATAGGGATCGATCTCAACCACCCAATCGAAACGGTTGGCCTCGTTCGGCTCCTTGTCGATTTTGAAGCGGTCGTGGAAGCGGCCGCGGCCATAGACGTCGGAACCGTCGAAGCCATAACGATCGAGGATGTCCGCGGTCGGCGCCTTCTTCGGATCGCCGCCGAACAGGTCGGAAACACCTTCCTCGCAGGTCAGCACGGTGCCCCACGGGGTGAAGCCGCCGCTGCAATTGTAGCTGGTGCCGAGCACTTTCGTGCCGGTGGCATCGGCCGAGGTCTGCATCAAGGCGTGGCCCGCAACCGGGCCGGAGACGGTCATTTCGGTGTTGACGGTGATGCGGCGGTTGAGCGGGCTGTCCTCGACCAGCGACCACTTGCCATCCTTCAACAGCACTTCGACGATTGAGTGACCCATGGCGGCCATGCCGAGATCGACCTGTTCCTTGTTCATCGTCTTGCCGGCGTCATCCTCGGTCATGCCGGGAAACATGACATTGGGCGAGATGTATTCGTTGTTGACGCAGAGCAGGCCGTGGTCGGAATTGACCGTGCCTTTCGGCAGCGGCAGGAAGGCGATGTAGTCACAGTTGTAACCAAAGCGCTTCTCTTGCTCGTCGGCAGCGACTTTGTTGCCGTCGAAATCCGGCAGACCCGCGACGAGCGGGTCGCCCCAGCGTGCCACGATCGTGGTCTCATAGCCCTCTGCGGCGGCGTGGGTCTTGTCGTAGACGCGCTTCAACTCGGGAAAGCCAAGTGTGGAAAGCGCCGCGGCATGTGTTTCTCCGGCAAACAACGAACCGACGAAGCTGCCGCCGGCGATCAAAGCACCAGATGCGAGGCTGCCTTTCAGGAGAGTACGGCGCGAGACGCGCTCGGCGATGACGTCGCGAATGACAGGGGAGGATGAAGACGGGGAATTGGCCATTGTGTCTGCCTCTCAAGGTGGATGGTGACGGCGCACCGCTGCCTATCCAGTTTCGGCAACATCCAGATGACATGAGACACAAGGCAGGTCCGCCGAGGCGGCGGCGATTACCAGGGAATAATCTACTGACCGCTTCCTTTGGTGCAGGTCGAGGCGGTGAAGGCGCCGTCGGGCTGCCTCATAATGATGTCGAAGGAGGGCGCACTTTGGCCGTCGAGCGTGGCCTGGGTCAGCGACAGCGAGTTGCCGCCAGCCGTATAGCCGCCGAGCGGTCCCAGCCAGGAGATCACGCCGTTTGCATCCATCTGGTAATTGTAGCCCTGCTGGGCGGTCCCGAAGGTGACCGGGCCGCTGTAGACGTTGCCCTTGATGGTGATGTCGCCGAGGTCCAGGAACATGCCAAGCAGGTACACTTCGCAGTGGTAGATGCCGTCGGGCATCTTGCCGTCGCTGAAGTCGGCTCGGGCAGTGCCGGTCGCTGCCGCCAGAAGCAATATGCCGATAAAAATGCGTGAAATGCCGGATGCCATGACGTCGCTCGTTTGATGGGGCGAGCTTGCCCTATTTCTGCGCCGAGCCGCAACATCCGCCGGCGAAGTCCAAAAACTAGGCACATTGCCAATTTGGGCGAAAATTAGGCAGACACCTTGTGCGCTGCGCAAATTTCTCTCAATCAATTTTTAACCGATCCTCTTTGTTTTCATAAAACTAATATACCAAGCACCTGATAATGTTGAACTATCACCTATTGTTCGGCATCTCCTGAGCGATTGGCACGGGGGTTGCATTGCATTGTTGCGGTGCAATCAACCAGCCTGGGAGTGTTAGGCATGAGGGGTAATTTCTCGACAATAACAAAAATGTTTTCGGCGAGCGTCGTTGCCGCCGGCCTGTTGATGTCCATGCCTGCCAGGGCGGCCGACGACACGATCAAGGTCGGCATTCTCCATTCGCTGTCGGGGACCATGGCGATTTCGGAGACGACGCTGAAGGACGCCATGCTGATGCTTATCGACGAGCAGAACGCCAAAGGTGGCCTGCTTGGCAAGAAGCTCGAAGCCGTGGTCGTCGATCCGGCTTCCAATTGGCCGCTGTTCGCCGAAAAGGCGCGCGAGCTGATCTCCAAGGACAAGGTCGCCGCGGTGTTCGGCTGCTGGACCTCGGTGTCGCGCAAATCGGTGCTGCCGGTGTTCAGCGAGCTCGACAACATCCTGTTCTATCCCGTCCAGTATGAGGGCGAGGAGAGCGAGCGCAACGTGTTCTACACAGGTGCGGCGCCGAACCAGCAGGCCATTCCGGCTGTCGACTATCTGATGAGCGAGGATGGCGGTTCGGTGAAGCGCTGGGTGCTTGAAGGCACCGACTACGTTTATCCGCGCACCACCAACAAGATCCTTGAGGCCTATCTGAAGGCCAAGGGCGTCGCGGCGGAAGACATCATGGTCAACTACACGCCGTTCGGCTTCTCCGACTGGCAGACCGAAGTTTCCGCAATCAAGAAATTCGGTTCGGCCGGCAAGAAGACCGCCGTCGTCTCGACGGTCAATGGCGACGCCAACGTGCCGTTCTACAAGGAGCTCGGCAACCAGGGCATCAAGGCCGAGGATATTCCGGTCATGGCCTTCTCGGTCGGCGAAGAAGAGCTTGCCGGTCTCGACACGGCGCCGCTGGTCGGCCATCTCGCCGCCTGGAACTACTTTGAAAGCGTCGATACGCCCGAGAACAAGAAATTCATCGCCGACTGGCACAAGTTCATCAAGAACGACAAGCGCACCACCAACGACCCGATGGAAGCCCATTATATCGGCTTCAACATGTGGGTGAAGGCGGTCGAGAAGGCCGGCACCACCGATCCGGACAAGGTCATTGACGCCATGATCGGCGTTTCGGTGCCCAACCTGACCGGCGGCTATTCGACGATGATGCCGAACCACCACATCACCAAGCCGGTGCTGATTGGCGAAATCCAGGCCGACGGCCAGTTCGAGACGGTTTCGCGCACGCCGGGCCTGGTGATGGGCGACGAATGGTCCGACTACCTGCCTGACTCCAAGGACCTGATCTCCGATTGGCGCGCGCCTCTGTCCTGCGGCAACTTCAATGTCGCCACCGGCAAGTGCGGCGGCAAGGGTACGAACTGATCCTCCCGGGCTGACCAGGTCTGGACCGCAGGTCCATGACCTCAGACCGCCAGCGTCCGGACGGTTTCCTCCGCCGTCCGGACGCCCAATTCAACATTCAAGGGGTCGCCTGAAGCCGATGAACCTGTTGCGCGCGATTGGCCTGACGCTTTTGTTCCTGCTGGCGACGCTGTCGTCGTCGGGTGCTGGCGAAGCCGATCTGCGTGGCATCATCGCCAAATTCGCAACGGCCAAGGGCTTTTCCGAGACAGGCACCGTCGTCCACGACCTGGCGGCCACAGGTGATCCGGCTGTCGAACGACCGCTTGCCGCACTCGCCGACGGTAACCTCTATATCCGCAAGGCGGATTCGCTGGTCTTCGTCGGCAAGGAAGCGGGCGACATCGTCGAGCTGTTCGATCCGCTGAGCGGCGAGAAGTCGGCGGATGCCGCCAAGGACGACATCACCAAGATCAAGGTCAACAACACGCTGCGCCGCGTCATACGCGATGCGCTGGGCACGCTGACGCTCGGCGCCAAGGATCCGGCCGTGCGCATCGCCGCTGCCGACACCATGTTCAAGACACCCGATGCCGCAAACATCGGGCCGCTCGACACCGCGATCGCCAGCGAGACGGTGGCCAGCGTCAAGGCCCTGCTCGAACAGGCCCGTGCCGCCTCTGTCCTGGTTTCTGACCGGCCGGATTCCGACAAGCTCGCCGCAATCGTGCTGATCGGCGCACGGGGCGACCGTGATGCGGTTTCGCTGCTCACCTCGGTCGAAGCGAACGCCTCGGGTGCGGTCAAGGAGGCGGCGACGGCTGCAATCGCCGACATCAATTCGACGCTGGCCCTATGGGATGCGGGCCAGAACATCTGGTACGGGATTTCCCTTGGCTCGGTGCTGCTGCTGGCGGCAATCGGGCTTGCCATCACCTTCGGCGTCATGGGCGTCATCAACATGGCGCATGGCGAGATGGTCATGCTCGGCGCCTACACGACCTTTGTCGTCCAGCAGGTGATCCGCACATCCTTTCCCGACCTGTTCGACTGGTCGCTGGTCATCGCGCTGCCGCTCGCCTTCCTCGTCGCGGCGCTTGTCGGCTTGGCCATCGAACGTGGCGTTATCCGCTTTCTCTACGGGCGGCCGCTGGAGACACTGCTAGCGACCTGGGGCGTGTCGCTGATCCTGCAGCAGGCCGTGCGCAGCATTTTCGGGCCGACCAACCAGGAAGTCGGCAATCCGTCCTGGATGTCGGGCTCGTTCAATGTCGGCCAGCTCGCGATCACCTGGAACCGCCTCTGGATCCTGGTTTTCGCGCTCTCCGTCTTTGCCGTGCTGCTCTATGTGATGAAGCGCACGCCCTGGGGGCTGCAGATGCGCGCCGTCACCGCCAACCGGCGCATGGCCGCCTCGATGGGCATCAGGACGCCATGGGTCGACGCGCTGACCTTCGCGCTCGGGTCCGGTATCGCCGGCATCGCCGGTGTCGCGCTCAGCCAGATCGACAATGTCTCGCCCAATCTCGGCCGCGGCTACATCATCGACAGTTTCATGGTCGTGGTCTTCGGCGGCGTCGGCAATCTGTGGGGCACGCTGGTCGGCGCCTTCTCGCTCGGCATCGTCAACAAGTTCCTCGAGCCCTATGCCGGCGCGGTGCTCGGCAAGATCGTCGTGCTGGTGCTGATCATCCTGTTCATCCAGAAGCGCCCGCGCGGCCTGTTCGCGCTCAAGGGCAGGGCGGTGGAAGCATGATCACCGGACGCTTCTTCGCCGCGGGGGCGGACCGCCGCATCGCGATCACGATTCTCATCCTGCTGGCGGTGGCCGTCATCGTGCCGCTGCTAAACCTGGCTGTGTCGCCGACCAGCGGCTTCTACGTGCCGTCCTACATTGTCGCGCTGACCGGCAAATATCTCTGCTATGCGCTGCTCGCTTTGGCGCTCGACCTTGTCTGGGGCTATTGCGGCATTCTCTCGCTCGGCCACGGTGCGTTCTTCGCGCTCGGCGGCTATGCGATGGGCATGTACCTGATGCGCCAGATCGGCGCGCGCGGCGTCTACGGCAACCCCATCCTGCCGGACTTCATGGTGTTCCTGAACTACAGGGAATTGCCCTGGTTCTGGACGGGTTTCGACCATTTTTGGTTCGCCGGGCTCATGGTGCTGGCGATACCTGGCCTGCTCGCCTTCGTCTTCGGCTGGTTCGCCTTCCGCAGCCGTGTCACCGGTGTCTACCTCTCCATCATCACCCAAGCGATGACCTATGCGCTGCTGCTCGCCTTCTTCCGCAACGACATGGGTTTCGGCGGCAACAACGGCCTGACCGATTTCAAGGATATTCTCGGCTTCAACGTGCAGGCCGACGCGACGCGTTCAGCGCTGTTCGCCGCCAGCGCGGTGACGCTCGCGCTCGCCGTCTTCGTCACCTGGGCGATCGTCGGATCCAAATACGGCAAGCTCCTGATGGCGGTGCGCGACGCCGAGAGCCGCACGCGCTTCCTCGGCTGGCGGGCGGAGAATGTGAAGCTGTTCGCCTTCACCGTCTCGGCGGTCATGGCCGGCATCGCCGGCGCGCTCTATGTGCCGCAAGTCGGCATCATCAATCCCGGCGAGTTTGAACCGTCCAATTCGATCGAGGTGGTGATCTGGGCTGCCGTCGGCGGGCGCGGCACCATTGTCGGGCCGATCATCGGCGCGCTGCTGGTCAATGCCGGCAAATCCTGGTTCACCGGCGTGTTGCCGGAATTCTGGCTGTTTGCGCTCGGCGGCCTGTTTATCGCCGTCACGCTTTTGCTGCCCAAAGGCATCGTCGGCATGTGGGATTCCTGGCGCGGCAACGCCAAAGCGCTGCGGGCGGCCTCGCTGGCCGAGGAGGCCGGCACCGACTCCGTCGTCCCGCCGCCGCCGCAGATCGTTCGTAGCGCGGCGACAAGGCCTGGCGACTGGTCCTCGTCCAGCCCCGAACCACAGCCGGCGGAGTGAGCGATCATGAGCAAGTCGCACACGATCCTCTATCTCGACGGCGTCTCGGTTTCCTTCGACGGCTTTCGCGCCATCAACAATTTGTCGCTGGTGCTCGACAAGGGCGAGATGCGCGCCATCATCGGCCCCAACGGGGCCGGCAAGACGACGATGATGGACATTGTCACCGGCAAGACGCGGCCCGACGAGGGCGAGGTTTTCTTCGACGGCCAGATCGACCTGACCAGGCATGATGAAGCTGAGATCGCCATGATGGGGATCGGCCGCAAGTTCCAGAAGCCGACGGTCTTCGAAAGCCACACGATCGAGGAGAATCTGATGTTGGCGTTGAAGGGGCCGCGCTCGATCTTCCCGGCGCTGTTCCATCGCCGCTCGACCGCCGAAGCGCGGCAGATCGACGACATTCTCGGCATCATCCGGCTCGGCGACAAACGCGACCAGCTAGCGGCAAATCTGAGCCATGGACAAAAGCAGTGGCTGGAGATCGGCATGCTGCTCGCGCAGGACCCGAAGCTGCTGCTGGTCGACGAGCCAGTCGCCGGCATGACCGATGCAGAGACCGAGGAAACCGCGCGACTGCTCAAGGAGATCGCGCGCGACCATTCGGTCATCGTCGTCGAGCACGACATGCATTTCGTGCGCGAACTGGGCGTCAAGGTCACCTGCCTGCACGAAGGCTCGGTGCTGTCCGAAGGCACGCTCGATTTCGTGTCTGCCGACGAGCGCGTCGTCGAAGTCTATCTGGGGAGATGAGCATGGTCTGGCGGGTTCAATTCCATCGCTTCGATCTGTCCTTCCTGCGGTTCTGGGGAAGGCGCTGACATGCTCGAAGTTTCCGATGCCACGCTGCACTACGGCGCCGCCCAGGCGCTGCGTGGCGTGTCGCTGAAGGCCGGCGCCGGCAAGATCACCTGCGTGCTCGGCCGCAACGGCGTCGGCAAGACCAGTTTGATGAGATCGATCGTCGGCCATCATCGGCTGACGAGCGGAAGCGTTGCCTTCGAGGGGAAGGCGCTCGACCGGAGCGCGGCGTATGACCGCGCCCGGTCGGGCATCGCATTCGTACCGCAGGGCAGGGAGATCTTTCCGCTGCTCACGGTGCGGGAGAACCTGGAATCGGGCTTTGCGCCGCTGAAGCGTGCCGACCGCAACGTGCCCGCCCATGTCTTCGAGTTGTTCCCGGTGCTGAAGCAGATGCTGGGTCGCCGTGGCGGCGACCTTTCCGGTGGCCAGCAGCAGCAGCTCGCCATCGGCAGGGCGCTGGTGATGCGGCCGAAGCTGCTGGTGCTGGACGAACCGACGGAAGGCATCCAGCCGTCGATCATCAAGGATATCGGCCGCGCCATCCGCTATCTGCGCGACCAGGCGGGCATCGCCGTGCTTTTGGTCGAACAATATCTCGATTTCTGCCGCGAGCTTGCCGACGAGGTCAACATCATGGACCGCGGCCTGATCGTCCACACCGGCCCGGCGGAAGATCTCGATAGGGCGGATGTCCGCAAATTCCTGACCGTCTAAAGCGCGTCGCATCCAGACGGATTCAAACGACGCGCTTTAGATCTGTGGTTTTGTCCATGTCGTTGTCCCAAAACCGCTGCGCACTTTTGGGGGACATGCACTAGAATCGGCAATGGACTTCAGGTGACGGTCCGAAGTCTTTCGCAAGTCCAATATTTCTTCGATCCAGTCATCCGTGTCTCTGGCGCGGCGGTGGCTGCGTGCTAGTCTTTTCTTGGCTTTTGTGAGTCGGCCGTTTCMGTATCAGTCTGGTGTTATCGCAGATCGAGGGGCGCGGCGAAGGCCGGGCAAGTTCCACGCAAGCATGCATTCCTAGCTTCCCTCCTGCGATCTGATTGTCGTTCAACGCGTTTGGGCACACAGGCTAAGGGACTGCCATGGAACGTTACGTCGAGGACTATCAGAAGCGGCGGCTAACCGAACGCGTCGATATCATCACCGCGATCAACATATTGAGGTCCCAGGGGTACGATCGCGATGAACTGATCGAGGAAATCACCAAGGTCTTCTATGTCGATCTCGATGCTTTCAACGAAATCGTCATGGCGGCATAGGGCTGCCTTCACTCACGATCGACTTGCCGAAACAGGCAAGGCTGTCCCGACAATACGGTCGACATCTCAGGATCGCAGTTAACCCACGCGCCGGAGTGGCGAGGCGGTGACGCGGTTGCGGCCGCCGCGCTTGGCGGCGTAGAGCGCCTTGTCGGCGGCACTGAGCACCTTGTCGAAACTGAGGCCCTCCTTGGTGCCGAAAGCAAATCCGGCACTGACCGTGCATGTCAGCGAACCCGTCTCGGTTTCGATGCGGCACGCGGCGAAGGCGGCCCGTATGGCCTCGGCCGTGGCCTCCGCCGTTTCGGGCAAGGTCCGCTTCAGCACCAGAGCGAATTCCTCGCCGCCCATGCGCGCGGCGACGTCGGTCGGGCGAAGATTGCCGGCGAGTTCCCTGGCGAACACCCTCAGCACCTCGTCGCCAGCCGCGTGACCGAATTCGTCGTTGATGGACTTGAAGCCGTCGAGGTCGAACACAACCACAGCGGTGAAGGCGCCGACGGGGGCGCTGCCATGCAGGTCGAACAGCGCGCGCCGGTTGAGCAGGCCCGTCAAGGGATCGGTCAGGGCGTTGTGGCGGTGATGCCTGGCCAGACGCCCTTGATTGAGCGCCAGCGACAGCGCGCCAATGCCGGTCATGCTGGCGATGACGATGATGAGGCTCAACTCCTCGGCCCAATTGCTTGGTGCATGCCCAAGGATCAGCTTTCCGTCCCAGGCAAGAACCATGGCGCAGAGGGCGAAGGACGTGGCCGTGGCCGAATAGAGTGCGGTGATGCCGATTGTCAGGGCAGGCGCTTCGTTGCGACCCTTCCAGTATTCGAGCGCCGTTGCGAACAGAAGCAAGGCAGCAAACATGTTCTCCAGCATGAAGCCGAGGCCGTCATAGCCGAGAGCCATGGCAGGCAGCACGACGGCCAGCGAAATGCTGCCAACCACCGTTCGCGGGATCGGCGAACCGCCGGTTCGGAACTGGTAGGCCGCGCCCAGCATGGCTGAAAAACCAAGCAGGAGCAGGGCAACGGTCGCAATGCCGAGCAGGCGCCCGGGCATGTCGATATAAGCGTCATAGGCAAAAATGTCGGCGACCACCAACAGCAGGCTGACCGCCCATGTCAGCAGGAATTTCTCCGAGCGAGCAGTCAACCACATGCCAAACAGTGTCAAGCTCAGGCAGGTGGCGGAAAAACCAACAGCCAGCAGAAGTGAAGTGTAGTCGAGCGACATGCCCTCGTTCCTTGCCGGCGGCGATCCCAGCTCTGCGGCTTGGCCAGGCTGGATTCATGCAGCAAGGAGGTATCGATAAGGTTACGAATGTGCCGACATTGCCTCGATTGGACGCCTTCCTGCCCCAAAAACGCATAGGAGAGGCGCTTGGCGTGAAAGTCTTATGCCGATTCTTAGTCGGCCACCCGCTTCAACAGGGCCATGGCGCCGAACGGCGCGCGCACCTTGCCCTCGGTGATGAAGTAGACGAACACGTCGCGCGGTTTGACGGGTGCTTCGGTCGAGAGATCGGTGCGCGGCAGGTCGGCCGGCACCTTGCCTTCCGCCCAGGTCCTGGCGCGCGCGGCCCATTCATCCAGGCCTGCCGGCGTGTAGCAATCGGGATTGTCGTCGCTGCCGGTCTGCAGCCGGGCATAGATGAAATCGCCGGTGACGTCGGCGATGGCCGGATATTTAGCGTGGTCGGCATAGACGATCGCCGCCTTGTATTTGCGCACCAGCGCCGCGAATTCCGGCACCATGAAACTGTCGTTGCGCACCTCGACCGCGTGGCGCAGCGCAACGCCGTCCTGCTTTTCCGGGAGCAGCTTGAGGAAGGCTTCAAAATCGTCCGGGTCGAACTTTTTCGTCGGCGCGAACTGCCACAGGATCGGTCCGAGCTTTTCACCGAGCGCCGCCACGCCCGAACCGAGGAAACGCATCATCGATTCACCGGCCTCGCCGAGCACGCGCCTGTTGGTGACGAAGCGGTTGCCCTTGAGCGAATAGACGAAACCGTCTGGCGCTTCGCTCGCCCATTTGACGAAGGTCGGTTCCTTGAAACTGGAATAATAGGTGCCGTTGACCTCGATGCTCGACACCTGCCGGCTGGCATATTGCAGTTGCTTGGCCTTGGAGAGCTTTTCGGGATAAAAGGACGTATCCCAGGGTTCGAACGACCAGCCGCCCATGCCGGAGCGGATTGTTCCCGATTTGCTCATTGCCATCCTCCCGAATTCAGTAAAATCAGGCCGTCGTGATCTTGTCGACCGGCTTCGCCATGTCGACGAGCACCCATCCTGGCCGGTATGGATTGGGCCGGCGACCCGTTTCGTGGAAACCATAGGCCAGATAGAGCGCGATGTTCCGCTCCATTTTGGCGTTGGTGTAGAGCCGCACCTCGGGCAGGCCCCACGCCAGCGTCTGGTCGTCCGCGTGTTTGAGCAGGGCGATGCCAAAGCCCTTGCCCTGAAATCCTGGCGCGACGGCGACGGAGAAGATCATCGCGTGGTCGTCATGACGCTCCAAAGTGAGCAGACCAGCAAGCTCGCCGTCACGCTCCAGAAGCCAGACCTCGCCACGCGCGATACGCGGTGCATAATCCTCAGTGACGGGGATCGGTGGCGCGCCGAACAGCGCGGAATAGGGCGCGTAGGCGGCTTCCGTCAGCGAGACGACAGTTTCGAGATCACCGGGAAGCGCTCTTCGGATTGTCATTCAAATGCTCTCCAAGCGCCGACTGGTTCGCCATCACTCCGCCGCTTCGCGCTTGCCTCCGGGGCGCCGCTCCAGCAACTCCTTGAGGAACTGGCCGGTGTAGCTGCGCTTTTCGCGCACGATCGCTTCCGGCGTGCCGGAGGCGACCAGTTCGCCGCCGCCGTCGCCGCCTTCAGGGCCGAGGTCGAGCACCCAGTCGGCGGTTTTTATCACCTCGAGATTATGCTCGATGACCACCACCGTGTTGCCCTGGTCGACCAGTTCGTGCAGCACTTCCAGGAGCTTGGCGACATCGTGGAAATGCAGGCCGGTGGTCGGCTCGTCCAGGATGTAGAGTGTCTTGCCGGTCGCCTTGCGCGACAGTTCCTTGGCCAGCTTGATGCGCTGCGCCTCGCCGCCCGACAGCGTCGTCGCCTGCTGGCCGATATGGATGTAGCCGAGGCCGACCTGCTTCAGCGTGTCGAGCTTGTCGCGCACGCCGGGCACGGCGGCGAAGAAATCGACACCTTCCTCGACCGTCATGTCGAGCACGTCGGCGATCGACTTGCCCTTGAACAGCACGTCGAGCGTCTCGCGGTTGTAGCGCTTGCCGTGGCAGACGTCGCAAGTGACGTAGACGTCGGGCAAAAAGTGCATCTCGATCTTGATGACGCCGTCGCCCTGGCAGGCCTCGCAGCGGCCGCCCTTGACGTTGAAGGAGAAGCGGCCGGGCTGGTAGCCGCGCGCCTTGGCTTCCGGCAGGCCCGCGAACCAGTCGCGGATCGGAGTGAAGGCGCCGGTGTAGGTGGCGGGGTTGGAACGCGGGGTGCGCCCAATCGGCGACTGGTCGATGTCGATGACCTTGTCGAGGAATTCGAGGCCCTCGATGCGGTCATGGTCGGCCGGATGCTCGCGCGAACCCATGATGCGGCGCGACGCCGCCTTGAACAGCGTCTCGATCAGGAAGGTCGACTTGCCGCCGCCTGACACGCCGGTGACGGCAGTGAAGGTGCCGAGCGGGATTTCGGCGGTGACGTTCTTCAGATTGTTGCCGCGCGCGCCCACGATCTTCAGCCGCCGGTTCTTCTTCGCCTCGCGCCGCACGCCGGGCGTCGCCACTTCGAGCGCGCCCGACAAATATTTGCCGGTGATCGAATTCGGATTGGCCATCACCTGCTGCGGCGTGCCCTGGGCGATGATCTCGCCGCCATGGATGCCGGCGGCAGGGCCCATGTCGACGACATAGTCAGCATGCAGGATGGCGTCCTCGTCATGCTCGACGACAATCACCGTGTTGCCGATGTCGCGCAGGTGCTTCAGCGTGTCGAGCAGGCGTGCGTTGTCGCGCTGGTGCAGGCCGATCGACGGCTCGTCCAGAACATAGAGCACGCCGGTGAGACCGGAGCCGATCTGCGAAGCCAGGCGAATGCGCTGGCTCTCGCCGCCCGACAGAGTGCCGGAATTGCGCGACAGCGTCAGGTAGTCGAGCCCGACATCATTGAGGAAGCGCAGCCGCTCGCGGATCTCCTTCAAGACGCGCACGGCGATCTCGTTCTGCTTGTCGTTGAGCGAAGCTGGCAGGTCGGTGAACCACTTGTCGGCGTTGCGGATCGACTGTTCGGTGACTTCGCCGATGTGCTTGCCGGCGATCTTCACGGCCAGTGACTCGGGCTTGAGCCGATAGCCCTTGCAGACCGGGCAAGGCGTCGCCGACATGAAGCGCTCGATCTCCTCGCGCATCCAGGCGGATTCGGTTTCTTTCCAGCGGCGCTCGAGATTGGGGATGACGCCTTCAAAGGTCTTGGTGGTCTTGTAGGAGCGCAGGCCGTCATCATACTGGAAGGTTATTTCGCGCTCGCCGGTGCCGCGCAGGATGGCCTCCTGGGCTTCCGCGCTCAAATCCCTGAACTTGTCGCCGAGCTTGAAATTGTAGGCCTTGCCCAGCGCTTCCAGCGTCTGCGCGTAGTAGGGCGAGGTCGATTTCGCCCACGGGCTGACCGCACCGTCGCGCAGCGAAACGTTCTCGTCGGGCACGACGAGGTTGGGGTCGATGGCGCGCTGGCTCCCGAGACCGTCGCAGGTCGGGCAGGCGCCAAACGGATTGTTGAAGGAGAAAAGACGTGGCTCGATTTCCGGAATGGTGAAGCCGGAGACCGGACAGGCGAACTTTTCCGAGAACAGGATGCGCTCGTGCGTCTCGTTCTTGGACTTGTTGACCGAATCCTCGCCGGTCTGGCTGGCGTCGAGCGGCTTGTCGGCGAATTCGGCGACCGCCAGCCCATCGGCGAGCCTCAGTGCCGTCTCGATGGAATCGGCTAGCCGGGTGGCGAGATCCCCACGCACGACGATGCGGTCGACGACGACGTCGAGGTCATGCTTGTACTTCTTGTCCAGCGCCGGCACGTCGGCGATTTCATAGAAGACGCCGTCGACCTTGACGCGCTGAAAGCCCTTCTTCTGCAGTTCCAGCAATTCCTTGCGGTACTCGCCTTTGCGGCCGCGCACCATCGGCGCCAGAATGAACAGGCGGGTGCCTTCCTCGACCGCCAGCACACGGTCGACCATCTGTGACACTGTCTGGCTTTCGATCGGCAGGCCGGTGGCCGGCGAATAGGGGACGCCGACGCGCGCGAAAAGAAGCCGCATATAGTCGTAGATTTCGGTGACGGTACCGACGGTCGAACGCGGGTTCTTCGAGGTCGTCTTCTGCTCGATCGAAATGGCCGGCGATAGGCCGTCGATCTGGTCGACGTCCGGCTTCTGCATCATTTCGAGGAATTGCCGCGCATAGGCCGACAGGCTCTCGACATAGCGGCGCTGGCCTTCGGCGTAGATGGTGTCGAAGGCGAGCGACGATTTGCCAGACCCGGACAGGCCGGTCATGACGATCAGGCTGTCACGCGGCAAGTCGAGATCGACATTCTTCAAATTGTGTTCGCGCGCCCCGCGAATGGAAAGATATTTATGGTCGGCCATTGCCGGTCGCCGCCTCAGAAGCTGGAATTTCCTGGAATGGCGGGTTTTCCCGGCCATCCCCTATGTAGGTAATTTTGCCGCCACGTCGAGAGACGCCACAATTCCCGACAAAAGCGTTTAACCGTCTTTCGCGTGAACGGGCAAGCGGAAAGAACAAAGGGCGAACACGCTCCTGACAAAGCTGTGCAAAACTGACTTGTACGTAACCTCCCGGTGATCACGTTTTTCGGTAACCGGCTATTGATGGTTGACGTCCCCGACTCAGGGGAGCAGTGTCCAGAAGTCAACTGAAGCCGGCCGTCTTTCGATGGCCTCGCCGCCAGAGGCGGCCTGCGAGACGTCGCAGGCATCTGCGATTTGTGCTTCGGGACGACACGTCGCAACGGACAAGGGAGTGGAGCCATGACGCCACCGGATCGTCCCCTAGGGTTCCAGTTGTCACTGGAGCCGTGGCAGGCATAAGTGCCAGGGTTTAGCGTTTGCGCCACCCGACAAACCGTGACCTGCCATATCCCACAAAAATCAGAGACTGCTAGTCGGATCGTCGGCTGAATGCCGCGGAGCATCCGAAATCAAACGCCGGCAGTACACTCCCGGCAAAATTGGATTTGAGATCCAAAAAGGCCCCGTCCGTTTGCGCAAAGCACGGCGGGGCCATTTTCATGCGCGGCTTGTTTTGTCGACCATGGCGCGGCGCACGACGCTGGACAGATCATGCAGTCAGTGGCGCGGCAGCCCGGTGGCGCCAGCGCCGACATCAACTGTGATGCTGCCTGAAATCCTGACATCCGTGTTGCCGATCTTGAACTGGCCGTTCCCATTGCTGGGGGATGCGTCGTCGGGTTCGGGCTGCGGAGCCGGCTTGGCGATGCGATAGTCGCTGGTCACGCCGGGCAGGGCGCCTTTCCGCACTGCTGGCGAGCTGTCGTCGGCAAGGGCGGTGCCGCTCATGGAGCCGGCAAGAGCGATCACGACTACGGCGATGACGCGATGCAATGTTCTGGACGGATGAGTGTCGGTCATCGCCCAGTTATAGGGGCGTGTCGACGAGGCGACCAGACCGGCGTCGTCAAATCTTCGACAGCCGGCGACGCGCTTCAGCCTCACGCGGCCTGTTTGCGCGTGTCGAAAACATGGTCGACTAGACCCCAGGCCTGAGCCTCGCGGGCCGTCATGAAGTGGTCGCGGTCCAGCGTGCGCTCGACCTCTTCATATGTGCGGCCGCAATGCTGCGCATAGAGTTCGGCCATATGCCGCTTTGTCTGGCCGATGCGCTCGGCATGGCGCTGGATGTCGGAGGCCTGACCCTGGAATCCACCCAGCGGCTGATGCAGCAGGATGGTGGCGTTCGGCAGCGAGATGCGACGCCCGGCCGTGCCCGCCATCAACAGGAACGAGGCCATCGACGCGGCAAAGCCCATGCACACCGTCGACACCGGGCAGCTGATGTATTGCATGGTATCGTAGATGGCGAAGCCGCTGGTCACCACGCCGCCAGGCGAGTTGATGTAGAGCGATATCTCCTTGTCGGGATTGTCCGATTCCAGCGACAGCAGCTGCGCGCAGACCAGCGCCGAAATGTCGTCGTTGATTTCACCGTTGATGAAGATGATGCGCTCGCGCAGCAGGCGCGAGAAAATGTCGAAGGCGCGTTCGCCGCGGCTCGATTGCTCGATCACCATCGGAACCAGATTGGCAAGGCCGCTCATTGTTTCGTCTCCGTCCGTTTCATTGTTCAGGCCGCGCGCAGCAACAGCAAAGGCGTGTTCGCGGCGGCCGGCCGTCTTGGATTGCGCGACCCTAACGAAAGCCTGCAGCCTGCGCCGGCCATGGCAACAGCGGGCATTGCCGTTCGGGCAAAACCGTCATGGACGATGCGCAGATGCGTGCCGCCGGAGACGGTGCGGGCGAGTGTGAAGGTGACAATGCTGTCGAGCGGGCTGTCGAGCCGAGCCTGCCGCCCGGCATCGCCTGGCTGCGGCCGCTCGCGCCAGGAATAGCGCAGCAGCCGTTCGGGCTCGGCGTCGATGATCTCGCATTCGATCGCCGCCTCTGGCCCGGCGAAGGCAAAACGGCTGCCGGTCTCAGGGCTGATGTCGTTCGGCATCATCCATGCGGCGAGCAGCTCGGGCACGGTCAGTGCGCGCCACACCTTTTCCGGTGGCTCCGGCAGGTCGCACTCAAACTCGATCGCGTCAGGCGCGGTGTTGGTGTCCGCGTGGCTTTGGTCTGTCATTGATCCCATGCTCTTCATTGATCCATGTCCTTCAAAACCGCCTTCAGCCTTTCGATGCGCTCCGGCCAGAAGGTCCGGTAGCGTTCGATCCAGGAGAGCAAGGGGGCAAGCCCTTGCGGGTCGGCGCGATAGTAGGCGTTGCGGCCCGCTCGCCGCTCGACCACCAAGCCAGCGCCGCGCAACACCGCCAGATGCTGGGAGACGGCGGGTTGCGACACCGTCATGCCGCTGCGCAATTCCGAGACGCTCATTTCGCCAGCGGCAAGCTGCTCAAAGACGGCGCGGCGCGTCGGGTCGGCAAGGGCGCGGAAAATCTCTGCTTCGATCATGACGAAAGCATAAGTCGATACTTATTGATTTGGCAAGCGCTGTTTTTACGAGTTTGCCGGAAGCCAGCGCCTCACCAGCCCGGCAGGTCCATCAAACGTCGCCTCGAAGATTGGCGACGCAAGCACGGCGTGGATGTGAAGTGTACCGGTGCCGACGCTCTTGAACCCGTGTTTCCTGTTCGCGGGAACAACGAGAGACTGGCCCGAGGTCAGGACGTTGTGCTCATCGTCGATCCACATCTCGGCCCTGCCGGCGATAACGGTCAGCACTTCCTCGACGGGATGCCAATGCGTTGGGGCACCTACCGTGGGCTCGACCCATTGCTCGAATATGCAAAGTTGCGATGCACCGTTGCTTGCCGACACATGCATACGCGTTCCCACACCTGCTCGCCATTGCTCGCGTGGCTGGTCCTCATGTGTGACGGAGTTCATTGATTGCCCCCGACCCATTCCCGATTTCATGGAAATTTCGGACCGGAACACTACATCTTGCTGACAAACATTGACAGAACGCCACGGGCGTCATAGAACGAAAAGGGAACAAAAACCTTGTGGGAAAAGCCAGCCATAGCAGGCGGCGATGGTCTGCAGCCTGTAAGGTGCTGCGACAAAAATTTGTTTCGGATGAGCGCGGAGAAATATCATGGCGGGTAGCGTCAACAAGGTCATTCTGGTCGGCAACCTCGGTGCAGATCCGGAAATCCGTCGCCTGAACTCGGGCGAGCCGGTCGTCAACATCCGCATTGCGACGTCGGAAAGCTGGCGCGACAAGAATTCCGGCGAGCGCAAGGAAAAGACCGAGTGGCACAACGTCGTCATCTTCAACGACCAGCTTGCCAAGGTGGCCGAGCAGTATCTGAAGAAGGGCATGAAGGTCTATGTCGAGGGCCAGTTGCAGACGCGCAAATGGCAGGACCAGACCGGCAACGACAAGTACACGACGGAAGTCGTGCTGCAGAAATTCCGGGGCGAGCTGCAGATGCTCGACGCACGCGGCCAGGGTGAGGGCGGTCAGGTTGGCGGCTATGCCGGTGGTGGCAGCAGCCGTGGTTCCGATTTCGGGCAGTCCAGTCCGAGCGAAAGCTTCAATCGTGGCGGCGGCGCCAAGAGCGGCGGTGGCGGTGGTTCGTCGCGCGAACTGGACGACGAAATCCCGTTCTGAGGACAATCAGCCACCGGAGAGGCGGCAATGTCGCTGCAACCGCTGCTTGCCGCCCCTTCTCCGGTTCCCTGGCATGCCTTTGCGGCTTTCGCCGCACTGGCGATAGGGGCCACGCAGCTGGCGCTGCCGAAGGGAACGCCGCGCCATCGCATCGCGGGCTATGTCTGGGCCGCGCTGATGCTGGTCATCGCCGTCTCGAGTTTCTGGATTCATCAGATCCGCCTCGTCGGTCCTTTCAGTCCGATCCATCTCCTGTCGATCCTGGTGCTGGTCGCCGTACCGCTGGCGGTGTGGCACGCGCACAATCATCGCGTCGCCAAGCATCGCAAGTCGATGATTGCGCTGTATGTCTTTGCGCTGGTCGGGGCCGGCATCTTCACGCTGTTGCCGGGCAGGGTCATGCACGATGTCGTCTTTGGCGTCGCGCGAGCCGGACCATGATCCTATTTAATCCTTGAGGCGGATGACCCCAAGTGGAAGGAATATCAGGTGAAAGCACGTGTAAAGTGGGTGGAGGAGCGCACCTTCGTCGGCGAATCCGGCAGCGGCCACAAAGTAGTGCTGGGAACCGCGCTCGGACCGGAAGGCAAGACGCCAGGACCTAGTCCGATGGAACTGGTGCTGATCGGCACCGGCGGCTGTTCGGCCTACGATGTCGTGCATATCCTCGAAAAGGGGCGCGAGGCGATCGAGGATTGCGTGGTCGAGCTCGACGCCGACCGGGCCGAAACCGAGCCCAGGGTGTTTACCCGCATCCACATGCATTTCGTCGTCAAGGGCCGGTCGCTCTCCAGCGACAAGGTCAAACGGGCGATCGATCTTTCGATCGAAAAATACTGCTCAGCCTCCGCGATGCTGGCCAAGACCGCCACGATCACCCACGATTTCGAAGTCATCGATACAACGGCGAAGTAGGGTCGGCTTCGGCGGCTCGTCGCGAGCTATCCCGCCATCAGCGCCTTGATGCCGTCGGCGACGAACTGCACGGCAAGTGCCGCCAGGATGACGCCGAGCAACCGGGTCAGGATCGAACGCCCGGTCTGGCCGAGGATGCGGTCGATGCGTTCGGACAGCACGAACACCAGATAGGTGATGGCAAGGCAGACGAAGATGATGCCGACCAGCGCCGCCTGCGCGGCGAAGCCCTGGAATGAACTGGACAAAAGCACCGTCGCCGAAATGGCGCCGGGGCCGGCGATCAGCGGGATCGCCAGCGGGAAGGCGGCGATGTTGTGGATCATGTCCTTGGTGATGGCGACGTCGCCGATCTTCTCCTTGCGGTCCTGCCGCCGCTCGAACACCATTTCGAAAGCGATGAAGAACAACAGGAAGCCACCGGCGACGCGGAAGGCCGGCAGCGTGATGCCGAACACCGACAGGATCGAGGCGCCGGCAACCGCAAACAGCGCCATCACCAGAAAACCGATGATCGAGGCGCGGACGGAAACCTGCTGGCGCTCCTCGCGGTTCATGCCGCGTGTCACGGCGAGAAACAGCGGCGCAAGGCCAGGCGGATCGATGGTCACGAGAATGGTGACGAAGGCGTTGAACAGGCTGTCGAAGCTCGGCATCTTTGACCCCTCCCGCCGGGCCGTGCCCGCACCATGACATTGGTAGAGCAAAGCCCGGTCGGTGGGAACCGTCAGAGGGACGAAACCGAAGACTTCGACCCTCCTTTCATGTTGACGCAATTCCGGACAGGAAGTCGTTTCACATTTATTCTGGAGTTGTTTTAGCCGGCAGCGCCACAATAGGCCTCGATGCGATAACCGTCCGGATCGACGACGAAGGCGGCATAGTAGTTTTCGCCATAGTCGGCGCGCAGGCCCGGTGCGCCATTGTCGCTGCCGCCTTCGCTCAAGCCGCCGGCATGGAAGGCGTCGACGCTGCTCCGCGTCGGTGCCGCAAAGCAGAAATGCAGGCCGGATTTTGCGTCCGATGGCACCGGCCGCGCGGCCTCGTTGACCCATAGCACGACGCCTTGCGCGCCATAACCCAACGAGCCCGGCGACTGGCTGAGGCAGCTATAGCCGAGAGGTTTCAGCGCAGCATCGTAGAAGCGCTTGGAAGCGGAGGCGTCGCGAACGCCGATCGAGATATGATCGAACATATTTTTCTCCATTGTTACAATGGCTTGTAGCGTCAGCTTGTTGCCGTTCGGCGCGCCAGGAATTCGACTTCCAGCCGCCATGTCGCGCCATTGTCATGTGAGCGCTCGCCGAGCCATCGGAAGGAATTCTCGGTGATGCGCGAAAAGCTCCAGCGCACCGAGGAGCCGGCGCCATCGGCGCCCACTTGCACGATCGTGTCGCCTTCGGCACGGCCGAGCTGCCGGCTGTAATACTGGTTGCGTGGGTCGCTCCAGAAGATGTGCCAGGCGTCGGCGGCGGGGTCGTAGACGCGCAATGTCGTGCCATAGAACGTCCATTTGCCGAGCGAAGGCGAGGGGCCGGCGTCCCGCGCGGGCAGGATCCACACGTCCTGGATTGCCCGGCCTTCCAGCACCCAGCCGAAATGCACTTCGCCACTCCCGGTCAGCACCGTGCCGTCCTCGAGATGGCGGGAGGCGTCAAAAGTCCAGGCGCCGACGAAACGGCCATAGAGGTTCAGTTTTTCAGCAAGTCCGTCGATTGGTCCGGCACTGTGCAAGGCTTCGGCAAAGGAGGATTGGTCGTACATGGCTCCGGTCTCTTCTTGTCAGGAGACCGGGAGGAGTAGGCCGCGATGGGGTTCTGGGCTTGGGAAAAATTGCTATATTTCGGTCATGACAGCGACCACGCGTACTCTCGCATTAGGGGCCGGCTGGCACGTGGCGGATGTGATCTGCACGGCCAGCGCCGGTGAGCGGCCGTTCGAGGAAGCCCATCGGGATTTCTGCGTCGCCGCGGTCTCCAGCGGCACGTTCCGCTATCGCGCGCAACAAGGCACGGCGATGCTGGCGCCCGGCGCGCTCCTGCTCGGCAATCCCGGCACATGCTACGAATGCGGGCATGAACATGGCAGCGGCGACCGTTGCCTCTCGTTCCATTTCGGGCCGGCCTATATGGAGCGGATCGTAGCTGGCGTGCCGGGCGCGAAAAAGCTGGCCTTCGAGGCGCCGCGCCTGCCACCTTTGCCGGCCCTGGCATCCCTGCTCGCCGAAGCGGAAACCGCTCGCGAGATGGCCGACATCGACGCCTTCGAGGAACTCGGGCTGCGGATTGCGGGTGCCGCGGTGGCAACTGTCGCTGGCCCCACGAATGTCAGGCGTGCGCCAAGCCGCCGCGATCAAAAACGGGTTGCCGAAGCGGTGCGGCGGATCGAACTCGATGCCGACAGGCCGGTTTCGCTTTCAGCGCTTGCCGATGAGACCGCGACCAGCCCCTATCATTTCCTGCGCATCTTCCGGCAGGTCGCGGGCATGACGCCCTACCAGTTCCTGCTTAAGACCCGGCTGCATCGCGCGGCGGTGCGGCTGCGCCTGTCCGACGATGCGGTTTCGGTGATCGCCTTCGACGCAGGCTTCAACGATTTGTCGACGTTCAATCGCCGGTTTCGACGCGTCATGGGCGAGACGCCGGGCCAGTATCGCATGCGCCGGGCGAGCGGCGTTGTGCCGCCTTTATCCGTCGCTGCGGCCTTGCGGCGTCAGTCCGATGTCGGCCCGCACCAGCCGGGCAGGTAGTCGGCGTCCTTGGCCTTGGCCAGGTTCAGGGCCTCCTTCATCGCCTTGTCGAAATTCTTCGCCACCGCATCCCGGCCGATGCGCCGGCGCAAAAAATCCGCCCACAGGAATTCGCTGAACGGGGTGGTGTCCTTGGCGAAACCACCTTGCCGGCGCAGTTCACCGGCCATGCTCCTGTAGGGGTCGTCGACGAGTTCGGCCATGGTCTTGGGAATGGCGTCGTAGCCCCGGCGCCTGCCGTTCTCGTCGAACGGATGCATCCAGCCGCGATTGTCGAGCACGAAGAAGAAGGCGTCCTTGTCTAGGTCCGACAGGTCGCTGATCACCGTAACCAGAACATCCCCGATGCCTTCCTCGAGCAGGGCACGGGCGAGATGGTGGTGATCGGTGACATAGTTGCGCTTCTTCGGCCCCAGCACGACGGGGACCATATGGGTGCCGAGAAAGGTGCCGGTCTTCCTGGCGCTCTGCAAGCGGAGCATCTGGCGCTTCAAGGCGACTTCCCGCATGCCGACGGTGATCTGCGTCGGCCGTAGATCTCTGACCGCGACCGGGGTCAACAAGGGTTCCCGCGTGGTGGTCATTTGGCTTTGTCCTGTTGTTGCGGCTGCTGGTCCGGAGCGAGCGTCCTGATGGCGGCATCGACACTGTGAAAAATCCGCTGCGGGCCGATCAGGTCGGCGATGCCAAATCGTGCCAGCGCCGCCTGGGCGCGCAGCGATTCCATCCGCGCGATGGCAAAGATCGCGCCCGCCTTGCGGCAATGGGTGATGGTGTCGATCAGGGCTTGCGCGGCAGTGTAGTCGATCTCGACGATGTTGCTGGCCTCCAGCACGACCAGCTTCACGCTCCCACCCCTGGCATCGACAAGATCGACAAAGCCGCGCTTGAAGCCGTCGGCATTGACAAAGGACAGCGGCGCCTGGAATGCCGCGACGAGCACGCCGGGGAGCTGTTCGCCGGCAACTGGTTCGCTGGGCGGCCACCACACCGAAGTCCCCGGCACCTGTTCCAGTTCGATCAGCTGCGTGCGCGTTGCGGTCCAGATTCCATGCAGGAGCGACAGACCGATGCCGATCGCAACGCCGGTCTCGATGGGCAGCACGACGATGGCTGCCATGGTGATGAGGATCAATGCGAATTCGACCGGCGCCTGCCGGTAGACATTGGCGAACACCTTCCAGCGCAGAATGTGCTGGGCGACGAACAGCAGAACACCGGCAAGGGCGGCCTGTGGAACATCGGCGAGCAGGCCGCCACCGAAAGCACCCAGCGCCAGCACGATGGCCGCGGCAATGAGGCCCGCGACCTGTGAGCGGCCACCCGATTGGGAGACGATTGCCGTGCGCGGCGGGCTGGCATTGACCGCAAAGGCGCCGAACAGGCCCGATGCGATGCTGCCGGCACCGACGCCGACGAAATCGCGATTGACGTCGGGAGCGTCACCCTGTTGCGGCGCGAAGGAGCGGGAGGTGGCCGCTGTCTGCACCATGACGACGATGGCGATCAGCAATGCCAGCGGGACCAGCGCCTGCACATCGCCAAGGCTGGCAAGCGGCAGGCTGGCCCGTGGCAGGCCATTGGGCAAGGCGCCGAGCACCTCGACGCCGCGATCCTCGAGGCCGAAGACGGCAACCGCAGAGGTGGCGAGCACCATGCCGATCAATGCGCCGGGGATGCGGGCGCTGATGCGTTCGGCGCAGAATACGGTTCCGAAGACGCCGAGGCCGAGTCCGAGGCTCCAGGGATTGGTGAGATGCAGGCTGCCGGCGATCTCACCGATGCGCCGCAAGGTTTGACCGTTCTCGGCGGGCAGGCCGAGCAGTCCGGGCAATTGCGAAAAGATGATATGGACGGCGATGCCGGCCAGAAAACCCGTCGTGACCGGCACCGACAGGAGGTCGGCGACCCAACCAAGGCGAAAGACACCGCTCAGAATCACGATCAGCCCGACCATCAGCGCCAGCATGGAAGCCAGCGCCAGATAGTGCGGCGACCCGGCTGCGGCGAGCACGGCGAGACTGCCGGCAAAGAGAGGCGTGATGGTCGAATCCGCACCGGCCGACAGGTGCCGGTTGGCACCGAACAGGGCGAACGCCACCGAACCGGCAACAAAGGCGAAGAAGCCGACCTCGGGAGCAAAGCCGCCGAGGCGGGCGGTCGCCATCTGTTCGGGAATGGCGATCGCGGCCAGTGTGAGGCCCGCGACCAGATCGCCGTTCAGATCCCTCGGCGTCCAACCACTCAGGGCTCGCAACGGCAGCCAAGAGGTCCAATTCATCGCGCTCGTGGCTTTCGCTGGGGGAAAACGGTCCATCGCAGGCTTTTGCCTTGGTGGCGGCGAAACCGCCTTGGCCATATCGTCGCAATCAGTGGTATCCTTTTGAAATTACCACTAAAATTGACACTGGAAAAGTGTCGCAGATATTGGAGTTTCGGGCTTGCTTCCTATATAAGCAGCGAGTGATTCCTGATTAGATTGTGATCCGATTTGACCGACCAAAAGACACCGCGCGGCGCCGACGGCGGCCCCACCGGCATCGAGCCGATCTCCATCGTCGAGGAGATGCAGCGCTCCTATCTCGATTACGCAATGAGCGTGATCGTCAGCCGTGCGCTGCCGGACGTGCGCGACGGCCTGAAGCCGGTGCATCGCCGCATTCTCTTCGCCTCGCATGAGAGCGGTTACCACTGGAACCGCAAATATGTGAAGTCGGCGCGCCCGGTCGCCGACGTGATGGGTAAATACCATCCGCATGGCGACGCCTCGATCTACGACGCTTTGGTGCGTATGGCGCAGGACTGGTCGCTGCGCGTGCCGCTTATCGACGGACAGGGCAATTTCGGCTCCATCGACGGCGATCCGCCGGCGGCGATGCGCTATACCGAATCGCGGCTGACCAAGGTCGCGCATGAGCTGCTGGAGGATATCGACAAGGACACCGTCGATTTCCAGGACACCTATGATGCGTCCGGCAGCGAGCCCAAGGTTCTGCCGGCACGGTTCCCCAATCTGCTGGTCAACGGCTCCGGCGGCATTGCCGTCGGCATGGCGACCAACATCCCGCCGCACAATCTCAGCGAAGTCTGCAACGGCGCCATCGCCATCATCGACAATCCGGCGATCGACCTGCCGGCACTGATGGAGATCATCCCGGGGCCGGATTTCCCGACCGGCGGCATCGTGCTTGGCCGTTCCGGCATCTACAGCGCCTATTCAACCGGCCGCGGCTCCATCGTCATGCGCGGCAAAGTCAACATCGAGGCGCGCGGCAACGACCGCGAGTCGATCATCATCACCGAGGTTCCCTACCAGGTGAACAAGTCGTCGATGATCGAGAAGATGGCCGAACTGGTGCGCGACAAGCGCATCGAGGGCATTTCCGACATCCGCGACGAGAGCGACCGCCAGGGCTACCGCGTCGTCATCGAACTGAAGCGCGACGCCGTCGCCGACGTCATCCTTAACCAGCTTTACCGCTTCACGCCGCTGCAGACATCCTTCGGCGCCAACATGGTGGCGCTCAACGGCGGCAAGCCGGAACTGCTGACGTTGACCGACATGCTGAGGGCGTTCGTCGCCTTCCGCGAGGAAGTGATCACCCGGCGCACGAAATTCCTGCTGCGCAAGGCGCGCGACCGCGCCCATGTCCTGGTCGGTCTCGCTATCGCCGTCGCCAACATCGACGAAGTGATCAAGCTCATCCGCACCGCGCCGGATCCGCAGACGGCGCGTGAGCAGTTGATGGAGCGGCGCTGGCCGTCCGGCGATGTCGAATCGCTGATCCTGTTGATCGACGATCCGCGCCATCGCATCAACGAGGACGGCACCTACAATCTGTCCGAGGAGCAGGCGCGCGCCATACTCGAACTGCGCCTGCAGCGCCTGACCGCGCTCGGCCGCGACGAGATCGCCGACGAGTTGAACACGATCGGCGCCGAAATCATTGATTACCTGGACATTTTGTCTTCCCGCGCGCGGGTCCAGCAGATCGTCAAGGATGAGCTTGCCGCCGTGCGCGACGAGTTTGGCACGCCACGCCGCACCGAGCTCACCGATGGTGGCGCGGACATGGAAGACGAGGACCTGATCCAGCGCGAGGACATGGTCGTGACGGTGAGCCATTCTGGCTACATCAAGCGCGTGCCGCTGTCGCTCTACCGGGCGCAGCGCCGCGGCGGCAAGGGCCGCTCCGGCATGTCGACCAAGGAAGAGGATTTCGTCACCCGGCTGTTCGTTGCCAACACGCACACGCCGGTGCTGTTCTTCTCCTCGCGCGGCATCGTCTACAAGGAGAAGGTCTGGCGGCTGCCGATCGGCAACCCGCAATCGCGCGGCAAGGCGCTGATCAACATGCTGCCGCTGGAGCAGGGCGAGCGCATCACCACCATCATGCCGCTGCCCGAGGACGAGACAAGCTGGGGCGAGCTCGATGTGATGTTCGCCACCACGCGTGGCACCGTTCGACGCAACAAACTTTCCGACTTCGTCCAGGTCAACCGCAACGGCAAGATTGCCATGAAGCTGGAGGAGGAGGGCGACGAGATTCTAGGCGTCGAGACCTGCACCGACAATGACGATGTGCTGCTCACCGCCAGCTCCGGCCAGTGCATACGCTTTTCGGTCGGCGACGTGCGCGTGTTCCAGAGCCGCAATTCGGTCGGCGTGCGCGGCATAACCATGGCCGAGACCGACCGCATCATCTCGATGTCGGTGATCGAGAATGTCGATGCGCCGCCGGCAGAGCGCGCCGCCTATCTCAAGCGGGCGGCGGCCGAACGGCGGCTTGCCGCCGGCATCGCGGCCGGCGAAGAGGAAGAGATCGCGCTGACCAACGAAGAGGTCGGCGAGGAGACGGAGCTTTCCGACGAGCGCTACGAATTCCTCAAGCAGCACGAGCAGTACGTGCTGACGGTAACCGAATATGGCTACGGCAAGCGCTCGTCGTCCTATGATTTCCGGCTGACCGGACGCGGCGGCAAGGGCATTCGTGCCACCGACGTTTCGAAGGTAGCCGAGATCGGCAGGCTGGTGGCGACCTTCCCGGTCGGCAATGACGACCAGATCATGCTGGTGTCGGACGGCGGTACCGTCATTCGGGTGCCGGTGAACGGCATCCGTTTCGCCAGCCGCGCCACCAAGGGCGTGACCATCTTCAACACTGCTGAAGGTGAAAAGGTGGTTTCGGTCGAGCGGATATCCGAACCGCAGGCGGACGAGGAAATCGAAGAAAGCGCCGGCTCTGAGATTGATCCAACGGCGGACGCCGGCCCGGACAGCGCTGAATAAGTCCAGCGCCAGGTTTTGACATAGCAACGCCGGCCCATTGGCCGGCGTGGTGGCACGTTCAGGCGAAACTTAGTAGTGGCGATATGGCTTGCGGGGGCCAAAACCTTCGAAGCGCTTGGTATTGGCCTTGATGCGGATGCGCTGAGCCTCCTGATGCAAGCCGAAAACGGTGGCGATCAGCATGGCGACGGTCATTGCGGTGGCGAGCATGTAGATCAGCATGTGTGTGTTCTCCTGCGCCTAACAACGGATAGATGGGATTTTGGTTTCATCTTATTAAGGTGCAACCTAGTGAACGCTGCGTGAAGGCTTCGTGATCGGCGTGTTCATCTGTCGTTCACGTGGCGGAAAAGGTTCACGACCGGCTCGCCAATCGGATTTGCCTTTGCGAGAGAGGCTCGTTAGAAGCACCAGCCATGACTGAACGCATCGCCCTCTATGCCGGCTCCTTCGACCCGTTGACCAACGGCCATCTCGATGTGCTGAAAGCGTCGCTGGCGGTGGCCGACGTCGTCTATGCGGCCATCGGTATCCACCCGGGCAAGCAGCCGCTGTTTTCCTTCGAGGAACGGGTGGCGCTGATCGAGAGTGCGACGAAGGCTTTATTTGGCCGCGACGGTGCGCGCATCAAGGTTGTCGCCTTCGACGGGCTGGTCATCGACGCGGCCAGGAAGCAGGGCGCCTCGATCATGATCCGAGGCCTGCGCGACGGCACCGACCTCGACTACGAGATGCAGATGGCCGGCATGAACGAGACCATGGCGCCTGAACTGCAGACGGTTTTTCTGCCCGCCAGCCCGTCCGTGCGCACCATTACCGCCACACTTGTCCGCCAGATTGCCTCGATGGGAGGCGACATCCGCCCCTTCGTGCCGGCGGCGGTTGCCGGTGCGCTCACCGCCAAATTCGCGAAATAAGATCCCGGAGATAGATATGCAGCTGAAAAAGCTTGCCTCGTTCCTCATCGTGCTTGCCGGTCTTGTGACCTCGTCTGTCTCGGCCTTCGCCGCCGACCCGGAAAACACCATGATCATCACTCTGAAGGACGGCGACGTCACCATCGCGCTTCGGCCCGATCTGGCACCCAAGAACGTCGCGCAGATCAAGAAGCTGGTGCGCCAGGGCGCCTATGACAACGTCGCCTTCCACCGCGTCATCGACGGCTTCATGGCGCAGACCGGCGACGTCAAGTTCGGTAACATGAAGAAGGGTTTTAGCGCCGAGGCCGTCGGCACCGGCGGTTCCGATCAACCCGACCTGCCGGCCGAATTCTCGCAGACCGAACACTACAAGCGCGGCGTGGTCGGCATGGCCCGCTCGCAGGACCCCAACTCCGCCAATTCGCAGTTCTTCATCATGTTCGCGCCGGCGCCGCCCCTCGATGGCCAATACACCATCGTCGGCACCGTCGTCAGCGGCATGGAGCTGGTGGACCACATCAAGAAGGGCGACGAAGCGGACAATGGCACGGTCACCGACCCTGACCGGATGCTCAAGGTGCGCATCGCCGCAGACAAGTAAAGTTGTCGAATAACTCTGTTTTCTGAAAAGGATATCTGACATGGCCGAGATCAAGGACCGCGAAAACGCGCTCATCATGGAGACGACCAAGGGCAACGTCGTCATCGAACTTTTCCCCGACCTGGCGCCCGGCCATGTCGCCCGTATCAAGGAACTGGCACGCGAAGGCGCCTATGACGGCGTGGTCTTCCACCGCGTCATCGACGGCTTCATGGCGCAGACCGGCGACGTCAAGTTCGGCAATTCCAGCAAGCCCTCCTTTGCTCCGTCGCGTGCCGGCATGGGCGGCTCCGACAAGCCCGACCTCAAGGCTGAATTCTCCAATGCCAACCATGGGCGCGGCACCTGTTCGATGGCCCGTTCGCAAAACCCGAACTCGGCCAATTCGCAGTTCTTCATCTGCTTCGACGATGCCGCCTTCCTCAACCGCCAGTACACGGTCTGGGGCCAGGTCATCGAAGGCATGGACAATGTCGACAAGATCAAGCGCGGCGAGCCGGTGCCGGATCCCGACAAGATCGTGTCGCTGAAGGTCGCGGCCGACGTCAAGTAAGGCAAAACGTCAATGATGGGCGTCGTCTGGTCGCTTCTCGGCATCCTGTCCGGCGCCTTCATTGCCATTCAGGCGCCGATCAATTCGCAGTTGGCGCGCGGCCTGGGGCTCCCGGTCGCGGCGGCTGCGTTTTCGTTCCTGTCGGGCGCGGTGGTGCTCGGCATCATCTCCGTCACGGTGGTGAAGCTGCAAGGCATCACGCTCGACTGGAAGGCGCCAGCACCGTGGCTGTTCATCGCCGGCGGCATGCTTGGCGGCTTCTATGTGACGCTGTCGACCATCCTGACGCCGCGCATCGGCGCCGCCGCCCTGATGGCCTTTCTGGTGGCGGGACAGTTGCTGGCCGGCATGCTCATCGACCGCGTTGGCTTCCTCGGCGTCGCGGTGCGTGAAATCTCGCTCGGCCGCGTCGCCGGTGCGGTGCTGCTGCTGGCCGGAGCGCTGCTCGTCCGGCTCTACTGATGCGCGTCGATCTGTTTGACTTCGACCTACCGGAGGAGCGTATCGCGCTTCGCCCGGCAGAGCCGCGCGACAGCGCCAAAATGCTGGTGATCAAGCCGGGTGAAGGGCTCGAAGACCGGGCGGTTGGCGACCTGCCGTCCCTGCTCAGGGCTAACGACGTTCTGGTCTTCAACGACACCAAGGTCATTCCGGCGCAACTGAAGGGCATCCGACGGCGCGGCGAGGCACAGGCTCAGGTCGAAGCCACGCTGCATATGCGCATGGCGCCGGACCGCTGGCTGGCCTTCATGCGGCCTGGCAAGCGCATTGCCACCGGTGACCGTATCCATTTCGGCCATGACGGCAATTCCTGTTTCCTCGGCCGGCTCGATGCCACCGTGATCGAGAAAGGCGAGGGCGGCGAGGCGCTGCTTGGCTTCGACCTGTCGGGGCCCTTCCTGGACGAGGCGCTGCATGCGGTCGGCCATATTCCGCTGCCGCCCTATATCGCCTCGAAGCGCGACGACGACGAACGCGACCGGGCCGACTACCAGACCATCTATGCCCGGGAAGAAGGCGCCGTTGCCGCACCCACGGCAGGCCTGCATTTCACACCGGAGCTTTTTGCGGCACTCGACGCCAAGGGTATCGAACGTCACTTCGTCACCTTGCATGTCGGCGCCGGCACGTTCCTGCCGGTGAAGGCGGATGACACCGCCGACCACAAGATGCACGCCGAGACCGGCTCGGTCAGCGAGGCGACCGCCGACGCGCTCAACGCGGCCAAGGCGAGGGGCGGCCGTATCGTCGCTGTCGGCACGACCTCGCTGCGCCTGCTGGAAAGTGCGGCGCGCGCGGACGGTACCGTGGTTGCATGGTCCGGTCCGACCGACATTTTCATCACGCCCGGCTACCGCTTTCGCACCGCCGACATGTTGATGACCAATTTCCATCTGCCGCGCTCGACCCTGTTCATGCTGGTCTCGGCCTTCAGTGGTCTCAATACGATGCGTGCGGCCTATGCGCATGCCATCGAGAACCGTTACAGATTCTACTCCTATGGAGACGCAAGTCTGCTTTATCGAGCGGAGATGAGCGATGGACGATGATCTCGTGAGCCTGGACCGCGATGCACTGATCGCGGAAGTGAAGAAATTGCGCGCTGGCATTCGCCAGCATCGCGACGCCACCGGCCATGATTTGTGCTGGCATCATCCGGATCTGTGGGATCTGCTGCCGGAGAAGACCGAGCCGGCGATCGCCGTGCCGCCCTGGCCCAGATTCATGCGCGGCTGCATCCAATACCGCCAGTCGCTCGACAAGCAGGCACCTGGCGCCCCGGTTCATGACAAGGAATTCAATGGCTAAGCCGTTCAGCTTCAAGGTTCTGGCGATGGACGGCAAGGCGCGACGCGGTGTGATCGACATGCCGCGCGGCGAAATCCGCACGCCTGCCTTCATGCCGGTCGGCACCGGCGGTACGGTCAAGACGATGTATATGGACCAGGTGCGCGGCCTTGGCGCCGACATCATCCTGGGCAACACCTACCATTTGATGCTGCGGCCTGGCGCCGAGCGTGTGGCGCGGCTAGGGGGCTTGCACGAATTCGCCCGCTGGCCGCATCCGATCCTGACTGACAGCGGCGGTTTCCAGGTGATGTCGCTGTCCAAGCTGAGGAAGCTGACCGAAAAAGGCGTCACCTTCCGCTCGCACATTGACGGCGCCGCCTACGAGATGTCGCCGGAGCGCTCGATCGAGATCCAGGGTTTGCTCGATTCCGATATCCAGATGCAGCTCGACGAGTGCACGGCGCTGCCGGCCGAGATCAAGGAGATCGAGCGCGCCATGGAGCTGTCGCTGCGCTGGGCCGAGCGCTGCAAGACGGCGTTCGGCGACCAGCCGGGCAAGGCGATGTTCGGCATCGTGCAAGGCGGTGACAACGCGGCACTCAGGGTGCGTTCGGCGCAGGCGCTGAGCGCGATGGAGTTGAAGGGCTATGCGGTCGGCGGCCTGGCCGTCGGCGAGCCGCAAGCGGTGATGCTCGAGATGCTCGAGATCACCTGTCCGGAACTGCCCGAAAACAAGCCGCGCTATCTGATGGGCGTCGGCACCCCCGACGATATCCTGAAATCGGTGGCGCGCGGCATCGACATGTTCGATTGCGTGATGCCTACGCGGGCCGGCCGGCACGGTCTTGCCTACACCAGGCGCGGCAAGGTCAATCTGCGCAACGCCCGCCATGCCGACGATCCGCGTCCGCTCGACGAGGAAAGCGACTGCCCGGCGGCGAGGGACTACTCACGCGCCTATCTGCACCATCTGGTGCGCTCGCAGGAAGCGCTTGGTGCGATGCTGCTCACCTGGAACAATCTCTCGTATTATCAGAAGCTGATGCAGGACATCCGTGCGGCAATCGAGGCACATGCCTTCGAAGGACGCGCGGCGGAGATTTCGGAAGGTTGGGCTCGGGGCGATATCCCAGCCATTTAGTCCAGCGTTTCCAGCGATTGACGGATCGGCTGCCCAAGAGCAGATTTGCAATCGAGGGATGGCTATGGCCGTGACATACGACTTTGCCGGCAGGACGGCGATCGTAACCGGGGGCTCCAGGGGCATCGGCAGAGCCGTGGCCACGCAGTTGTCAGGGTCTGGCGCCGACGTCTGGGTCTGGGACGCCGATCCGGTGCCGGCTGACGGCATCCGCAGCCTGACTGTCGACGCCACCAAGGCCGGCGACATAAGGGAAGCCTTGGCTGACGTTATCGCCGGAGCGGGCCGGGTCGACATCCTCGTCAACAACGCTGGCTATCTCGGTCCCTACCTCGGCTTTGAGGCCTTCGAGCCGGTTGAATGGCAGCGAATCATCGGTGTCAATCTCCTCGGAACGTTCGAGGTCACGCATCAGGTTCTGCCGATCATGCGCAAGGCCGGCAACGGCCGCATCGTCAACATGGGATCGCTTGCAGGCAAGGAGGGCTTGCCGAACCTTGCCGCCTATTCGGCGGCAAGCGCAGGCATTATCGCTTTCACCAAGGCATTGTCGCGGGAGGTTTGCGACACCGGCATTCGGGTGAATTGCGTAGCGCCCGGTCCGATCGATACCGACCTTATCAGGCGCCTTGGCAATGAAGTTGTCAGCGACATGATCGGCGCCAGCCCGCTGAAACGGCTCGGCTCCGCCGACGAAGTCGCTGCGTTGGTGCTCTGGCTGTGTTCCGATTCGAGCAGCTTCAACACTGGTGCCGTATTCGATATGTCGGGCGGCAGGGCGCGCTACTGATATCGGCTGTCTCAGGTGCTTAGCGAATTCGACGCGCGCAGGCTGCAGCCGGTGATCTGGAACGTGCCGTCGGGCTGTTGCTGCAGCGTGTAGACAGCCTCATAATCCTTGCCGTCGGGGCCGACGATCAGCACCTGCTGGACGATCGATGTCGGGCTCGTTTCCTCGACCTTGCCAAAAGAATAGGTCTGTGGGTTGCGCACCGGCGCATAGCCGTTGGTCACCATGTTCATGAAGGTGTCGACGGTCGGGAAGATCTGCTTCACATTGGGTGCGGCGAAGCTATAGGCGGTGGCGCCGTCATTGGCGATGAAGGCTTTCAACTGGCCGTCGATGGCGGCTTGCGCCGCCTTGACCTCGGCATCGCCGGCAAGCGCAGACGACGCCAGGACGAGTGGAACGAACGCGAATGCGAAAAACATACGGCGCATGGCCTGTCTCCGTTGCCCCTTGCTAAAGCTGCCTCTCCCCAAAACTGTTCCAAGGGGCATCTTAACATACGCACGACGGCGCTTCACGGTTTCATCGGTGGCGAACATTCGTGTCGCCCCGCGCGCGCTGCGGGAAGTCTTAGCCCAGGCCCGAGCCGGCTGAGCATTCATCCGGCGCTTGAAAGCCCGCCTCCAGTCTGTCAGAAGGGCCGCTTGGACTTGGACGTTTAGGGACGAAGCCATGAGGGCGTTTTTCGTGCAGATCAAATGCGAGCTTGGCAAATCCTATGAGGTTGCCAGCGCGCTTGCCGATGCCGAGATCGCCTCGGAAATCTACTCGACTGCCGGCAATTACGATCTGCTCGCCAAATTCTACGTCGACGACGAGGAAGATGTCGGCCATTTCGTCAACGAGAAGGTGCAGATTCTCCCCGGTATCAAGGACACATTCACCGTCGTCACGTTCCGCGCCTTCTAGAGCCCGTTCCATCCCCGACAGAATCGGGATGGGGTTCTATCTCAGTGTTTGAGCATGACCTTCTCCTAAGCTGGATTCGACTTTTTGGGATCACGCTTCAGCTTCGGAACGCGCCTGCCCGGCCACGAGGCAAAGCCTGACCAAGGGCGTATTTCAGCTGCCTTAATTTTGGGCAGCCGCCACATACTGGTCGTCCAACTCCCTCAAATCACCGATTGCGCTTGATTTTCTCCGGCGACGCCAGTGAAATGGTGTCACAGGGGAGTATGCGATTGGCAGCGTTCGATGAAATGCTTCCGGAAGTCTCCGGATTGAGAAGACCGTATTCGGCCTATGATCGCTGGCTGAAGGAGCAGGATCCGGCCAGGCTTACCGAGAAGATGCAGGACGCCGAACGCGTCTTCCGCAAGACCGGCATCACCTTCGCCGTCTATGGCGAGCAGGAAGCTTCCGAGCGGCTGATCCCGTTCGACATCGTTCCCCGCATCATCTCGGGCAATGAATGGCGGCGCCTGACGCAAGGCATCGAACAGCGCGTGCAGGCGCTGAATGCCTTCCTCGACGATATCTACCATCGCCAGGAGATCCTGCGGGCAGGGCGCGTTCCCAGGGAATTGATCGCCAAGAACGAAGCGTTCTTGCCGGAAATGATCGGGGTCAGGCCACCTGCCGGCGTCTACACCCACATCATCGGCGTCGATATTGTCCGCATCAGCGAGGACGAATTCTACGTGCTGGAGGACAATGCGCGCACGCCGTCGGGTGTCTCCTACATGCTGGAGAACCGCGAGACGATGATGCAGCTGTTCCCCGAGCTGTTCCAGAAGATCAAGGTGCGGCCGGTGGAAAACTATCCGCAGCTCCTGCGGCAGTCGCTGGCGGCGGTGCGGCCGCAGAGCACCAAGGGCACGCCGACGATCGCCGTGCTGACGCCCGGCAGCTTCAACTCCGCCTATTTCGAACACGCCTTCCTTGCCGACCAGATGGGCGTGCAGCTTGTCGAAGGTCAGGATCTGCGCGTTGTCGACGGCCATGTCGCGATGCGCACCACCGAAGGCTACAAGCAGATCGATGTGCTTTACCGCCGCGTCGACGATTCTTTCCTCGATCCACTGACCTTCCGGCCGGACTCCGCACTTGGCATACCCGGCATCATGGACGTCTACCGTGCCGGAAACATCACCATTGCCAATGCGCCGGGAACCGGCATTGCCGACGACAAGGCGATCTACTCCTACATGCCCGAGATCGTCGAATTCTACACCGGCCGCAAGGCGATACTCGGCAACATTCCGACCTGGCGCTGCTCGGAGCCGGACAGCCTGAAATACGTGCTCGAGCACATCGACGAACTGGTGATCAAGGAGGTCCACGGTTCCGGCGGCTACGGCATGCTGGTCGGGCCGGCGGCGACCAAGAAGGAGTGCGAGGATTTTTCCAAGAAACTCGCGGCAAAACCGTCGAACTACATCGCCCAGCCGACGCTGGCGCTGTCGACGTGTCCGATCCTGACCGACAAGGGCCTGGCGCCGCGCCACGTCGATCTCAGACCCTATGTGCTGGTTTCCGACCGCATCCAGATCGTGCCCGGAGGGTTGACGCGCGTCGCGCTGAAGGAAGGGTCTCTGGTGGTCAATTCCTCGCAAGGCGGCGGCACCAAGGATACGTGGGTGCTGGATGATTGATTTTCACTTGAAGGGTTTTTGATGCTTTTAGGCCGCACCGCCAACGGGCTCTATTGGATGAACCGCTACATCGAGCGGGCCGAAAACATGGCGCGGTTGGTGGATGCCGGCTTGCGCATGGCGCTGACCCGCACCCAGAGCGCCTCGGAGGAATGGAATTCGGTGCTGCTCAGCGCCGGCTCCGACGTCGCCTTCACGCAGAAATACCAGGATTATACCGCCGCCAATGTCGCCGACTTCCTGTTGCGCGACACGTCGAACCCGTCGAGCACGATGGCGGCGATCGAGACGGCCCGCAACAACGCCCGCATGGTGCGCACCGCGCTGACGCGCGAGACATGGGAAAGCATCAACGAAGCCTGGATGTCGCTGAAGCGGATGCTAGCAAGGCCGATCGACGAACGCGACCTGCCGAGCGTGCTCGATGCGATCAAGCGCGAGACGGCGCTGATCCGCGGCTCGTTCTACGGCACCATGCTGCGTAACGAGATCTTCGATTTCTCGCAGCTCGGCACCTATGTCGAGCGCGCCGACAACACAGCGCGCATCCTCGACGTGAAATACTACGTGCTGTTGCCGTCGATTTCCTGGGTTGGCTCGACACTCGACAACTACCAGTGGGAATCGATCCTGCGCTCGGTGTCGGCGCACCGCTCCTACCGCTGGGTCTATGACGCAGACTACAAGCCGACCAACATTGCCGACTATCTGATCCTCAATGTCCGCATGCCGCGTTCGCTGACCTTCTGCTACCGCTTCCTGGCCGAACATCTGAAATTCCTCGGCGACGACTACGGCGAGCGTCATGCCTGCCATGCGACGGCCGACAAGACGCAGGCCATGCTCAGAGCCGGGTCGATCAAGGACATATTCGACGCCGGCCTGCATGAATTCCTGGCCAATTTCATTCGCGACAACACCAGGCTCGGCGACGAGATAGCGCAGGACTACCGGTTCAATTGAGCATGATCGCGAAAAGTGGGACAAGAGCATGCTCACAAGCGGGACATAGTGCATGCGGCTAAAGATCACCCACAGGACCGAATACCGCTACGATGCACCGGTGCACTATCTGCTGCAGCGGCTGCGACTGCTTCCTGTCAGCGGATCGACGCAGACCGTTTTGTCCTGGGCACTGGCCATCGAGGGTGCGCGCGAGGAGGTTCGCTTTGTCGACCATTTCGGCAACGACACCAGGCTGTTGAGCGTCGAGGGCGAGCGCGACTTCATCACCGTGGAAGCGGCCGGCGAAGTGGTGACGCGCGACACTGCGGGCGTCTCCGGACCACACCAGGGTTTTACGCCGCTCTGGCTGTACAGCCATGAAACGCCCTTGACTGCTATCGGCAGCGGTGTCCGCGAGCTCGCCGCATCCGTCGGTAAGGGCACCGACATCGAAAGGCTGCACCGGCTGATGGCTGTCATCGGCGATCGCGTCGCCTACACGCCCGGCACCACCAATGCGGCGACGCCGGCAGAAGAAGCCTTGGCGCTGAAGACCGGTGTCTGCCAGGATCACACCCATATCTTTGCCGCCGCGGCGCGCGCCATGGGCTTTCCTGCCCGCTATATCAGCGGGTATCTGATGCTGGATGCCGCCGTCGAGCAGGCCGCAAGCCATGCTTGGGCCGAAGCGCATGTTGCGGGTCTGGGCTGGGTCGCCTTCGATGCCGCAAACGGCATCTCTCCAGACGAGCGCTATGTAAAAGTGGCAACCGGCCGCGACTATCGCGACGCCACGCCGGTGTCGGGAATTCGGCTGGGACAGGCGGAAGAACAGCTTGCGGTCACCGTCACGGTGGAGCAGTAATCCGCCAGGATTGCTGCCGGAGCAATTCCAGGAAAAGCGTGAAACGGTTTTCCCGGGAAAAGCGCATAGCGCTTTCCCTTGGGAATTGCGTCGAAACAAGGAGATAGAGCGGTTCTGCGTTTCCGTGAAACGATGAATCGCTCTAGAAGAGATTCCATGACCTATTGCGTCGGCCTGAAGATTGATCGCGGGCTCGTGTTCATGTCGGATACGCGCACCAATGCCGGTATGGATTCGATTTCCACCTTCCGCAAGATGCATGTCTGGGAGCAGCCGGGCGAGCGCGTCATCGTGCTGATGTCAGCCGGCAATCTGGCGACGACCCAGGCAGTGGTCAGCCTGCTCGACGAACGCACCAAGGCAATCGCCGATCGTCACGCCACGCTTTTGGAGACGCCGTCGATGTATCAGACGGTGCGGCTGGTCGGCGATACGGTGAAGGAGGTCATCGCCAGCTCGTCACCCGCGGGCGAGAAAGCGGATTCCTACTTCAATGCCTCGTTCATCCTCGGCGGCCAGATCAAGGGCAGCGAACCGCGCCTGTTCATGATCTATCCCGAAGGCAATTTCATCGAATCGACCGACGACACGCCGTTCTTCCAGATCGGCGAGACCAAATATGGCAAGCCGATCATTATCCGCGCCTACGAAAAGACGATGAGCCTTGCAGAGACGGTGAAGCTGCTTCTGGTGTCGTTCGATTCGACACTGAAGTCGAATCTGTCGGTCGGCTTGCCGCTCGACCTGCTCTTCCTGGAGAAGGACACTTTCAAGGTTGGGCTGAAGAAACGGATCGGTCAGGACGACCAGTATTACCGCACGATCTCGGATGGCTGGTCGAATGCGCTGAAGACAGCTTTTGCCAGCCTGCCCGATTTCCCGGGGTAGGCGCGCGGCGTCAGATGGCCGTTGCATATATTTCACATGTTAAATAATATCAAATCCTGAAGAGCCAGCCGTGACGGGCGGCGGCGAGGAATCCTGTCGGGAGGATACGATGAACAATGATGATTTCCGGCAATGGTCGCGGCGCGCCGCCGACTGGGGCGCCGACTACCGCAACACGCTGCGCGAGCAGCCGGTGCGGCCGCTGGTCGAGCCGGGCGATATTTTCAGGAGCATAGAGGCTTCGCCGCCCGAAGACGCCGAACCGATGGACAGGATTTTCTCAGACTTCGAAGAGAAGATCCTGCCGGGGATGACGCATTGGCAGCATCCGCGCTTCTTCGCCTATTTCCCGGCCAATGCGGCGCCGGTCTCGGTGGTGGCGGAATATCTGGTCTCGGCGATGGCCGCGCAGTGCATGCTGTGGCAGACCTCTCCGGCGGCGACCGAGCTCGAAATGCGCACCGTCGACTGGATGCGCCAGGCGCTTGGCCTGCCGGAAGGTTTCTCGGGCGTGATCCAGGATTCGGCCTCCTCGGCAACACTGGCCGCAGTGCTGACCATGCGCGAGCGCGCGCTCGACTGGCAAGGCAACAAAAAGGGACTGGTGGGGCAGGCGCGGTTGCGCATCTATTCCTCCGACCAGGTGCACACCTCGATCGACCGGGCGATCTGGGTGTCTGGTATCGGCGAGGACAATCTCGTGCGCATTCCCGTCGGTGGCCGCTTTCGCGCCATGAACACGGCTGCGCTCGAGGCGGCAATCATTGCCGACCGGGAAGCCGGCATGCTGCCGGCCGGCATCATCGCTTGCGTTGGTGGCACAAGCACGGGTGGCACCGACGACATCGCCGCGGTTGCGGAGGTGGCGCGGCGGCATAGCCTTTATCTTCATGTCGATGCGGCCTGGGCCGGCTCGGCAATGATCTGCCCGGAATACCGGAATTTCTGGAGCGGTGTCGAAGCGGCGGATTCCGTTGTCTTCAATCCCCACAAATGGCTCGGTGCGCAGTTCGATTGCTCGATCCAGTTCCTGCGCGATCCCGAAAGCCATGTGCGGACGCTGGCCATCAAGCCGGATTACCTGAAGACCCATGGCCATGACGGCATCATCAATTATTCCGAGTGGTCGGTGCCGCTCGGCCGGCGGTTCCGCGCACTGAAATTGTGGTTCCTGTTGCGCGCGCATGGGCTGGAAAGCCTGCGAACGATGATCCGCAACCATGTCGCCTGGAGCGAAGGCCTTGCCGCGCGGCTGGCAAAGGAGCCGGATTTCGAGATCGTCAGCGAACCGATGCTGTCGCTGTTTTCGTTCCGGCACAAGGCTGCCACCGGCGCCGACGCGGACGCGGACGAGCACAATCTGCGGCTGGTCAATGCGATCAACGACGATGGCCGCATCTACCTGACGCAGACGAGAGTCGACGGACGAGTGGCGATCCGGTTCCAGGTCGGACAGTTCGAGGCGACTGCCGGCGATGTCGATGCCGCCTTCGTCGTCATTGCCGAAATCGCGCGCGGCATGGGCTGAATCTGCCTTGATGAGGTTGCGTACAGCTTTGGCTTTGCGATCAGGTAAATTCTATTAGCCGGCTTATGCCTTTTCATTGCTTTCGTTTTCGACTATAGACAAGAAAAACGAAAACGGGAGGTTGCCCATGTATCTGTCGCCGCGCCATGCCGAAATCATCCAGATGGCCAAGGATCATGGTCGCGTGCTGGTCGACGATCTGGCCACCCACTTCAATGTGACGCCGCAGACCATACGCAAGGATCTCAACGACCTGTGCGATCAGCGGCTGCTTTCGCGCATCCATGGTGGTGCGTTGTTCCCCTCCGGCATCGAGAACATGGAGTATGAGGCCAGGCGCAAGATCGCCGCCGACGAGAAGGAAGCGATCGGCCGCGCGGCAGCCAGACTGATCCCCGACAATGCCTCGCTGTTCATCAACATCGGCACCACGACGGAGTCGGTTAGCAAGGCGCTGCTCGATCACAACGGGCTGATGGTCATCACCAACAACATCAATGTTGCCAACAGGATGCGCATATATCCCTCGATCGAGGTGGTGATCGCCGGCGGGGTTGTGCGCGGTTCCGATGGCGGCGTGGTCGGCGAAGCCGCGGTCGATTTCATCCGGCAGTTCAAGGTCGATTATGCGGTGATCGGCGCTTCGGCCATCGACCATGACGGCGCCTTGCTCGACTTCGATTTCCGTGAGGTCAAGGTGGCGCAGGCGATCATCGCCAATGCGCGTCATGTCATCCTGGTTTCCGACCAGACCAAATTCGAGCGCACCGCGCCGGTCCGCATCGGACATCTGTCGCAAGTCAACACCTTCATCACCGACCGTTGCGACATTCCGTCAGTGCGCAAGATTTGCCAGGAGGCCGAGGTTCAACTGATCGAGACGTCGCTCGGCTAAGCGGCATCGGCATATCATCACGCGCCCGTGATATTTCGTTTGACATTCGTTCTTATTTCGAAATAATCCCGATACGGTTTCGTAAAAACCTAAAAATGCTGCAATGCGAAATCGCGGGAGGGCTTTTTGGACGCAATCCGGGACATCTTCGTCATCGGTGGCGGCATCAATGGTTGCGGCATTGCCCGCGATGCCGTCGGACGTGGCTTTTCCGTGTTTCTCGCCGAGATGAGCGACCTCGCCAGCGGGACCTCCTCAGGATCGACCAAGTTGATCCATGGCGGCCTGCGCTACCTCGAATTCTATGAATTCCGCCTGGTGCGCGAGGCGCTGATGGAGCGCGAGGTTCTGTGGAAGAACGCGCCGCATATCATCTGGCCGATGCGCTTCGTGCTGCCCTATGCCAAGGGCCTGCGTCCGGCCTGGCTGATCAGGCTCGGCCTGTTTCTCTACGATCACATTGGCGGGCGCAAATTGCTGCCGGCGACCAGGACGCTGGACATGACCAGGGATCCGGCCGGCAAGCCTCTGAAGCCGCTGTTCAAAAGGGCCTTCGAATATTCGGATGGCTGGGTCAACGACGCGCGACTGGTGGCGCTGAACGCGCGTGATGCCGCCGATCGCGGCGCAACCATCCGCACCCGTACGAAAGTGGTCGAAGCGCGCCGCGAAAATGGGTTGTGGACGATCAAGATCGAGAATCTGCAAACCGGCGAGACCGAGGAGATCAAGGCAAGGCTGCTGGTCAATGCCGCCGGACCCTGGGTCGATCACGTGCTGTCGGGCGTGGTCGGCCTCAACGATGTGCACAATGTCCGCCTCGTGCAGGGCAGCCACATCGTCATCGCCAAGAAATTCGACGATCCGCGCGCCTATTTCTTCCAGAACAAGGATGGCCGCATCATCTTCGCCATTCCCTACGAGGAAGAGTTCACCTTGATCGGCACCACCGACCAGGACTATCCCGGCGACCCGCATGACGTGAAAATCAGCGACACCGAGATCGATTACCTCTGTGCCGCGGCAAGCGAATATTTCGCGCAACCGGTCAAGCGCCAGGACATCGTCTGGACTTATTCGGCCGTCCGTCCCCTCTACGATGACGGCGCTTCGAAGGCGCAGGAAGCGACGCGCGACTATGTGATCAAGGCCGATGGTGGCGAGGGCGCTGCGCCGGTCGTCAATGCGTTCGGCGGCAAGATCACCACCTATCGCCGGTTGTCGGAATCGATGCTGGAAAAGATCGAGGGCTTCCTCGGCAAGCGCGGCAAGCCATGGACGGCAAACGCGTCCCTGCCGGGCGGAGATTTCCCGGCCACCGGCTTCGACGCGCAAGTGGCGAAGCTGAAGTCGGCCTATCCCTTCCTCGACGCACGCCTGGCCCGCAGGCTGACCCGGCTTTACGGGACGCGGGCGCAGGTTCTGCTGGGCCTGGCCAAATCGAACGCCGATCTCGGCCGCAATTTCGGTGCCGATCTCTACGAGGCCGAGATACGCTACCTCGTTGAGAACGAATGGGCGGTCACCGCCGAGGATGTGCTATGGCGCAGGACCAAGCGCGGCCTGCACCTTAGCCGCGAGCAGGTGGCATCGCTCGATGAATTCATGCGCGGTATAAGCCGGCGGCATGTCGCGGCTGCCGAATGAAGAGGGGTTTGAGCTGATGCGGAAAGCCTGGGAGGAGGCGTCATGCTGGAACTGAGAAACGTCACCAAGACGGTCGGTGCTGCCGAGCATATCCGCGACGTGTCGCTGACGCTTCAGCATGGCTCGCTCAACGTCCTGCTTGGGCCCACGCTTTCGGGCAAGACCAGCCTGATGCGGCTGATGGCGGGTCTCGATGTGCCGACCTCCGGCTCGGTCTGGTTCGACGGCCAGAATGTCACCGGCGTGCCGGTGCAAAAGCGCAAGATCGCCATGGTCTACCAGCAGTTCATCAACTATCCGGCGATGACCGTCTATGAGAACATCGCCTCGCCGCTGCGGGTGGCCGGCACCGAGCAGGCCAAGATCGACAAGGAAGTGCGCAATGCCGCGGCCCTGCTCAAGCTGACGCCCTATCTCGACCGCACGCCGCTCAGCCTGTCGGGCGGGCAGCAGCAGCGCACCGCTCTGGCACGCGCCATCGTCAAGAATGCCAGCCTGGTGCTGCTCGATGAGCCGCTTGCCAATCTCGACTACAAATTGCGCGAGGAATTGCGCGCTGAACTGCCGAAGATCTTCGCCGCCGCCGGCACCATCTTCGTCTATGCCACGACCGAGCCGCATGAAGCGCTACTGCTCGGCGGCAATACGGCGACCCTTTCCGAAGGACGCATCACCCAGTTCGGCCCGACCATCGAGGTGTTCCGCAAGCCGGCCGATCTGGTGACGGCAAGGACCTTCGCCGATCCGCCGCTCAACACCATCGTGCTCGCCAAGAAGGGCCCGGATTTCCTGCTCGACGGCGGCGTGAAGCTGCCGGTGCCGGCCGAGCTCTCGGGCATTGCCGATGCCAACTATACGATCGGCTTCCAGCCGCATCATCTGTCGCTCGAACGGCCCAATGCCTTGGCTGTGCCGGTGCGTGCAAAGGTCACGATCACTGAAATCACCGGGTCGGAGAGCTTCATCCATCTCGATTTCGCCGATGTGCGTTGGGTGATGCTGACCCACGGCATCCGCCATTTCGAGCCCGACGAGGTGGTCGAGGTGTTCATCGATCCGCGCCATATCATGGTTTTCGACGAGCACGGCCGCGCCGTCAGCGCGCCGAAGCTGGCGGCATAGGAGAGCGATATGGCGCGCATCGACGTCAATCATGTCAGGCATTCCTATCTGCCGAACCCGCGGACGGACGCCGATTTCGCGCTGCGGGAAGTGCATCACACGTTCGAGGATGGCGGCGCCTATGCGCTGCTCGGTCCGTCCGGTTGCGGCAAGACCACGCTGCTCAACATCATTTCGGGCCTGCTTCATCCCTCGCATGGCCAGTTGCTGTTCGACGGCAAGGACGTGACCAACCTGTCGACACAGGAGCGCAACATCGCGCAGGTGTTCCAGTTCCCGGTCATCTACGACACCATGACCGTCTACGACAATCTGGCCTTCCCGCTGCGCAATCGCGGCGTGCCGGAAGCCGATGTCGACCGCAAGGTGCGCGAGACGCTGGAGATGATCGATCTGGCGTCCTGGGCAAAGAAGAAGGCGAGGGGCCTGACCGCCGACCAGAAGCAGAAGATTTCGCTTGGCCGCGGACTGGTGCGCTCCGACGTCAACGCCATCCTGTTCGATGAGCCGCTGACCGTCATCGACCCGCACATGAAATGGGTGCTGCGTTCGCAATTGAAGCAACTGCACCGCCGCTTCGGCTACACCATGGTCTACGTCACCCACGACCAGACCGAGGCGCTGACCTTCGCCGACCAGGTCGTGGTGATGTATGACGGCGGCATCGTCCAGATCGGCACGCCGGCGGAACTGTTCGAGCGGCCGCGCCACACTTTTGTCGGGTATTTTATCGGCTCGCCCGGCATGAACGTCATGCCGGTGGCAATCGACGGCAAGACGGCAACGCTCGGCTCGCAGCGGATCGAACTGCCGGGCGCGCCGAAGGCAGGCAGCAGCGCCATCGAGCTTGGCATCCGTCCCGAATATGTGCGGCTCGGCCGCGACGGCATGGCCGTCTCGATCAGCAAGGTCGAGGATGTCGGACGCCACAAGGTGGTGCGCGCCAAGCTGGAAGGCCGCGACATCGCGGCGGTCATCGGCGAGGACGAGAGCGTACCCGCCGAACCGAAAGTCCGGTTCGATCCGGCCGGCATCAACATCTATGCCGATTCCTGGCGCGTCGAGATGGGGGCATAGATGGAAAAGACCTGGAACAACAAGGCCTGGTTCCTGGTGCTGCCGGTGCTGGTGCTGGTGGCGTTCTCGGCCGTCATTCCGCTGATGACGGTCGTCAACTATTCGGTACAGGACACGTTCGGCAACAATGTCTTCTTCTGGGCCGGCACCGAATGGTTCGAGGAATTGCTGTCCTCCAGCCGCTTCTGGGAAGCGATGGTCCGCAATCTGATCTTCTCCTTCATCATTCTGACCATCCAAGTGCCGCTCGGCATCTTCATCGCGCTCAACATGCCGAAAAAGGGCTGGGGCGTGCCGGTCTGCCTGGTGCTGATGGCGCTGCCGCTGCTAATCCCGTGGAACGTGGTCGGCACCATCTGGCAGGTCTTCGGCCGCAACGACATCGGCCTGCTCGGCTACTACGTCAACGCGCTCGGCATCGACTACAACTACGTCCAGGATCCGTTCGACGCCTGGGTCACCATCATCATCATGGATGTCTGGCACTGGACGAGCCTGGTCGTACTGCTCTGCTATGCCGGCCTGGTCTCCATTCCTGACGCCTTCTACCAGGCGGCCAAGATCGACGGCGCTTCGCGCTGGGCGGTGTTCCGCTACATCCAGCTGCCGAAGATGCAGCGTGTGCTTTTGATCGCCGTGCTGCTGCGTTTCATGGATAGTTTCATGATCTACACCGAGCCTTTCGTCGTCACCGGCGGCGGTCCCGGTAATTCGACGACGTTCCTGTCGATCGACCTCGTCAAGACCGCGCTCGGCCAATTCGACCTTGGTCCGGCTGCCGCCATGTCGCTCGTCTACTTCCTTATCATCCTGTTGTTGTCGTGGGTGTTCTACACCGTGATGACCAATTACGACGCGGAGCGCTGAGATGAGCGGCGCCAACGAAAGAGCGAACAGAGTGAGCGAGACGACAGCTTCGGGAGAACTGGCCAGCACGCTGTCGCAGGATGAGGTCGCCCGGCTGATGCGGCGTCGCGGCGAGGAATCGCGCTGGTGGTGGCTCGTGCCGACGATCTACATCATCGTTCTCCTGCTGCCGATCTACTGGCTCATCAACATGAGCTTCAAGACCAATGCCGAGATCGTCTCCTCGCTGACGCTCTATCCACACGCGCCGACAATCGCCAACTACGTCACCATCTTCACCGATGCATCCTGGTATTCGGGCTACATCAATTCGATCACCTATGTGGTGATGAACATGGTGATTTCGGTGACCGCGGCCTTGCCGGCGGCCTACGCCTTCTCTCGCTACCGCTTCCTCGGCGACAAGCATCTGTTCTTTTGGCTTTTGACCAACCGCATGGCGCCGCCGGCGGTGTTCGCGCTGCCGTTCTTCCAGCTCTACTCGGCCTTCGGCCTGATCGACACCCATATCGCGGTGGCGCTGGCGCATTGCTTGTTCAACGTGCCTTTGGCGGTGTGGATCCTCGAAGGCTTCATGTCGGGCGTGCCGAAGGAAATCGACGAGACCGCCTATATCGACGGCTATTCGTTCCCGCGTTTCTTCATCAAGATCTTCATGCCGCTGATCGCCAGCGGCATCGGCGTGGCCTGCTTCTTCTGCTTCATGTTCTCATGGGTGGAACTGCTGATCGCCCGCACCCTGACGACCACCTATGCCAAGCCGATCGCCGCCACCATGACCCGCACGGTTTCGGCCGCCGGCATGGATTGGGGTCTGCTCGCCGCAGCCGGCGTGCTGACACTGATCCCCGGAGCGCTCGTCATCTGGTTCGTGCGCAACTATATCGCCAAGGGCTTCGCCCTGGGGAGGGTATGACAATGAACTTCGACCTCTCCTGGATGGCGTGGACGTGGCCGACAGCTGCCTTCTTCGCAACCATTCTGCTGCTGCTGTGTGGCATGGCGGTGTGGGAATACGCCTCGCCGGGCGGCAATCCGCGCGTCGGCATCCTGCGCTTCGAGACGACGCGCGGCGACCGTCTTTTCCTATCGCTGCTTGGCAGCGCCTTTATCCATCTCGCTTGGCTGGGTCTTGTCGGACCCAACCTCTGGTGGGCTCTCGCTCTCTCCGTGGTCTACGCCATCGGCGTGTTCCGCTACGTATAGAGGGGGAAACTGTTGGAGCGACCGCGTGCCGGCGGCCGCTCCAGATCGCACTTGAAACCTGAAACAGTGGAGGAAACTTATGCGACGGCAATTTTTAACATCAACGACTGCCCTTGTCCTATTGGTCGGCGTGGGCAACGCCTACGCCGGGATGGACGAGGCAAAAGCCTTTCTGGACAAGGAGATAGGCCCGCTCTCGACGCTTTCGCGCGCCGACCAGGAAGCCGAAATGCAGTGGTTTATTGACGCAGCCAAGCCGTTCGCCGGCATGGACATCAAGGTCGTCTCCGAAACCATCGCCACGCACCAGTATGAATCGCAGGTGCTGGCGCCGGCCTTTACCGCCATCACCGGCATAAAGATCACGCACGACGTCATCCAGGAAGGCGACGTCGTCGAGAAGATCCAGACCCAGATGCAAACCGGCCAGAACCTCTATGACGGCTGGGTCAACGATTCCGATCTGATCGGCACCCACTGGCGCTACCAGCAGGTGCGCAACCTGACCGACTGGATGGCGGGCGACGGCAAGGATGTCACCAACCCGAACCTCGACCTGAAGGACTTCATCGGCACCTCGTTCACGACGGCGCCCGACAAGAAGCTCTACCAGCTTCCCGACCAGCAGTTCGCCAACCTCTACTGGTTCCGTTACGACTGGTTCAACGACGAGAAGAACAAGGCCGACTTCAAGGCCAAGTACGGCTACGACCTCGGCGTGCCGGTCAACTGGTCGGCCTACGAGGACATCGCCGAATTCTTCACCGGCCGCGAGATCGACGGCAAGAAGGTCTATGGCCACATGGACTACGGCAAGAAGGACCCGTCGCTCGGCTGGCGGTTCACCGACGCCTGGCTGTCGATGGCCGGCAACGGCGACAAGGGCATTCCGAACGGTCTGCCGGTCGACGAATGGGGCATCAAGGTCGACGCGAATTCGCGGCCCGTCGGCTCCTGCACAGCACGCGGTGGTGACACCAACGGCCCGGCCGCTGTCTACTCGATTCAGAAATACCTCGACTGGCTGAAGGCCTACGCCCCGGCGGAAGCCCAGGGCATGACCTTCTCTGAATCCGGACCGGTGCCGGCACAAGGTGCGGTTGCCCAGCAGATCTTCTGGTACACCGCCTTCACCGCGTCGATGGTCGACGCCAGCGCCAAGGCGGTGCTGAACGACGACGGCACGCCGAAATGGCGCATGGCACCGTCGCCGCACGGCGTCTACTGGAAGGACGGCATGAAGCTCGGCTATCAGGACGTCGGTTCCTGGACGCTGATGAAGTCGACGCCGACCGACCGCGCCAAGGCCGCCTGGCTCTATGCGCAGTTCGTCACCTCGAAGACCGTGGACGTGAAGAAGAGCCATGTCGGCCTGACCTTCATCCGCGAGAGCACGATCCACGACAAGAGCTTCACCGAGCGTGCGCCGAAACTCGGCGGCTTGATCGAGTTCTATCGCTCGCCGGCCCGCGTCCAGTGGTCGCCGACCGGCACCAACGTGCCAGACTATCCGAAGCTGGCACAGCTCTGGTGGCAGGCGATCGGCGATGCGTCGTCGGGTGCCAAGACCGCGCAGGAAGCGATGGACTCGCTCTGCGGCGAGCAGGAGAAGGTGATGAGCCGCATCGAGAAGTCGGGCGTCCAGGGCGATATCGGCCCGAAGATGGCCGAAGAGCACGATCTCGCCTACTGGAACGCCGACGCGGTCAAGAACGGCAATCTCGCGCCTCAGCTCAAGATCGAGAACGAGAAGGAAAAGCCGATCACCATCAACTACGACGAACTGGTGAAGAGCTGGCAGAAGTAGGACTGTCCTATGCGGGCGCTCGCGCCCGTGTGACATTGGGGGAGGCGGCATGTTGCCGTCTCCCCTGTTTGTATCAAGGCGGAGGACATCTGAATGAGCGGTTTTGTGCTGGCAATCGACCAGGGAACGACATCGACCCGGGCAATCCTGTTCGATGGTCAGATGAAGGTCGTCGGCAGCGGGCAGAAGGAATTCACCCAGCATTATCCGGCGTCCGGCTGGGTCGAGCACGATCCGGAGGAAATCTGGGCGAGCGTCGTGACGACGGTAAAGGCTGCGCTGAAGAAAGCCGGCCTCGCCGCCTCGGATGTCGCGGCTATCGGCATCACCAATCAGCGCGAAACCGTCGTCATCTGGGACAGGGCGACCGGCAAGCCGATCCACAATGCCATCGTCTGGCAGGACCGGCGCACCGCGCCGCTCTGCCAAAAGCTCAAGAAGCAGGGACTTGAGAAGAAATTCACCAGTAAGACCGGCCTGCTGCTCGATCCCTATTTCTCAGGCACCAAGATCGCCTGGATGCTCGACAAGGTGAAAGGCGCGAGAAAACGCGCCGAGAAGGGCGAATTGTTGGCCGGCACCATCGACAGCTTCCTTATCTGGCGGCTGACCGGCGGCAAGGTTCATGCCACGGACGCCACCAACGCCTCGCGCACGCTGGTTTACAACATCGAGAAAAACGCCTGGGACGACGAGCTGCTGTCGGTTCTCAACATTCCGGCAAAAATGCTTCCTGAGGTAAAAGACTGCGCCGATGACTATGGAATCACGGAGAAAAATCTCTTCGGTGCCGAGATAAGAATCCTCGGCGTTGCCGGCGACCAGCATGCCGCGACCATCGGCCAAGCCTGCTTCGAGCCGGGAATGATGAAGTCGACCTATGGCACCGGCTGTTTTGCGCTGCTCAACACCGGCAGCGATCTGGTGCGTTCGAAGAACCGGCTGCTGACCACCATTGCCTACCGGCTGAACGGCAAGACCACCTATGCTCTGGAAGGCTCGATCTTCATCGCCGGGGCTGCCGTGCAATGGCTGCGCGATGGCATCAAGGTGATCGGCAAGGCCGAGCACAGCGGCAAGCTGGCGGCCGAGGCCGACCCGACGCAGAACGTCTATCTGGTGCCGGCCTTTGTCGGGTTAGGGGCACCGCATTGGGATGCCGAGGCACGCGGCGCCATTTTCGGCCTGACGCGCAATTCCGGGCCGGCGGAGTTTGCACGCGCTGCCCTGGAATCCGTCGCCTACCAGACGCGCGACCTGCTCGATGCCATGCACAAGGACTGGAAGGGTGCGTCGGTCGAGACAGTGCTTCGCGTCGACGGCGGCATGGTGGCGTCGGACTGGACCATGCAGCGCCTGGCTGACATCCTCGATGCGCCGGTCGACCGCCCGACCATTCTGGAGACGACGGCACTCGGTGCCGCATGGCTGGCCGGCTCGAGGGCCGGCGTCTGGCCGGATGCCAGGAAGTTTGCGAAAAGCTGGGCACTCGAACGGCGCTTCCAGCCGGACATGGACACGCCGACGCGCTCCACCAAGCTGGCCGGTTGGCGCGATGCTGTGCGCAGGACACTGAGTGTGCCATAAGCAAATCATCAGGGTCTTGGGGCGAGAGAATGAAGCCTGACTGGTATCCAGCTTGGCGCGACGAAGCCATCGAACAGCTGAAGGTCAAGAATGACCGTTTGGAGAAAGACTTTCGTATCGGCCACTGGTCTCGCTACGACTATGACATAGCAACCAGAAGGCTTCTGTTTTCCAAAGACGGGGACGTTAGAGTGACTGCGGAGGTCCAGATTGCCGGTCACACGACCGCTAAGTCACAGAGTTGGCTCTGGGCTTGGGCAGTTTCAAATTGGCCCGACGATGTCATGATCGACGCAAAGCTGGTTCGAACGTTCGGCGAGACGAACAGCATCGACGAACTGACCCAGCTTTACGTCACGGATGCGGATGGTGACCTGGAAGTGCTTGGGTGGGAACTTAGCGCTGTGGCGGTTCGAATTTGCGACGCCCTCGGAGCATATCGCTCACCGCATGGGGAACCAGATGCGCGTTATTACATAATCAAGAGCATCAGCTGGGCAGGCTGATGCTACTTCGATAGATCGAATTAAAAAGGCCCGCGCCATGGCACGGGCCTTTCTACGTGACACTGTCAGTTACTGGTTCTCACCCGCGATCAATAGGGCGAACGGCATTCCTGGCGAGGACCGTAGTTCGGCTGGAACGTGTTGTCCGAAGCGCGGTAGCTGCGATAGCGGTCATAGCACCACTGCACATGTGAATTGCCTTCGTAGCGACGGTTGTTCTCGCTGCTGATGATCGCGCCGGTGATCAGGGCGCCGGTGGCGAAGGCAGCCAGCGGGAACCAGTTGTCGCCATGGCGACGATAGCCGCGATGGTATTCGCGGTAGCCGCGATGACCATTCCAATAGACGCCGCCGTCGTTGTTTCGGGCAAAGTTGCGACGGTTGCCGAAATCGCGGTTGCTGAAGTTGCGGTTGAAATGTCGGTTATGACGCCACTGCGAAGGGCCGTAGCGGGACTCTCCGACATTCAGAATATTCGACGACGAGTCCGATGCCTGTGGCACGAACATCTGAGCCGCATTAGCCGGCATGGCAGCCGCGGCAAACGAAACTGACAAAGTGGTCGCCAGTATACCCGATACGATCTTGTTCACTGTTCTTCTCCTTCGAAAGGGTGATTGACGTCCCTTGTGCTGGGAGAACGGGCGAGCCCGGCAATAGTTCCGCGTTAAAATATCAAGTTGCTGATTTATAATGTTTCTCTGGCTTGACGATGGCCTGGAGCCCATTCGTTCGGCTGCTCCGGACGGCCCTTGATGCTCTACTCGAAGCGGCCAGGCAGACAACATCGCAGTGCCGGGAAAGCTTGGCTTGCCCATGCTCTTTTTCCGGTTGACCGGTCGAGGCACTCTCCCTATGTTCCGCGCAATTTCGAGGGCAGCGTTTCGAGCCCGCGGGAGCGCGTAGCTCAGCCGGTAGAGCAACTGACTTTTAATCAGTAGGTCATGGGTTCGAATCCCATCGCGCTCACCATTGTTTTCAGATCAGCGCAGATAGTGGTCGAGGTCCAGCGCCTAGGCGCCGGAAGGCAGAAGCTCGACTTCCCGCGACGCGTGCTCTCGGGTGCTTTCCGACATCAGTTGCTGCGCAACCGGCTGCACATTTTCCTTAAAGGTGATGCACCTGTCGTAGATCTTCTTGGCCACGCGGTCTTTGCCAATGCGCTCCCATTCGGGCGTCCAGGGCGCATCCCAGTCAAACTGCTGCGCGATGAGAAGTTCTCGGTCAAAGCATTGCGGATCCCGTTCCAAAATCTGGCGGGCTTCATCGGCCAATGGCGTATAGGCCTGGACCGCAGCCGTCTTTCTGGCGCGAGCAGCCGAATCCAGTTGGATCTCCACTTCGACAGCCCCCGGCACGTTGGGAACCGCGGCGGAGCAAAGCTGCTTGCGCCTCGGCTTCGTGCCTTGCAGACGCCTGTTGAGGGCATTGCCGAATGCAAAGGCCAGATCATGCATCGGATTGTAGCCATCGACCGCGTCCGAGACGACTTGCACCTCATGGATGTCAGACAGATCGGCGCTGATTCTCGTCAGCACATCGGCAAAGACGGCACTATCCCTGGCCAACAGCGCTTTATACCAGGTGGCGTCGGGAATATCGCCGAACACCGCGCCTGCGGTCGCGCCGGCAGCTTCCACCACGTCGCGTGAATATTGGGTTCGGGAAGAATGGCGTCCGCCTGAACCGTCCGTCAAAAGGTAGATTCGCGGTTTCTTGAGCTCAAGCCAGTGATGGATCCTGAGCTCATGCCCCGGATGGGCAAGGATCAGCACATGTTGCAACTTTTCAGGCAAAAAACGGCTCCAATCCAGGTTCGGCATACATCCGCCTTAGACCGCATCAAGGCGACCAGGCATCGAAGGGTTTCCCACATCGAGTTGGCCCCGGCCATCTTTGTGCAACTTGTTTGGCCGATGCCTTCAAACTAAGAACGCTGCCTAGCATCTGTTATCCTCGCCGCCAATGCGGAGGTTGTGAAACAGCTAAGGAGGCGGCATTTGCGGGTTCTCATCACCAATCTGTTCGTGTCGTACAATAGCGGTACCGAAGCCGTTGTTGAATTGCTGGCCGACGGGCTTCGCCGCTGCGGTCATCAAACCATGTTGCTGGCTCCAACACTTGGCGAGATGGCCGATCGAATGCGCCTGCGCGGACACCATGTGGTGGACCGAATTGCCGAGATCGTCGAAAAGCCCGACATAATTCACGCACAGCATTTGACGCCTTGCCTGACCGCGCTGGCGCGTTTTCCCGATGTACCAGCGGTGTTTTCCTGCCACAGCGCTTTCTTCGAGGTCGAAGCCCCGATGCTTCATCCGCAGATACGCCGCTGGATCGCGGTCGACGAAGCGTGCAAGGCCAAATGCCTGTCGCGCGGTGTGCCGGCGGACAGATTGGACCTCATCTACAATGCAATTGACCTTGAACGCTTCAAACAGCGTCCGCCCCTGCCATCGAAGCCTTTGAAGGGGCTTCTGCTGACCAAGAATTTCGAGCATCAGCAAGCGGTGCGCGAAGCCTGCGCCAGGAGCAATATGCAACTGGATGAGTTGGGTCCCGCCACGGGCCGGTTTTCACATCAACTCGAAAAGGATCTGCTGCAATACGATATCGTGTTCGCAACCGCCCGGATGGCCATTGAAGCCGCAGCCGTGGGATGCTCGGTCGTGGTCTGCGACGCGCGTGGTTTCGCCGGTTTGCTCGACACGGCAAATATGGAGGCATGGCGGCGAATGAACCTCGGAGTCGGCCTTCTGACCAGGCCGACCACTGTCGAAAACCTGATAGAGGCGTTGTCGAAATTCGACGCTGACGACGCCGCGGAGGTCTGTGCATACTTTCGCAAGGTGGCGGGTGCCGAGCATTTCATCAACGAGCATCTTCGCACCTACAGTCAGGCCATTGAGACGAATGTCCAAACGACGGACGATGAGCGATCGCTCGCCACCGCATCCTGGATCGAGGAGATAGGCGTTTCGCGCGAACGCCGCAGATGGTTCAGTGTCGCCAACGAAATTGGCGGTGCCTGGCGTGATTCTTCAGAACAGGCGACGCTTCTCGATCTACTCAGGTCGAACACGAAAACCTTGGAGAGTGGTGCCGCAGCACTGACGGACCTTGGCGAACGGGTCAAATCCTTTGGCTCCGATGCGCTCCTCAACGTGGCCCATGATAGCCAGGCCCGACTATATCGGCTTGAAGGGCAGCTTTCCGGCCTTTCAAGCGCTGTCGTTGATAGCGCCGCTTCGCTCCACAACGTGGCCCATGATAGCCAAGCCAGATTGCATCGCCTTGAAGGGCAGCTATCCAGCCTTTCAAGCTCTGTCGCTGATGGTTCTGCTTCCCTCAACAGCGCGACCCAGGACAGCCGGGCTGCATTGCATCGAATTGACGGAGAGCTGTCGCGCCTTTCAAATTTCGTCAATGAGAGCAAACGGCTCTACAACGGCATGATGCCGCTTTTTATAAGAAAAATGTTTCGTCGGGCTCGGGGGCGAGGTTGAAGTTGTCTGGTGGCGTTCGTGGCTATTCAATTTGCACATCGCCAAGGTCCGGCAGCAATTACCTGTGCCAGCATCTCAGCAGCACCGGAATGCTCGGGCATCCGCTCGAGTATTTCAATTGGAGGGGACGCCGCTTTTTCGACGATCCAAATTTTCCCGAAGATGTGGCAGGGCAGGTCGAAAAAATTCTCACCATGGGCGCAACCGCCAATCGTATCTATGGTCTGAAAATCTTTGCCCACCAGCATGATTGGATCTCAAGCGAAATAGGCTGGTTCGACGCGCTTCCGAATCTTCGGTTTATCTCTCTATCAAGGCGGGACCTTCTCGGTCAGGCAATATCCTGGGCGAGGGCCCTCCAAACCGGTCAATACCGCTCTACTCAACCGGTGAGCCAGGAAACGGTTTTCGATGCCGAGCTGATCCAGAGGCAACTCGATGCGCTGGTTCGGGAGAGGGCGCGTTGGGAGATGTTCTTTGCCCGGACCGGGATTGATCCTCTCAGGCTTGAATACGAGTCGATAGTCGCGGATCCCCTGGATGCCATCCGTCAAGTCGCGGACATGATGGGTGTGACGCTCCAACGCAGCCCGGATTCGACCAGCATCGTGATCCAGCAACAGCGAGACTCAATCAGCTTCGATTGGGCGGATCGTTTCAGGCGTGAGCGGGGCAATCCAAATACGCTGGACTTTGTGTAGGGCTACCTGCATGCGGTGACGAACGTCGAACGGGTCGGGGATCGACGCTGCCCTTCAGCGACCTTCGAACACCAGCGAAACATGTCCGCCGGCATGCCGCTCGAGCCGGCCGGCGAGGTCGAGTTCCAGGAGCACCATGAAGACCTGGGCCGGATGCAGGCCGGTGTGGCGGATGATCTCGTCGACCGACACCGGCGTCGGGCCAAGCGCCTCGATGACGCGGGCGCGGTCGCTTTCGCCGGGCGGCGGCGTGACCGAGAAGTCGGGCGGGTCTTGAAACGGCGGCACATCGGGCGCGCGCAAACCGGTCAGCGGCGAGATCGCCCTGGAAATGTCCGAGGCCTCGGTGACCAGGGTGGCACCGTCCTTGAGCAGGCCGTTGGTGCCGGCGGCGCGCGGATCGAGCGGCGAGCCCGGCACGGCGAAGACCAGCCGGCCCATTTCGCCGGCAAGCCTGGCGCTGATCAGTGATCCAGAGCGCTGCGCTGCCTCGACCACCACCAACCCAAGGGCCGCGCCCGCGACAAGGCGGTTGCGGCGCGGAAAATCCTGGGCGCGCGGCTGCCAGCCGAACGGCATTTCCGAAATGACGGCGCCGCGCTCGGCAATTTCCTCGCACAAGCCGGCGTTTTCGGGCGGATAGGGCAGGTCGAGCCCTCCGGCCAGCACACCGATCGTGCCGGTCGACAGACTGCCTTGATGCGCCGCCGTGTCGATGCCGCGGGCCAGTCCCGAGACGATGCCGTAGCCGTCGCGGCCGAGCTCGGCAGCCAGCATGCGCGCCATCTTGATGCCGGCCAGCGATGCGTTTCGGGCACCGACGATGGCGACCCCCGGCAGCCGGAACACGGCGGCATTTCCCTTGACGGCCAACAGTGGCGGCGGATGGTCCATGTTGCGCAACAGCGGTGGATAGTCGGGCTCTCCGATGCCGACAAAGCGCGCGCCGGCCTTTCGGGCTGTTTCCAATTCGGCCTCGGCTTCCGCGATCGACGGGATGCGGGCGATGCGGTTGGCGCCTCCCGAAATCATCAATTCCGGAAGGATTTCCAGCGCCACCTCGGCAGAACCGAAGCGGTTGATCAGGTCGCGAAAGGAGGCGGGACCGACATTCTGGGTGCGGATCAGCCGCAGCCAACTCACCCGCTGCCGGTCGCTGAGGCGCGGCCCGGCGGCGGGTTCGCTCACGTCTTGGCTCCGATCTTGCCCTCGGTGCCGGCAAGCAGGCGCGAAATGTTTTCCCTGTGTTTGATGAAGACGATGATGCTCATCACCACGAACAAGGCGGCAATCTGCGGCGTGCTCAGGAAATAGAGGGCGATCGGAACGACGATGGCCGCCGTCAGCGCTGCCAGCGAGGAGTATCGGAACAGGAAGGCCATCACCAGCCAGACGACGGCGAAGATCAGCGCCACCTGCCAGGCAAGCCCGATGAGCACGCCGAGATAGGTCGCGACGCCCTTGCCGCCCTTGAATCCCAGCCATGCCGGGAAGAGATGGCCGAGAAAGGCGCCGAGACCGGCCCAGAGCGCCAATTCAGGCGCGAAATGGCCTGATATCAACACGGCGGCGGTGCCCTTCAGCGCGTCGAGCAACAGCGTCGCGGCGGCAAGCCCCTTGTTGCCGGTGCGCAGCACATTGGTTGCACCGATGTTGCCCGAGCCGATCTTGCGCACATCGCCAAGGCCGGCCGCGTGGGTGAGCAGAAGTCCGAAGGGAATCGAGCCCAGGAGATAGCCGAACACAAGCGCCGGGATGAGGCTGTAAGTCATTGTTTCCCCCGCATTTCCCCAGAATGGCCGGATCAGGCGCGGTGCGCGGTGGCCGGCTCAGATTGAGAACACTGTGCGGCCCGCCACCAGCGTTTGCAAGACCTTGCCCTGCAACCGCGCGCCTTCGAAACAGGTGTTTTTCGAACGCGATCGAATGCCGCTCTCGGCGACGATCCAGGGTTCGTCCAGATCGACCAACGCAAGATCGGCAATCGCCCCCGGCTTCAGTGTGCCGCCAGGCAGGCCGAACAATCTCGCCGGCGCAGTCGATAGCGTCTCGATCAGCCTAAGCAATGGCACGTCGCCATTGTGGTAGAGCCGCAATGCCGCGCCAAGCAGGGTTTCGAGCCCGATGGCGCCGGCCGCCGCATCGGCAAAGGGCAGGCGCTTGGTGTCGACATCCTGCGGATCGTGCGAGGAGACGATGATGTCGATGGTGCCGTCCCTGACCGCCTCGATCATGGCCAGCCGGTCTTCCTCGGCGCGCAACGGCGGGGTCAGGCGGAAGAATGTGCGGTATTCGCCGACATCGTTTTCATTGAGCGACAGATTGTGGATCGCCACGCCTGATGTCACGGTTGCGCCATCGCCTTTCGCCCGCGTGACGGCGTTTGCCGCCATCGCGGTCGAGATCTTCGCCGCATGGTACGAACCCCGCGTCAGCCGTGCCAGCGCGAGGTCACGCTCGAGCGGGATGGATTCGGCTTCCCGCGGGATGCCGGAAAGGCCGAGCCAGCTGGCGTATAGGCCTTCGTTCATGACGCCGGACGAACCGAGGTCCGCGTCCTGCGTTTCATGCACGATGGTGGCGCCGAAGTCGCGCGCATAGGTCAGCGCGCGGCGCATCACCAGGGCGCTTGATATGGTGTGGCGGCCATCGGTGAACGCGACGGCGCCGGCTTCGCGCAGCAGGCCGAACTCGGTCATCTCTCGCCCGTCGAGGCCTTTGGTGATCGCCGCTGCCGGAAAGACGTTGACGCTTGCGGTGTCCTTGGCGGTGCGCAACACGAATTCGACCAGTGCCACATTGTCGATCACCGGGTCGGTATCGGGCATCATGACGATCGAGGTGACGCCGCCGGCCGCCGCGGCGACACTGGCCGAAGCGATGGTTTCGCGATGCTCGCCGCCCGGCTCGCCGATGAAGACGCGGCCGTCGATCAGGCCTGGAATGATCGCCTTGCCAGCGCAGTCGATAATGGTCGCACCCCCGGGCGTGCCCTGGTTCAGCGCTGCCTTGCCGGCGGCGACGATCTTGCGGCCATCGACAACGACGGTGCCGACTTCGTCGACACCGCGCGATGGGTCGACAATGCGAGCGCGCTCAAAGACCGTAATGCTCATGCGCCGCGGCCCTCTTGATTGCGGCCCTCTTGATTGCGACGTGGGTCGAGCAGCGCTTCCATCACCGCCATGCGCACGGCAACGCCCATCTCGACCTGTTCCTGGATGACGCTTTGCGGGCCGTCGGCGATTTCCGAGGCGATCTCGACGCCGCGGTTCATCGGGCCGGGATGCATCACCAGCGCGTCGTCCTTGGCGGCCTTCAGCTTTTCGGCATCGAGGCCGAAGTAGCGGAAATATTCGCGCACTGAAGGGACGAAGGCACCTTCCATGCGCTCGCGCTGCAGGCGCAGCATCATCACCACGTCGGCGCCCTTGAGGCCGTCGGCCATCGAGCGGTTGACGATGACGCCCATTTTCTCAATGCCACTGGGCAACAGGGTCGACGGTGCGACGACCCGCACCTGCGCGCCGAGCGCGTTGAGCAGCATGATGTTGGAGCGCGCCACGCGCGAGTGCAGGATGTCGCCGCAGATCGCCACGATCAGCTTCGACAGCGGACCCTTGGCGCGGCGGATGGTCAGCGCATCGAGCAGAGCCTGTGTCGGGTGTTCATGCGCGCCGTCGCCGGCATTGACCACCGAGCAGCCGACCTTCTGGGCAAGAAGGGCGGCAGCGCCCGCCGACTGGTGGCGGATGATCAAGATATCGGGCCGCATGGCATTCAGCGTCATCGCCGTGTCGATGAGCGTTTCGCCCTTCTTCACCGATGAGCTCGCCACCGACATGTTCATGACATCGGCGCCGAGCCGCTTTCCGGCGAGCTCGAACGACGATTGCGTGCGCGTCGAAGCTTCATAGAAGAGGTTGATCTGGGTGCGGCCGCGCAGCGTCGAGGTTTTCTTCTCGGACTGCCGTGAAATCGCGACAGCGCGGTCCGCTCGGTCGAGCAGAAGCTCGATGTCGGCGGGGGAAAGATCGCGGATGCCCAGAAGATGGCGGTGAGGGTAGAGTGGCAGGGACGAAGCGTCGGTCATCTCAAGGCGCTGCTATAGGGTGGAGATTTTGCGGCTGCAAGCGGCAGCTTTGGATTGGAGCCGTTCTCCCCGGTATTTTCATCGCGCGCGTTGCAAGGCTTGGGCTATATCTAGCCGATGGCCTCGGATTCGTGGTTTTCTGACGATAGGGACCTTTCTCCCGATAAAAGGATTGGGCGTGACCGACGACGTGACGAACCAGCCGCCGCCGCTGACGGGCGGCAACGCCTGGCGGGGCGATCCGTTGCTGATCCAGCTTGCGGAGCGCTTTTCCGATCCGGTGCGCAAGGACCTCGACGGGCTCGGCCGTTTCGTGCTGACGCAGGAGGCGCAGGAGTTGGCCCGTCTCGCCAATGTCGAGACGCCGAAGCTCAGGACGCATGACCGCCAGGGGCGGCGCATCGATGTGGTCGAGTTCCATCCCGCCTATCATGCCCTGATGCGCCGCTCAGTGGCCAATGGGCTGCATTCCTCGGTTTGGGAAAACGGCGACGCCGAGATTGGCCGCCGCCACCAGGTTCGCGCTGCCCGTTTCTATCTGACGGCGGAGCTCGAGACCGGGCATCTGTGCCCGATCACCATGACCAATGCTTCCCTGGCGGCGTTGATGGCCAGCCCAAAACTGTTTCGCGAATGGGCGCCGCGGGTGACGACGCGCAAATACGACCAGGGCCAGAAGCCACCGGTCGAAAAGACCGGGCTGACGCTCGGCATGGGCATGACCGAGAAGCAGGGCGGCACGGATGTGCGCTCCAATGTGACAAGGGCGGAACGCGTCGGTAGCGGGTTCTATCGCCTGACCGGGCACAAATGGTTCATGTCGGCGCCGATGTCAGATGCGTTCCTGGTGCTCGCACAGGCGCCAGAGGGGCTCTCCTGCTTCCTCGTGCCGCGCGTTCTCGGCGACGGCTCGGGCAACGGTTTCCGTTTCCAGCGGCTGAAGGACAAGCTCGGCAACCGCTCGAACGCCTCTTCCGAGGTGGAATTCGTCAACGCCATCGGCGAGATGGTCGGCGAACCGGGTGCGGGCGTGAAGACGATCATGGACATGGTGACCTTGACCCGGCTCGACTGTGCGGTCGCATCTTCGGCGATCATGCGTGCAGGTCTTGCCGAAGCCGTTCATCATGCCCGCCATCGACAAGTGTTCGGCGCCAATCTGATCGAGCAGCCGCTGATGCAGCGCGTGCTGGCCGACATGGCGCTCGATGTCGCCGCCGCCACCGCGCTGTCGTTCCGGCTGGCGCGGTCCTTCGACGAGGCGGCGAGCGACCGCGGCGAAGCGGCATTCGCCCGCGCCATGACGCCGGTCGTCAAATACTGGGTGTGCAAGATCGCGCCGCCTTTGCTCTACGAGGCGATGGAGTGCCTCGGCGGCAACGGCTATGTCGAGGAGGCGCCGCTCGCCCGCTACTATCGCGAGGCCCCGGTCAATGCGATCTGGGAAGGATCCGGCAATGTCATGGCGCTCGACGTGCTGCGCGTGCTCGGCCGCGCGCCCGGCCTGTTCGAGGATGTGCTGGCCGGTATCGACCGTGACCTCGGCGCCGGCGGGCGCGGCACGATCGGCGTGCTGAAGGCGGCGATGCAGGTTGCCGCGACCGACGACGGCTCGGCCCGGCTGCTTACCGAACAGCTGGCGCTATCGGCGGCGGCGGCGGAATTGCGCCGGCTGGGGGCAGGGCGAATCGCCGACGCGTTCGTCGAGACGCGGCTCGCCGGCCAGTGGCGCAACACTTATGGCATGCTCGATTCGCGTCATGACGCGCGCATGATCATCGACACGCTCTATCCGCCTGTGAATTGAGTTTTCAAGATCGCAAAAAACCGGCGCCTTCGATCATTTTGAGGCGCCGGCGAGCCTCCACACGCGCGTCACTAATCGCCGTTAACCTTAACAAATGGTTTCCGTTGCGGTGACGAGCGGCAAAGCCCACTGTCGCGGCGAGAGCAAGGAATGGTTCAAATTGGCCAAATCCCTGCTTTGCGAAGCGGGAATGCCGATGCGACATGTACTGACCTCTTTTCTGGCCTTGCACTGGGCAATCGTTTTCGCCCTGCTTGCGTTCATCTGCATCGACGGAAACCGTGGTGTGGCTGCGGCGCTGGGCGTGTTGGGTGCCACCATCGAGGGCACTCGCTTCATCGACCTCGACAACGCCATCGTCGTGGCCCCGCTCGCCACCGCCTTGCTGGTCGTCGCTGTGCTGTTCTTCTGGGCCTTTGTCGAAACCCTGATCAATGACGCGACCAGCCAGGCTGTCGACAGCGTCGCCCGCATCGCCTTCATCTCCGCATCCGGCGTTTTGTCGCTGATCGTCGTCGGCGGCGCCGCGCAAGGCATCAACGGGCTGTTCATGGTTGTGGCGGTGCAGCTGGCGGCACTTCTAGCATCCTATGTTGCCATGCTTGCCGAGCGACGGTCTGTTGCAGCGGTTGCTCAGGGCGATATCGAAATCCGCGTCGCCGCGCACGGCATGGCCGCGGCCGCGGCCCACAATTCGCTTCTTTCGCTCATATCGGGCCGGACAGGCCCGAATCCCAGGGGAGGCCGCTGATGCGTTACATCTTCGCATTGTGGGCGGGCCCGATGGCGCTGTTCTGGGGCTGGTTCTACCTGTCGCTCAACGACATGAACTTCGGTTATGTCATGCTGAGCCGGCGGCTGCACGACTTCGTCTTCCAGCTCTATGGCCAGATGCTTGGTATCGATCCGGCGACCATCCCCGGCATGGTGGCAAAGGCCTGTGTCTTCGACGGGTTTCTGCTGATGGCGCTCTGGGCGTTTCGCCGCCGCCGCGAGATCGCCAGCTGGATCAAGCGGCGCTGGGCGGGTCCGGTTCCGTTCGAGCGGATGCGTGAAGCGACTGAAGCCGGTCCAAAACTCCCTGCAGAATAAACGCGGCTGCCGCCGAATCGATCTTGCCGGCGCGTTTGCGGCGCGAGAAATCCATCTCGATCAATGTCCTTTCGGCCGCGACCGTCGATAGCCTTTCGTCCCAGAGCACGAAGGGCAGGTCGCTCACCTGCGCCATGTTGCGGACGAAGGCGCGCGATTTCTGTGCGCGCGGCCCTTCCGAACCGTCCATGTTGATCGGCAGTCCGATCACCACCGCGCCGGCATTCTCCTTCTGCAGCAGGGCCAGGAGCACGACAGCGTCGAGCGAGAATTTCCTTCGCATGATGACTGGGCGCGGATGGGCGAAAGAGAACCTCTGGTCCGAGACGGCGACGCCGATCGTCTTGTCGCCGAGGTCAAGCCCTGCCAGCGTCTTGCCGCCGGCAAGCCGCGCCGGCAATTCCTCGATCATGATAATGCCCAATGGCCGTCCTTCGCCCTTCACCGCCATGTGTTCTCTCAGACACACAACGGACACAGTAACCCTTTGATCTCAGGGCTATCGGCGTTCTATCCTTTGGCAAGGCAAAAATCGAGGAAAGCATTCATGAAATTGACCTGGTACGGCCACTCGGCGTTTCGCATCGAAACCGCTGACGCCAAGATCCTCATCGACCCCTATCTGATCGGCAATCCGTCCTGGACGGGCGGCTGGGAGGGGCCGGCCGAGGGCATCACGCATGTGCTGCTGACGCACGGTCACAGCGACCACATCAGCGGTGCGCTGGAAGTGCTGGGCAAAAGCGGCGCCCAGTTGGTCGCGAATTTCGAGATCTGCATGTACCTGGTCGGCAAGGGCGCCAGCGACAAGAAGATCAACCCGGGCAACATCGGCGGCACCGTCGATTGCGGCGGCTTCACCACCACCTTCGTCCAGGCGCTGCACTCCTCATCGTTCCCGGGCGATGGCGGCCAGAACACCTATCTCGGCAATCCGGGCGGCCTCGTCCTGCATTTCCCGGAAGACCGGACGCTCTATCACATGGGTGACACCGACATCTTTTCCGACATGGCGCTGATCAACGAGTTGCATGAGCCGAAGATTGGCATCGTGCCGATTGGCGACCGCTTCACCATGGGCGGTGCGGTGGCCGCGCTCGCCTGCCGCCGCTTCTTCAAATTCGAAACCGTGGTTCCCTGTCACTTCGGCACGTTTCCGATGATCGATCCGACCGCCGATAAGTTCGAGGCGGGCCTTGAAGGATCCGGCGTGAAGGTGGCATTGCCGAAGATCGGTGAGACGATTACGATTTAGACGCAGCCAAAGCGGAATGAAACCATGGCCTTGAGGCAGTCTCTTTGCGTGTCCATGTTGGTCGCGGCGTCACCCGCGCTCGCCGCTGACGATTTCATCGAAGGCGTCTACCTCCAGTCCGAGGAGCTTTGCACACAGGCCAGGAAGGCTACGCTGCAGACGCCGATCGACGCTGGCAACATCGTGCTTTCGGCGCATGGCCTGCAAGGTGTCGAATACAATTGCGAGTTCGTACAGATCAGCAAGGCGATAGCCTCGCCAAGCTGGGCGGTGACGGCCATCTGCCAGGAACCGGGTTATGTGTTTCCCGACGTCCTTTCAGTGACCCAGATGAGCTCGACGCAGATCGATCTCGTCTCGGTCCGGCCGGCCGATGACGAAAGCGAGGCGAACGGCAACAGCGGCAGCTACTATCTGTGCGAGGGCGTTGCCCTGCCATAGACAGCATCTAGACGGTGGACCGATGACAGAAGAGCTGGGCCGACCCCTGGTGCTCTCGCACGATGCATGTTGCGCCGCGCGCGCGGCGCCGCTATAGCCCGAACTGGTTTTCCCCGAGGCAAAACATGTCCGTTGACGTCAAGACAGTGAAGCGCGTCGCGCGTCTCGCCCGCATTGCGGTGAGCGACGAAGATGCCGAACGCATGACCGGCGAGCTGAACGCCATCCTCGGCTTCGTCGAGCAGTTGAACGAGGTCGACGTTTCCGGGGTCGAGCCAATGACCTCGGTGACGCCTATGGACATGAAGAAGCGCCAAGACGTCGTCACCGACGGCAACAAGGCCGCCGATATCGTAGCCAACGCACCGGCGACCGAAGAGAATTTCTTCCTCGTGCCGAAGGTCGTGGAGTAGCGCGCCGATGGCTATCGAGATCGCCGTTGAAACGCCGCTGCAGGACGACGTGCGCGGTCTGGTCAATGAGCTCAACCAAACGCTGCTCGAACTGACGCCGCCGGAGCACTGCTACCACCTGACGGTTGAGCAGATGGCCGGTGAGGATACGACCGTTTTCATCGCCCGCGACAACGGCCTGGCCATCGGTTGCGGCGCGCTGAAGCGTCATGACGGCGCCATCGGCGAGGTCAAGCGCATGTACACGCGGCCTTCGCATCGCGGACGCAAGATCGGCGCAGGGATCGTCGAGCGGGTCGAGGCGCTGGCGCGCAGGGAGGGGCTGAAACGCCTGGTGCTGGAGACGGGCGATCGTCATCCAGCCGCGTGGACCGTCTACGAACGCGCCGGGTTTTCGCGCTGCGGCCCGGTGCTGGATTATCCCGATTCCGAATGGTCGGTGTTTTACGAAAAGAGCCTTTGATGAGCGACCTGACCCAGCTGACGATTTCGCAGGCCCGCACCAAGTTGCGCGGCAAGGAAATCACCGCGACCGAAATCACCGAGGCCTATCTCGCGGCCATCGATCGCGCGAATCCGGTGCTCAATGCCTATGTGGCGGTGACCGGCGACAGAGCGCGCGACATGGCGAAGGCGTCCGACGCCAAACTGGCGAAGGGCGAGGGCGGTGCGCTGGAAGGCATCCCGCTCGGCATCAAGGACCTGTTCGGCACCGAAGGCGTCCATACCCAGGCCTGCAGCCATGTGCTCGACGGGTTCAAGCCGCGCTACGAATCGACCGTTACCACCAATCTGTGGACCGACGGCGCGGTCATGCTGGGCAAGCTCAACATGGACGAGTTCGCCATGGGCTCGTCCAACGAGACGTCCTACTATGGCCCGGTCATCAACCCGTGGCGGCGTTCGCGGCTCGACACGGTGGTGATGCCGACCACGCATCAGGGCGACGGCGGCTTCGTATCGGCTGGCGGCACCAGGACCGCGCGCAGCCTGGACAATGCGCAGCTGGTGCCAGGTGGTTCTTCCGGCGGTTCGGCAACCGCGGTCTCGGCCTTCCTGTGCGCCGGCGCGACGGCGACGGATACTGGCGGCTCGATTCGCCAGCCGGCGGCCTTCACCGGGACTGTCGGCATCAAGCCGACCTATGGACGCTGCTCGCGCTGGGGCATCGTCGCCTTTGCGTCGTCGCTCGACCAGGCCGGACCGATCGCCCGCGATGTGCGCGATGCCGCGATCCTGTTGAAATCGATGGCCTCCGTCGATCCGAAGGACACGACCTCGGTCGACCGGCCGGTGCCGGACTATGAGGCGGCGATCGGCAAGCCGATCAAGGGCATGAAGGTCGGCATCCCCAAGGAGTACCGCGTCGACGGCATGCCCGACGAGATCGAGGCCCTGTGGCAGAAGGGCATTGCCTGGCTGAAGGACGCCGGCGCCGAGATCGTCGACATTTCCCTACCGCACACCAAATACGCGCTGCCGGCCTATTATATCGTGGCGCCCGCCGAGGCGTCGTCCAACCTCGCACGCTACGACGGCGTCCGCTACGGGCTGCGCGTGCCGGGCAAGGACATCGTCGACATGTATGAGAAGACCCGCGCCGCCGGTTTCGGCCGCGAGGTCAAGCGCCGCATCATGATCGGCACCTATGTGCTGTCGGCGGGCTATTACGACGCCTACTATCTGCAGGCGCAGAAGGTACGCAATCTGATCAAGCGCGACTTCGAGAATGTCTTCGCCGCCGGCGTCGATGTCATCCTGACCCCGGCGACACCATCCGCCGCCTTCGGCATCGCCGACGAGGACATGGCCGCCGATCCGGTCAAGATGTATCTGAACGACATCTTCACCGTCACGGTGAACATGGCCGGCCTGCCGGGCATCGCCGTGCCGGCGGGTCTGGACGCCAAGGGCCTGCCGCTCGGCCTGCAACTGATCGGCCGGCCGTTCGATGAGGAAACCCTGTTCCAGACCGCCGCCGTCATCGAGCAGGCGGCCGGCACATTCCAGCCGGAGAAGTGGTGGTAAGGATGTCGCTCGTCCAACGGGGTTGAGCGATGTTCTTCTATCTTTCCAAAGTCTTCTGGTTCTTCATCCAGCCGCTCAACCTGACGATCTTCCTTCTGCTGGCGGGATTGGTTGCCGCAATGATCGGCCGCCGGCGGCTTGCCGTCACCGGCAGCGTGCTGGCGTTTCTGATCCTTGGGCTGTCGGCCTGGACGTCGCTTGGTGCGATGATGCTCAACCCGCTGGAGGAGCGTTTCGCGCGCCCGCCACTGCCGGAAAAGGTCGACGGCATTGTCGTGCTCGGCGGCGGCTTCGAAGGTGCCATCAACCTGGTGCGCGGCGGCTATGAATTGAACAGCGGCGGCGACCGGATGGTCGAGACCGCGATTCTCGCCCGGCGCTTTCCAACCGCCAAAGTGGTTGTCTCCGGCGGCACTGGCGAACTGTTCCTCGAAGGCGAGGGCGACGCAGCCACGGCACCCCGATTGCTCACTGCACTTGGTGTGACGGCCGATCGCCTGATCCTCGAGAACAAGTCCCGCAACACCTATGAGAATGCCGTCTTCACCAAGGAGCTGGTAACACCGAAGCCCGGCGAGAGCTGGCTGCTGGTGACCTCGGCCTTCCATATGCCGCGCGCCAAGGCGCTGTTCGACAAGGCCGGTTTTGCAACCATTCCCTGGCCGGTCGACTACCGCACCACGGGGCGGGAAGGCATCGGCCTGTTCCGCGACAATCCGGCCGATTCGCTGCAGGTCACCACAATGGCCATCCGTGAATGGATCGGGCTCTTCGCCTACTGGATATCGGGCCGGATCGATCAGCCTTTTCCCGCGCCCGGCGGCTGACCGATCACCGCGTGTCTGGCCGCCGAGAAGAACTGGCGCCGCACCAGCACGGCCAGGAGCAACAGCGTCGACAAAACGAACACCGTGGGATCGACGAACCAGCCGAGATAGCCGATCGAGAAGAACACGCCGCGCAGGCCGGAATTGAAATGCTTTCCGGCCAGCATGTTCATTTGCGTCGCACGCCAGACCGCTGTTTCGGTGACCGGGTTGCGTGACGCTTCACCATGCAGGATCGGCACGGCGCCGATCAGGATCGTGCAATAGTTGAACAGCCGGTACGCCCAGCCGAATTTGAAGAACGAAAACGCCAGGATCAGGACCAGTCCGAACACCTTTATCTGAAAGGCCGCGCGCGACGGGGCGTCGCCCAGGGGCAGGTCGCTCAGCACCTCAAGTACCCGATCGGATGCGCCGAGCAAGGCAAAGCAACCGCCGATCGCGATCAATGAGCTGGAGGCGAAGAAGGCGGTTCCCTGTTGCAACCCGCTCATGATGGCGGTGTCGACGATGCGGATCTCGCGTTCGGCCATGGTGCGCATCCAGGCTTGCCGTTGCGTGTTCATCGCCGTTGTCAGCGACACGCGGCTGACCAGCTTGCCGTCGGAGGCAAGCGTGTGCAGCAGCCACGCGACGAGGAAGAAAGCCAGCGCCGCGAGATCGGCTGTCGAAAGATCGAGGGAATCGCCCATAGTCCGAATTTATCACATTCAGTGCGATCGCTTCGATGCCCGCCAGAGAGCGATCGAACCAATGTCGCTGCCGGAGCAAACAAGGTCGGCAGGCGATGCGCCGCGATTTCCAAAAGAGCGGAAACATCCTGGGAATTCCTATATATGGTCCTTGACGTGACTCCAGGAGACAGCGCCGCGTGTTCCTTTCGGTTTTCGACCTGTTCAAGATCGGCATAGGACCCTCGAGTTCGCACACGATGGGTCCTATGACCGCCGCAGCGCGGTTTCTCGACGAGGTCGCGGGAACTGACTGGCCGCGTCCGGCGGGCGTCAAGGTCGACCGTCTCGCCGCCAGCCTGCATGGCTCGCTCGCCTACACAGGCATCGGCCACGGCAGTGATCGCGCGGTCGTGCTCGGCCTTGCCGGCCTGACGCCGCAGACTGTCGATCCCGATCAGGCTGATGGCATTGCCAGCCGCATCACCGCGGAGAAGCGCATTTCGCCGCCCGGCCATCCGTCCTATCGTTTCGACCCGGCCACCGATCTGGTGCTGGACCGCAAGACGCCGCTCACCGGCCACGCCAACGGGATGGCGTTCTATGCTTATGATGCGGGCGACCGCCTGCTGCTCAAACGCATCTACTATTCGATCGGCGGCGGCTTCGTGGTTTCGGAAGAAGAGCTGCAGCGGATGAAGGCCAAGGGGTCGGTGACGACCGAAGGCAAGAAGGTGCCGTATCCCTTCAAGAATGCGGTCGAGATGCTGGCGATGGCCGGCAAAAGCGGCCTTTCCATCGCCGACATGAAGCGGATCAACGAAGAGACGCAGATGTCGCGCGAAAAGCTCGACGCCGGCCTCGACGGCATCTGGAGCGCCATGAAGGGCTGCATCGACCGTGGCCTGTCGCAGGACGGCATCATGCCGGGCGGACTGAAGGTGCGCCGGCGCGCGCGGATGCTGCATGACAAGCTGCAGGAGCAGTGGCAGCAGAACAGACCCAATCCCTTGCTCGCCAATGACTGGCTGTCGATTTATGCCATGGCGGTCAACGAGGAGAATGCCGCCGGCGGCCGCGTCGTCACCGCGCCGACCAATGGTGCGGCCGGCACCCTGCCGGCGGTGCTGCGCTACTGGCTGCATTTCCATCCCGAGGCCGATCAGCCGAGCATCCGCGACTTCCTGCTGACGGCCGCCGCCGTTGGCGGCATCATCAAGACCAATGCCTCGATCTCCGGCGCAGAGGTCGGCTGCCAGGGCGAGGTCGGGTCGGCATCCGCGATGGCCGCGGCTGGCTTGTGCGCCGTCATGGGCGGCACGCCAGAACAGGTCGAAAATGCCGCCGAGATCGCGCTCGAACATCATCTCGGCATGACCTGCGATCCGGTCGGCGGGTTGGTCCAGGTGCCTTGCATCGAGCGCAATGCGCTGGGTGCGGTCAAGGCGGTGACGGCTGCGTCACTGGCGATCAAAGGCGACGGCATCCATTTCGTGCCGCTCGACGCGGCGATCGAGACGATGCGCCAGACCGGCCTCGACATGAACGAGAAGTACAAGGAAACCAGCCTTGGCGGGCTCGCCGTCAATGTCGTGGAGTGCTGAGAGGCCGTTTGGAAACCCACTCCGGCGGCCATCTGGCGGCGTTTTCTGCGCTTCCAGTGCTCACGGACCCAAATGTCCGCTGCGCTCCGGTTCTCGAAAACACCACCATATGACTGCCAGAGCGAATTTCGAAACGGCCTCTGGGCACCACAGGCTTGGTGTCTGGGTGCTGGCACTGTGGAGAAGTCGATCAGGCCGTTGACGCATCCGCGCGCCGGACTAAACCTTAAGCGATGTCTCTCAATCTCATAAAACTCTGTGTCGGCTGCGACAGCGTCGAGGATCTCGAAGAGTGGATCGCCTTTCGCCTCGACGAGCGGCGGCGCGCCGGTGAGCCGGTCGAGCAGTATCACACGACGCGAATGGTGCCGACGCGCGGCGCCGAGATCACCGACGGCGGTTCGCTCTACTGGGTGATCAAGGGCAATGTGCAGTGCCGGCAGTTGATCACCGAGATCCGGCCCTTCACCGACGGCGAAGGCATCGGCCGCTGTCATCTCATTCTCGATCCGCAAGTCGTGCGCACCGACTGGCAGCCGCGCCGGGCCTTCCAGGGCTGGCGCTATCTGAAACCGTCGGACGCGCCGGCCGATCTCGGCAAGGGCAAGGTCGGGCTGATCGAGATGCCGCCGAAGCTCAGGCGTGAGCTTGCCGATCTCGGCCTGCTGTAAGCCATCGCACTCCCAAGGGGTTGTCTGCTTCAATTGCGGCTGGTTTGCTGGCCCTCAAACTTGCGTCGCACTGGACTTGCAAGCGGCGCGACAACGCCACATCTTGTTTTCATGAGCGACAAAAAGCAGCCCGTGCCCGCAAGGGCCAATCCTGCGCCGGTCAAACCTCAATCCAATGCCGGCGAGATCGAAGCATTTCTTCGGCAGGCAAGGACGCTGGCTGCGTCGGCGATGGGTTCGGGCAGGCTGATCCTTTCGCTCGACGCGACGATGAGCCGCCAGCCGACCTGGGATCTGGCTTGTGAGCTGCAGGGCCAGATGTTCGATGCCGTCGGCAAGGCCGGAACCCTCAGTGTCCAACTGGTCTATTTTCGCGGCCTAGGCGAGTGCCGTTCGTCCGCATTCGTGGCCGACACCAATGCCTTGAAGCAGTTGATGACACGAATCGAATGCCGTAGCGGCAACACCCAGATCGGCAAGGTGCTGGCGCATGCGCTGAAACAGACGGCCACGGCCAAGGTCAATGCGCTGGTCTATATCGGCGATGCGATGGAGGAGAACATCGACGATCTGGCTGAAAAGGCCGGCAGCCTCGGCCTGCATGGCGTTCCTGTCTTCGTCTTTCAGGAAGGTCATGATTCCGGCGCAGAAAAGGCCTTTAAGGAAATCGCGCGATTGTCCAAAGGGGCGTGGTTCCGATTTGATCGGCGGGCTGCCGCGACCCTGGCAGGACTGCTTTCGGCGGTTGCGGTGTTTGCAACCGGTGGGTTGAAGGCGCTCGAAGCCAGGGGCAGGCCGGAAGACCGGCTTATGATTGAGCATCTGCGGGGTGGCGGGAACTGATGGGCGCAATCATCGCATTGGTGGCATTGCTTTTGGTGCTTCTCGGCGTGGCCACGATCTTCCTTCGCGCCGACCCGGCAAAATTGGCCACCGGCATGAAGACACTTGGGCCGGTCCTTCTGGGGCTGGTCGGCCTCGCTATGGTTGCGGTCGGGCGCGAAGGCATCGGCGGCATAATTCTGTCGGCGGCAATCGCCTGGTACGGTTCCATGCGGATGAAGCAGCCGACGGCAAAGCTCGCACCGGGCAAGCGTTCGACGGTGCGCACCGCAGCACTCGAAATGGAGCTTGATCACGATACCGGCGGCCTAGAAGGACTGGTCCTGGCTGGCCGCCACGAGGGCAAGATGCTTGGCGCGATGGGGCTGGCAGAGCTGCAGCATCTCTACCGCGAACTCTCCGGTGATCCGGAGAGCCGGCAACTGCTAGAGACGTATCTTGACGGCAGATTTCCCGTCTGGCGCAAAAACGCTGAGACGAACGGTGGCGAAGGGCTGGGTGTTGCGCCAGGTTCGGGCGCCATGACTAAGGAGGAGGCCTACAAGGTCCTTGGTCTTGAAGCGGGGGCCGCCGCGGCGGATGTCCGCAAGGCGCACCGCCGCCTGATGCAGCGCCTGCACCCCGATATCGGCGGCACGTCTTTCCTGGCGGCGCGGATCAATGAAGCCAAGGACGTCTTGCTCTCCAATCACAATTAGTTCTCCTTCGACGCAGAATTTTTCCGGGAGATTGTTTCCACACCGTCCTACTGCTGGACGGCGTAGCACTCGATGTTCTTCTTCTTCAAAGCGGTGCAGGCCTTCCAGGCGGCGGTCTTGGAACTAAAGCCGCCGAAGCGGGCGCGATAATAGGTGACGCCGTCCTTGTCGAAGGCGACGGTGAAGCCGGAAGCGTCGGCCAGCGCCTTGGGTGCCTGCTTGGTGGTCTTGTCGAGGAAGGCCTGGGCTTCGGACTGCTGGGGCGACGAGGCAACCTGGATTGCCCAGCCCGAGGGCACCGACGCGGTGTTGACCGGGTCGACAGTGGGCGCCGGCGTCGGCGCCGGTGTTGGTTCGGCATAGGCCGCCACGACCTGAGCCGTGGCCACCTGCGGCGCAGATACGATGACGGTCTTGACCATTTTCGCCTTGACGACAGGGGCAGCCTCTTCGCTCGGCTCGCTCTGCGCGGTGCTGTCCTCCGCCACAGTGGCGTCCTCGGCAACGGTCGCATCGTCCTGGGTCGCGTCATCTTGCGCCACCACCGGCTTGTCGTCCGGCGTTGGCGCGTCGTGCTTGGGCAGCAGGACCTTGGCAAGGGCGGTGATCGGATTGCTGCCGCTGGCTTTGGCGACCAGATCGCCGCCACCACGGGTCGATGCGCGCGGCATATAGGTGTTGATCAAGGCAGCCATCTGGTTGTCGCGGCTGCCGCCCGACGTGCCACCCATGACGACGCCGACGATACGGCGATTGCCGTCGGAAACCGACGAGACGAGGTTGAAGCCGGAGGCGCGGGTGTAGCCGGTCTTGATGCCGTCGACACCCTTGATGCGCCCAAGCAGGCGGTTGTGACCATTGATGCGCTGGCGCCCGTAGAGAAAGGAGCGCTGCGAGAAATAGCCGTAATACTGGGGGAAATGCTCCCGCAGCGCGATGCCGAGCGTCGCCATGTCGCGCGCGGTGGTGAATTGGCCGGGGTTGGGCAGGCCGTTGGCGTTGCGAAACACGGTGCCGTTCATGCCCAGCGCACGCGCCTTGGCGGTCATCATGCGGGCGAAATTGGTTTCATTGCCACCGAGCATTTCGCCGAGCGCGGTCGCCGAGTCGTTCGCCGATTTGGTGACCATCGACAGGATCGCGGTCTCTACCGTGACCGAGCCGCCCGGCTTCACGCCAAGCTTCGTCGGCGGCTCGGCGGCGGCGTTGGCCGAAAACACGACTTGCGAGTTCCTGCTGATCTTGCCCTTCGCCAGCGCCTCGAAGGTCAGATAGAGCGTCATCATCTTGGTGAGCGAGGCCGGATAGCGCCTGCCATCGGCATCCGCCGAATAAAGCACCTTGCCGGTCTTGGCGTCGATGACGATTGCCGCGGACCTCGCCGCCATCGACGAGGCAATGTCGCCGCAGACGACTGTCATCGCCAAGGCGAAGATCATCATCGTTTTGAGAGGGGAGGTGGATTTGGAAACGATGCCCAACAACGCCTGACGCACTTGTATTTCCCTTGGATTCTTCGTTGCGCTGGAGGCGGCAAAGGGTCCTGCCTCACTTCCAGCCAAAGCTACCGGGGCAGCGTTACCAATCCGTTTATGGTAACCGCCGCGTTCACCATTTTCTTCGGGCTTGAAGCTCTCTTTATTCGATTTTTAGCCATTGACTGCGCAGGCGGTGTCTGGACGCCGGTGAAATGTTGACTTTTGTGCGGCGCACAATATATTAGCGTGCATTGCACAAGAGCGCCCCGAAGAAGGACGCTTCAACCCAAGGGAATGCGTGAAATGACCCAGACCTATGAGGACTTCAGCAAATACGGCAAAGAGTTTGCCGATACCGGATTGAAGAGCTTCGCTTCGCTCTCCAAGGGCGCGCAGGCGATCGCCACCGAAGCTGGCGAATACACCAAGAAGAGCTTCGAAGCAGGCAGCGCCGCCGTCGAGAAGATGTTTTCGGCCAAGTCGCTGGAAAAGGCGATCGAGATCCAGTCCGATTATGCCAAGCAATCGTATGAGGCTTTCGTAGCCGAGGCCACCAAGATTGGCGACCTCTATGCCGAACTCGCCAAGGAAGCCTACAAGCCGTTCGAATCGATCGTTGCCAAGGCAAAGTAATTTCGCCTGACGTGAGCAAGATCCGGCCCTTTGGGTGCGGGACAAAACCCGGTCGCGGAAGCGTGGCCGGGTTTTTTCATGTCAATTTCCGCTCCAAGGCCTCGCGCCCCTTCACGATTGCGAAAATCGGCCAAGTTTGGTCACCTAGCCATATTGTCAGCTAAACAGAAGGGCTTAAAATCGTCCATCGAACACCTACATGTCGAACTCGCATGGGGATTCGAAGAGGCAGGAATACGTGACGATCGATTTGACTGCCACGAGACGAGTGGCGCGGATGCAAAACGGCGGCGGCGACGGCAATGAGGCCGGCCGCGGGACGGCCGTTATCACGCGCACCAAAACCAAGACCAAGAAGCCCAGCCTTTACCGGGTCCTCATCCTCAACGACGACTACACGCCCATGGAGTTCGTGGTTCACGTGCTGGAGCGTTTTTTCCAGAAGGACCGCGAAGCCGCCACACGCATCATGCTTCATGTTCACAATCATGGAGTGGGCGAGTGCGGGGTCTATACATTCGAGGTGGCCGAGACCAAAGTGTCTCAGGTCATGGATTTCGCCCGACAGAATCAGCATCCGCTGCAATGCGTGATGGAGAAGAAGTGAGGTAACATGCCGGCTTTCTCCCAAGGCCTGGAAAAGGCGCTTCACCAGGCGCTGACGCTCGCCAATGAGCGGCACCATGAATATGCAACTCTTGAACATTTGCTGCTCGCGCTCATCGACGACACCGAGGCGGCCGCCGTCATGCGCGCCTGCAATGTCGATCTCGACGAGTTGAAGCATACGGTTCTCACCTATATCGACACCGAGCTCGACAATCTGGTCACCGGCTACGACGAGGACTCCAAGCCGACCGCCGGGTTCCAGCGCGTCATCCAGCGCGCGGTGATCCATGTGCAGTCGTCGGGCCGCGAGGAAGTGTCGGGCGCCAACGTGCTCGTCGCCATCTTCGCCGAGCGCGAGAGCCATGCCGCTTATTTCCTGCAGGAACAGCAGATGACCCGCTACGACGCGGTCAACTATATTTCGCACGGCATTGCCAAGCGTCCGGGCGCGTCGGAAACGCGTTCGCCGCGCGGTGCCGATGACGAGCAGGGCGGCCAAAACGGCGCCGAGCCGCAAGAGGAAGGCGGCAAGAAGAAGCAGCAGCAGGACGCGCTGACCGCTTATTGCGTCAATCTCAACAACAAAGCCAAGGCCGGCAAGATCGACCCTCTGATCGGTCGCGAGTCCGAGATCAACCGCACCATCCAGGTGCTGTGCCGCCGCTCCAAGAACAATCCGCTCTATGTCGGTGATCCCGGCGTCGGCAAGACGGCGATCGCAGAAGGCCTCGCCAAGCGCATCGTCGAGGGCGACGTTCCCGAAGTGCTGCACAATGCCACGATCTTCGCGCTCGACATGGGCACGCTGCTCGCCGGCACGCGCTATCGCGGCGATTTCGAGGAGCGGCTGAAGCAGGTCGTCAAGGAACTCGAGGACTATCCAGGCGCGGTCCTGTTCATCGACGAGATCCACACGGTCATCGGGGCAGGGGCAACATCAGGCGGCGCCATGGACGCGTCGAACCTGTTGAAGCCGGCCTTGTCGTCTGGTGCGATCCGCTGCATCGGCTCGACCACCTACAAGGAATTCCGCCAGTTCTTCGAGAAGGACCGTGCCCTGGTGCGGCGCTTCCAGAAGATCGACGTCAACGAGCCGACCATCGAGGACGCCATCGAGATCATGAAGGGCCTCAAGCCCTACTATGAGGAGTTCCACAAGGTGAAGTTCACCAACGAGGCGATCAAGGCCTCGGTGGAGCTGTCGGCGCGCTACATCAACGACCGCAAGCTGCCGGACAAGGCGATCGACGTGATCGACGAGACCGGTGCCTCGCAGATGCTGGTGCCGGAAGCCAAACGCAAGAAGACGATCGGCATCAAGGAGATCGAAGCGACGATCGCCACCATGGCCCGCATCCCGCCGAAGACGGTTTCGGCCGACGACGAGAAGGTGCTGCAGGGTCTAGATATCGAGCTGAAGCGCGTCGTCTATGGCCAGGATACCGCGATCACCGCGCTGACCTCGGCGATCAAGCTGGCGCGTGCCGGCCTGCGCGAACCGGAGAAGCCGATCGGCTCCTACCTGTTCTCCGGCCCGACCGGCGTCGGTAAGACCGAAGTGGCCAAGCAGTTGGCTGCATCGCTCGGTGTCGAGCTGATCCGCTTCGACATGTCGGAATATATGGAACGACACACCGTATCGCGGCTGATCGGCGCGCCTCCCGGCTATGTCGGCTTCGACCAGGGCGGTCTGCTGACCGACGGCGTTGACCAGCATCCGCACTGCGTGCTGTTGCTGGACGAAGTCGAGAAGGCGCATCCGGACCTGTTCAACATCCTGTTGCAGGTGATGGACCACGGCAAGCTGACGGACCATAACGGCAAGCAGATCGACTTCCGCAATGTGATCCTGATCATGACCACCAATGCAGGCGCGTCGGATGCGCAGCGTGCGGCGATCGGCTTCGGTTCGACCAAGCGCGAAGGCGACGACGTCGAGGCGATCAACCGGCTGTTCACGCCGGAATTCCGCAACCGTCTCGATGCGATCATCCCGTTCGGCTCGCTGCCGGTGCCGGTGATCCATCAGGTGGTACAGAAGTTCGTCATGCAGCTCGAGGCCCAGCTTTCCGAGCGTGGCGTCACATTCGACCTGTCGCCCGATGCCATCGCCTGGCTCGCCGACAAGGGTTATGACGAGCGCATGGGCGCGCGGCCGCTCGGCCGTGTCATCCAGGAGCACATCAAGAAGCCGTTGGCCGACGAGGTGCTGTTCGGCAAGCTCAAGAAGGGCGGCACGGTGCGCGTCACCGTCGAGAAGAAGGAAACCGGCGAGACCGGCCTGAAGCTCGAATCGCTCGCCGACGAGGCGCCGGTGAAGCCGAAGAGGGAAGAGCCGGAAGAAACGCCGAAGCCCACAAAGGCCGTCGCGAAAAAGCCCGCGGCCAAGAAGCTGGTGGCGCAGAAGCCCGAAGCCAAGGGCAAGGACGGCGGCAAGCGCAGCCTGGTGCCGCAATTGCCCAGAAAGAACTGACCCTGACAAAAGTCGAAAAAGCCCCGGAGACGGGGCTTTTTTCATTGGAGCAATGAGGGACGCATGGCCGGGCAGATCGTCGTCCTGAACGGTGCGCCGAGATCGGGAAAATCAAGCATCGTCCAGGCCATCCAGGAGAATCTTGATGGTGTCTGGATCAATCTCGGTGTCGACGTCTACGAACAGGCCACGCCACAACGCTATCGGCCTGGAATAGGCTTGCGGCCGGGCAGCGAGCGTCCGGACCTTGAAGGCCTGGTGCCCGATTTCTACGCCGCGCTTTACGAATCGATCGCCGCCCATAGCCGGCTGGGGCTGAACGTCGTGGCGGATGTCGGCCACCATGATGCCTATTCAAAACCCCTCGATTGCCTCGCCGATTGCGCGCGCCGTCTCGCTGGCCTGCCGGTGCTGTTCGTCGGCGTCCGCTGCCCGATTGCAATCATCATGCAACGACGCGCCGCCAGTGAGGCGGCACGGGGATATGTGACCGGCTCGCCCGGCGATCCCGTGCCGATACCCGTGCGTCTTTGGCAGGAGGAGGTGCACCGGCCAGGCGTGTACGACCTGGACGTCGACACCTCCTTGCTGAGCCCCACGCAATGTGCCGATGCGATCCGCCGGCGGCTGGAGCAAGGGATCGTTGGGCCAAGCGCGATCGAGCAACTGGCTCAAACCACCGCCAGGTAAAATTGCTTCGTCGCAAAGCGAGGTGCGGCGTCAGCTTCGCAGCGCCGCTCGTATCTTTTCGGCGCTCTCAGCCAGCACTTCCGGCTTCTCCATCCCGCCCGTGTGTGGCTTCAGGGGAATGCCGTCAAAGCGTGGGATGACATGCACATGCAGATGATAGACGGTCTGCCCCGAGGCTGGCTCGTTGAACTGCATGACGGTGACGCCGTCGGCGCCAAACCCTTGTTTGACGGCCCGCGCCACTTTCTGGACGACCGTGAAAAGCGGTCCGAACGTTGACGGATCGGCGTCGAGCAGGTTGCGCGACGGCGCCTTCGGCACCACCAGCGTATGGCCCGGCCCCTGCGGCATCACATCCATGAAGGCGACGATCGCTTCGTCCTCGTAGACGCGGTGCGAGGGAATTTCACCGCGCAGGATCTTTGCGAAGATGTTGTCGGTGTCATAGGCGGCCTCAGCCATGGCGAATGCTCCGGATTGTGCCTTTCGTGTAGCGAAGCCGTCGAAAGTCGGCAAGACGATCGGGTAAAGTCGCCCCGCCGATCGGGGCAGGCCGGTCGCTACTCCTCGAGATCCCTGCGGAATGGGGTGTGCTCTTCCAGATATTCGCTCATCCGCTCCACCTCATGCCGTTCGCGTCTGAGATAGTCGGCAACGGCGTTGCGCAGGCCGGGGTGCGCGATGTAGTGCGCGGAATGCATGGTCACCGGGCGGTAGCCTCGCGCCAGCTTGTGCTCTCCTTGAGCGCCGGCCTCGACAACCCTGAGCTTGCGCTCGATGGCGAAGTCGATCGCCTGATGGTAGCAGACCTCGAAATGCAGGAAGGGATGGTCCTCGATGCAGCCCCAGTTACGGCCGTAGAGTGCGTCGGAGCCGATGAAATTGATGGCGCCGGCAATGTAGCGCCCGTTGCGTTTGGCCATCACCAGCAGGATGTCGTCGGCCATGCGTTCGCCGATCAGCGAGAAAAACTGGCGGCTGAGATAGGGCCGGCCCCATTTGCGGCTGCCGGTGTCCATGTAGAAGGCGAAGAAGTCGTCCCAGGCCTTTTCGGTGAGATCCTTGCCGGTCAGCCAGTCGATCGAGATGCCGTTGGTCAGCGCCTCGCGCCTCTCCTTCTTCATCGCCTTGCGCTTGCGCGAGGCAAGGGTGGCGAGGAAGTCGTCATAGGTTGAAAAGCCTTCGTTGAAGAAATGGAACTGCTGGTCGGTGCGATGCAGGAACCCTGCCGCTTCCAGCACCTCCACGTCGCTTTCCTGGGCGAAGGTGACATGAGCGGAAGAGACGCCCAGTTTTTGCGTGACCGCCTTCAGGCCCGCCGCCAGTCCGGCCTTGACGGCGCCGACATCCTCGCCCTTGGTGACCAGCAGGCGAGGGCCGGTGACCGGTGTGAACGGCACCGCGCATTGCAGTTTTGGATAGTAGCGGCCGCCGGCACGTTCGAAGGCATCCGACCAGCCATGATCGAACACATATTCGCCCTGGCTGTGCGATTTGAGATAGCACGGGACCGCCCCGAGCAGCTTGCCCTGCGCGGTCTCCAATCGCAAATGATGACCTTGCCAGCCGGTGCGCCGCACGGCGCAGCCTGACTCTTCAAGCGCGCTCAGAAAAGCGAATGAAACAAGCGGGTTGTAGCCGTTTTCTGCGTCGCCACTCGTGGTTCCGCTGAGGCTGTTCCACTCATCCGGGGTGAAAGCGCCGATGCCAGCGGCGATGCGGATCAAATAGTCCGCATTCGCCGTCTGGTCATCGCCATCGTCGCCTTGATCCATGGGGCTTATTTAAGCTCCGTCCGGCCGGGTACAAGTCACGTTTCAGACACCGACTTCAGGCGACTTTGACCAGGTCGGGTTCGAATCCCTCGAACGTCATCTGGTCGGCATATCTATAGGTCAGGTCGACCGCCGGCTGGTCATGCACCGTCCAGGTGATGACCGGCATCTTCAGCTTCTCGCGGACGAAACTGACGAACGGGTTCGGCAGATCGCCGGCGGCATAGGAGGTGAAGTCGATCTCATGCGCCAGCATGGCGAAATGTGCCTCGATCAGCTTGACGTCCTTGCCGTAGGCGGTCAGTCCGGCCGGAATGCCCGGCGCATGCTTCGGAAAATCACGGATGAGCCAGTGGTCAAACGACATGATCGCCGACTTGCCCTTGTAGCGATTGAGCATCTTGCCGACGATCGCCACGAGACCCTCGTCGCGGCCCGGGATGCCTTTCAGCTCAATGACCATCGGCACGCGGCCATCGACCAGGTCGAGCGCTTCCTGCAGCGTCGGTAGATGATCCGATGTGCCGCCGACCTTGAGCGCCGTGAGTTCCGCCGCGGTGCGTTGCCAGACGAAACCATCCTGACCGGTCAGCCTTTGYAGATCGTCGTCATGAATGATGACGGGAACGCCGTCCAGCGACAGGTGCACGTCGCATTCGATGGCGTAGCCGCGCTCGGCCGCGGCCGCGAAGGCGGAAAGCGTGTTTTCCCAGCGCGTCTTGTTCATGTCGTGGAACCCGCGATGGGCGACAGGCCGGGCGGTCAGCCAGGATAGGTCGGTCATGGTCGTCTCCTGGCTCACTCGACTTCGAAGACCGCTTCGATTTCCACTGCGGCATTAAGTGGCAGCGAGGCAGTGCCGACGGCGGAGCGGGCATGCTTGCCGCGCTCGCCAAGTGCCGCAACAAGGAAATCGGAGGCACCGTTGGCAACCAGATGCTGTTCGACAAAATCCGGCGTCGAGGCGACGAAAACGGTGATCTTCACCAGGCGACGGATTTTCTCGAGGTCGCCGAGTGCGGCCTTGGCCTGCGCCAGGATATTGATCGCGCAGTATTTTGCCGCGTCCTTGCCGGCCGCGGTGTCGACGTCGCGACCGAGCAGGCCGCTCGCCTGCAGCTTGCCGTCCTTGAGAGGCAACTGCCCGGCGGTGAACAAGAGGTTGCCGGTCCTGCAATAGGGCACATAGTTGGCGGCGGGCGCGGCGGCGACAGGAAGCGTCACGCCCAGATCGCTTAGCCGCTTTTCGATTGTTTCACTCATGGTATTTCCCTATTGCTTGGGTGACGCCGCGCTGGCCGGGCCGAAATTGCTATTTTTGCCTCGCTTCCGCCACGACTTTTTTTAAGCTGGACCATCTTTCCCTGCGGCCTGCCATCAGCCGCGACGATCGGAGTACCTCATGCGCGCAACGCGCCTTGCATTCAATGCCGTCCTGTTGTCGGCGGTGTTCTCGATAGGCCCTGCTTTCGCCGTGCCGGCGCTGCAAGCCCACCGCGCTGTTTACGATCTCACCCTCAACAAGGCATCCGATCAATCCGGCATCACTGGCATATCCGGCCGCATGGTCTATGAGTTCAACGGCTCGGCCTGTGAAGGCTATACGGTGAAATTCCGTTTCGTCACCCAGATCGTCACCAACGAGAACACGAAGCTGACCGACCAGCAGACGACCACTTTCGAGGACGCCGAAGGCAAGACCTTTTCATTCGTGACGAAGTCCTTCGTCGACCAGAACCTCGACAAGGAGGTCAAAGGCATCGCCACGAAAGAGACCAAGGGGTTGAAGGTCGATATCGACAAGCCCGAAAAGAACAGCCTCGAACTGGCCATGACCCAATTTCCGACCCAGCATCTGGTCGAACTGATTGGCAAAGCCGAAAAGGGCGAGAATTTTTACGAAACCAACCTTTTCGACGGTTCCGAAGACGCCAACAAGGTTATGACCACCACGGTCGTCGTCGGCAAGAAAACCGATGCCGACAAGGCCGACCCGGAGGCCCCGGCATTGGCGAAGCTCGCCACCGACAAATACTGGCCTGTCGACATCGCCTATTTCGACGACACCGACAAGACAGGCGAAGAGGTGCCGGAATACCGGATCAGCTTCAAGCTGCACGAGAACGGCATCACCCGCGATCTCGTCATGGACTATGGCGACTTCTCGATGACCGGCAAGCTGGTCAATCTTTCGCTGTTCGACCAGTCGAAGACCTGCCCGACCAAATAGCGCTTCAGCTGGTCAGTTGATTCAGCACGACATGGCGTTGTCGTTGCGAACGACTTGAACGCGCCGCAATCGCCTCCCAACTTCCTCCCCAGCGTCGAGGCGCAACAGAGGGGGAAGCAGCTTGAGCAGGATCGATGTCTTCGTGGCGCCGAGGCCCAACCCGGCGCTGATCAGGGTCATGACGTCAGTCAACCGGATCGTCATGCTGCGGGGGATACCGGGCTTTCGTGATATCCTGCCCTTCAACCGCCTGGCCGGGCTGCGCGGCGTCGCCAATGTCCGCCATATCGACTTTCCGCACGCCGATCTCGAGCGGCTGAAGGCCAGTTGCGGGGCGGGGAAGGCGACCTTCGTCACGCCCAATCATCCAGAGTTCTTCACCGACTGGATGATCGACAAGGAGATCGTGTCGCAGGTCAGCCCGCTTGCCGCTTCCTGGGCAACGAATGGCGTCGTCAACGGGCTTGGCCGGCTGATGCAGAAATTCTGGCTGGCCAACAACCTGATCGCCCAGATTCCCGGCAACAGCGGGGCAGCCAAGGAACACTCCGTCGCCTGGGCATTGAAAGGCCATGGCGTGCTGCTGCATCCAGAAGGCGGCGTCGGCTGGCATGCCAACATCGTGGCGCCGTTGCTGCCGGGCGCCGTCGAGATGGGGCTTGAGGCGCTCAAGCGAGGTCGGGCCACGGATCCAGATTTCAAGGTCTGGATCGCGCCGGTCGTCTGGAAACTGGTCTTCACCAGGAATGTCGAAGCGGCGCTGGCGAAGGAATGCACCTTTGTCGAGAAAAACCTGAAAATAGAACGCCAAGCGACCGACACGCTGCCACAGCGCATCCACCATATCTATTCGACGCTGCTGGCCCGCGACGAAGCCGCGTGGAGCCTGTCATCCGAAGAGGGCGCGAGCTATGCCGGGCGCCAGAAGGCTTTGGTCGCCGAACTCAGCCGTCGGCTTGGCCAGGCCATTTCTCCAGACACCGCCGTCCCCGACACAACCGAGCTTCTGAGGCTGGCGCGTCGTTGGCAGCGCGAAAACACCGGCGATGCGGACGAGCAAAAGAAGGTCCGCGCGCTCGCCGACACGATTCAGAGGCTGCAACGCGTCGGGTCCTGGGCCTCGGCCAATCCGCGTATCACGCAGGAAGAGATCGCCGAGCACCTGAAGCGGATCCGCAACGACTATTGCTGGAGCGGATTGCGCGACACGATGAACCGGCTCATTCCGCAGCCGGCCGGACCGCGCTGCGCCTACATCCGGGTACCCGATCCACTTGGCTTGCATGAGCATGCCGGCTCGGTCGACGATGCGGTTGCCGAGTTGCACCGTCGCATGCAGGCCACAGTCGCCAGCACGGTGGCTGAGCTTACGGCCGGTGGCAGCTTCATTTTCTATCCGAATCCATTCTATCGTCACTGTCATTCACACGGGCCATGAGGCCGATCGTCATTCGCTTGCGAAGAATGGCGGATTGCGAAGAATGAAAGGCAGACAGCAAGCTTCATGGCAGTCTATGTCGACGCGGCGATCTGGAACTGGGCTGGCCATCGCTGGTGCCATCTGATGGCTGACGACACCGACGAGTTGCATCGCTTCGCCGCGCAACTCGGCCTCAAGCGCTCATCCTATCAGGGGCCGCCCAAGACTTCGGCGCCGCACTATGACATAACCGGCTTCGAGCGCGACCGGGCGGTGCGGCTCGGCGCTTTCGAATGCAGCCGCGAGGAGATCGTCGCGATCTTCCGGCGGGTGCGGGTGCCCAATGGAAAGGCTCGGCGATGACACCAACGGCATTTCTGGCTTATTGCGCCGCGATCACGCTTGCAGCCGCAACACCGGGACCGGCGATGTTCGCGGTCATAACCAATGGTGTGTCGCGCGGGTTTCTTCGTGCGTTCGTGGCCGGGGTCGGCGTCGCCGCCGGCGATGCCGTGCTGGTCACCCTGGCGTTGCTCGGACTGGTGGCGTTGGCCCAGACTTTCGAATGGGTTTTCCTCCTGCTGAAATACGCGGGCGCTACCTATCTGGTTTTTCTCGGCATCAGGATGTGGCGAGCCGCGGCCACGCAATCGGATGAACCGCGGGCGTCGCAGGCGCGATTGTCACGGTCGTTCTTCCTCGGCGCATCCATCGCGCTGGGCAATCCGAAGGCGATTCTGTTCCACGCTTCGATCATGCCGCTGATCCTGAACCTCAACACCATGACCCTTGCCGACGGACTGCTGGTTGTCGCGGTCGTAATCAGCGTCAACATCCTCACCATGGGTATTTATGCTGCACTTGCCGGGCGGGCTTCGGGCTGGTTCAGGACGCCGAGACGCATGCGACTGATGAACAGGTTTGCCGGCGGCGCGATGATCGGCACAGGAGCGCTGATTGCCGCACGCTGAGTGGTGAAACGCCACACGGCTTGCGTTTGTCGCGCATCCCCTCTATATGCGCGCTCATTCCACACACGGACTTTGGTGTCTGCCCGGGAGAAATCCGGCTGAAACCTCCGGTGGCGTTCGAGGACAAAGTCCAAAAATGCCTGTGTCCGTGGAGGCTAACCGGAAAGGAACTAAGAATGGCTCTGCCTGATTTCAGCATGCGCCAGCTTTTGGAAGCTGGCATTCACTTCGGCCACCAGACCCACCGCTGGAACCCGAAAATGGCGCCCTACATCTATGGCGCCCGTAACAACATCCACATCATCGACCTCTCGCAGACGGTGCCCTTGCTGCACCAGGCACTGAAGCAGGTTTCCGACACTGTCGCCAAGGGCGGCCGCGTGCTGTTCGTCGGCACCAAGCGCCAGGCGTCCGACATCGTCGCCGATGCGGCACAGCGTTCGGCCCAGTACTATGTCAATTCACGTTGGCTCGGCGGCATGCTGACCAACTGGAAGACGATCTCGAACTCGATCCAGCGCCTGCGCAAGCTCGACGAGATGCTGGCCGGCGAGGCCCAGGGCCTCACCAAGAAGGAGCGCCTCAACCTCGACCGCGAGCGCGAGAAGCTCGACAAGGCGCTGGGCGGCATCAAGGACATGGGCTCGACGCCCGACCTGATGTTCGTCATCGACACCAACAAGGAAGCGATCGCAATCCTCGAGGCCAAGCGCCTCGGCATCCCGGTCGTCGCCATCATCGATTCGAACTGCGACCCGGACAAGATCGACTTCCCGATCCCCGGCAATGACGACGCTGCCCGCGCCATCCAGCTCTATTGCGACCTGATCGCCAAGGCTGCGATCGACGGCATCGCCCGCCAGCAGGGTGCACTCGGCGTCGACATCGGCGCTTCGGTCGAAGCTCCGGTCGAACCGGCTCTCGATCCGGCTCCGGCATCGGAAGCCCCCGAAGCTTAACAATCGAAGGCCGGTTGCGGCCTTCATCTTTCTCATATTTTGGCACGCTAAACAGACGCATCATCGAGGTTCGATGGTGCGTCGGTGCATTTAAAACAAAGAGGCGACAATGAGCATTTCGGCTGCACAGGTCAAAGAACTCCGCGACTTGACCGGCGCGGGCATGATGGATTGCAAGGCGGCGTTGAACGAAACCAACGGCAACATGGAAGAGGCCATCGACTGGCTGCGCAAGAAGGGCATTTCCAAGGCTGACAAGAAGGCCGGCCGCACCGCGGCTGAGGGCCTGATCGGCGTCGATTCCGGCCCGCGCGAAGCTGCCGTCGTCGAAGTCAATTCCGAGACCGACTTCGTTGCTCGCAATGCTGCATTCCAGGAGATCGTTGCCAATGTGGCCAAGGTCGCGCTCGCCTATGGCGGCAAGACCGACGCGGTTGCAGCGGCCAAGTATCCGGGTTCGGACAAGTCGGTCACCGACACCATCAAGGACGCCGTCGGCACCATCGGCGAGAACCTGGGCTTCCGCCGTTCGGCCAAGCTCACCGTTCCGCATGGCGCCGTCGCCACCTACGTCCACAACGCGGTTGCCGATGGCCTTGGCAAGCTCGGCGTGCTGGTCGCGATCGAGACCACGGGCAACGAGCATGCGGCCAATGCGTTTGCGCGTCAGGTCGCGATGCATGTCGCCGCCACCAGCCCGATGGCGCTGACCACAGAAGAACTCGACCCGGCGGCAATCGAGCGCGAGAAGGCGATCTTCTCCGATCAGGCACGCCAGTCCGGCAAGCCGGAAGCGATCATCGAGAAGATGGTCGAAGGCCGTCTGCGCAAGTTCTACGAGGAAGTCGTCCTTCTGAAGCAGGCCTTCGTGCTCAATCCCGACATCACCGTCGAGAAGGCGCTGAAGGATGCCGAGAAGGACATCGGCGCCCCGGCCAAGATCACCGCCTATCTGCGCTTTGCGCTGGGCGAAGGCATCGAGAAGGAAGAGACCGATTTCGCGGCGGAAGTCGCGGCGGCGGTCAAGAAGTAAGCTGCCGCGGCAGCTGTCCTTCTGACGAATTTTATCGGCCGGGTGTCCGCAGGGATGCCCGGCCGATTTCTTGTGCGGTGTCGATGAAAGCCCTGAGCTTCGGCGCCATCGACGCCCGGCGGGGAAAATAGAGGAACAGCCCCGGTTCGTCGATCGCGGCTTGGCGCAGCACCTCGATCAGCCGGCCGGCCTGGATATCGGCCCGCACCAGCGGCTCGAACAGATAGGCCAGCCCGATGCCGGCCAGCGCCATGTCGCGCGCCGACAGCGGATCGGTGACGACGACGCTGCCACGCGTTTCGACGCCGATATCCTTGCCCTGGTCGGACAGATCCCAGCGATAGAGCGCGCGCGATCGCAACAGACGATAGCCGATGCAGTTGTGGCTGGAGAGATCAGCCGGCGTTCGCGGCTTTCCGTGGCGGCCAACATAGGCGGGGGAGGCGACGATGATCGTTCGGAACGGCGCGGTCAGCCGTACCGTCACCATATCCTCGGCAATCATCTCGCCCAGCCTTATGCCGGCGTCGAAGCCTTCGCCGACAATGTCGCTCAGGCGCTCGTCGGTGAACACCTCCACCGTCACTTCGGGATAGCGCTCGGCCATTGCCGACAGGATGGGCATCAAGGTGAGCGGCAGCGCCAGGCGCGGCACATTGATCTTTAGCAGGCCGCTCGCCCTGCCTTTGACCGAGCGAATCCGCTCGATCCTGTCGGTAATGTCTTCCAATGCCGGTCCCGCCGCCGCAACGAGCGCCTCACCGGCCTCGGTCAAAGCAACGCTTCGCGTGGTGCGGGCAAACAGCGGCTGGCCGATCCTCTCTTCGACAAGGCGCACCGCGTGGCTGACCGCCGAAGGGCTCATGCCAAGTTCTGCGGCGGCCGACGCAAAGCCGCCGCGCCGCGCCACAGCGACAATGACGGGAAGATGGCTGAGCAGATCGCGATCCATTCATGCATGATATCGCATAGTCTGTGTAGATAATGCAATCTTCTCGACGCCGGCGCGCTGGCCCACATTGTCGCCAACAGATCGGCGGCGGCCGATGCGCAAAGGAGAAGAGACATGAATGCATTGAAGTACGCTACCTTCGCGGCGGGTATTGCGCTGGCGCCGGTCGACGCCGGCGGAGCCGAGCCATCGCGCGAAATGACGCTCGCCGATGAGCGCGCGGTCATCCGTATCGCCGATGCCATCGATCGCGCCGTCGATGCCCAGGATTGGCGGCTGGCCCGCAGCTACTTCGCCGACCGTGTCACCGTCAGCAGCCTGAGTGGACAGCCCTCGGCCACCATCGCCTCGGACGACCTGATCGGGACCTGGGCAGCGAATCTCAGGGGCAGCAAGACCAGCCTGCATCTGCGCACCAACCACCAGGTCGCTATCGACGGCGACGCCGCGACCGTCTCCTCCAACGGCTATGCCTGGAACCGGATGGAAGGCAATGGCGACCCGCTCTGGGAAGTCTGGGGCACTTACGAACACCACCTGACCCGTTCGGGCGCGGGTTGGATGGTGGACGGCTTCACATTCCGCATGACGCATGAGCGTGGCAATCCGTGGGTCAAGGCGACCCCCGGACAGGATCGGCATTGAACAGGATCGGAACGATATCATGACCATGTCCTACTACACCCTTGGCAACAGCGGGCTACGAGTCACCCGCCTGGCACTCGGGACCATGACCTTCGGCACCGAATGGGGCTGGGGTGCAGACAAGGAGACGGCGCGCGCTCTCGTCGATGCCTATGTCGAGGCAGGCGGGAATTTCTTCGACACCGCCGACGCCTATACCGGCGGCACCTCCGAGACCTGGCTTGGCGAGTTCATCGCCGAGCGCGGCCTGCGCGACAAGGCGGTGATCAGCACCAAGTTCAGCATGAATCTGGAGCAGGGCAATCCGAATGCCGGCGGCAATGGCCGCAAGAACATCATCCGCGCCGTCGAAAGCTCGCTGAAGCGGCTCGGTACCGACTATATCGATCTCTATATCCTGCATGCCTGGGACAGGCTGACGTCGCCGGAAGAGGTGATGCGGACGCTTGACGATCTGGTGCGCGCCGGAAAGATCCGCCATGTCGGCCTCTCCGACGTCCCCGCCTGGTACGCGAGCAGGGCGCAATCCGTCGCCGAGCAACGCGGCTATGAACCGGTTTCGGCGCTGCAGCTCGAATATTCGCTGGCCGAGCGCAACATCGAGCATGAATTCGTGCCGTTCGGTACGCGCTACGGCGCCGGCATCATGGTCTGGAGCCCGCTGGCAAGTGGCCTTCTGAGTGGCAAATATCGTTCGGATACAATCAATAAGGCCGGTGGTAGACTGGAGACGATGCGCGGCTCGAGCAATCCGGGCTTTCAGAAATTCAGCGACCGCAACTGGGCAATCGTTGCCGAACTGGAAAAGGTTGCCGGCGAGCTTGGCCGCGGCATGGCCCAGATCGCCTTGAACTGGGCGGCGACAAGGCCAGGTGTCGCCTCGGTGATCATCGGTGCGACCAGGCTGGATCAGCTCAAGGACAATCTCGGCGCGCTCGATTTCGAGATTCCGCGAGAGCTTCTGGTACGGCTCGACGCAGTCAGCCGGCCAGTCACGCCGTTTCCATATTCGTTCTTCGGACCGGAAATCCAGGGCGGCCTCACCGGGGGCCAGGCGGTCGGCGGCAAGCCGATGGGCTACTTCCCGGACCTGCTGATAGAGGGCGCTTTTGCCGGCGTCAGCTAATGATTGGCTGAGCGTCTCGATCTCGAATTTCCGGCTCGGGCGCCGCGTGACATCGCGGCGCCCTTCGTGTATCGGAACACGGCATCGCGCCATGTTTCGGGGCGGCGCCTGCGCGAGGGTAGCCACCCGGAACGCGTCACACGCAAAATGACGAGGACCAGATGACGGTGAAGCCCCTCTACCGACGTGTCTTGTTGAAAGCGTCGGGCGAAGCGTTGATGGGCGAACAGCATTTCGGCATCGACGTTTCGGTGGTGGATCGCATCGCCGCCGATATCGCCGAAGCCCGCGCACTGGGCATCGAGGTCGGCGTCGTCATCGGCGGCGGCAACATCTTTCGCGGCGTGGCCGTCGCCTCCAAGGGCGGTGACCGCGTCACCGGCGACCACATGGGCATGCTTGCCACGGTCATCAATTCACTGGCGCTGCGCACGTCATTGAACAAGATCGGCGTCGACGCCGTGGTGCTCTCTGCGATTGCCATGCCCGAACTCTGCGAGAGTTTCTCACAGCGCCAGGCAACCGCCTACATGAACCAGGGCAAGGTGGTGATCTTTGCCGGCGGCACCGGCAATCCGTTCTTCACCACTGATTCGGCGGCGGCACTCCGCGCGGCTGAAATCGGCGCCGACGCGCTGTTCAAGGGCACTCAGGTCGACGGTGTCTACTCGGCCGACCCGAAGAAGGACCCGGATGCGACGCGTTTCGAGCGCATCAGCCATGGCGAAGTCATAAAACGCGGCCTCTCCATCATGGATACGGCTGCGATTGCACTTGCGCGCGAAAACAACATTCCGATAATCGTCTATTCGATCCACGAAAAAGGTGGGTTTGGCGATATTCTAAGGGGCGGCGGCCGCTGCACGGTCGTCGCGGACGATTGATCCTGGGGCCTGGTCCCGAAAAAGGGATGCCGGTTTTCGAAAATCAGGCTCGAACACGGGGCCTTGCCCCGAAGCAGTGAACCCGCGCTAGACGGGTCGAGGAGATTAAGATGAGTGGTGAGTACGACGATCTCAAGCGGCGCATGGACGGGGCAATCGCCGCGTTCAAACATGATCTGGCTTCGCTGCGGACCGGTCGCGCCTCCAGCAATCTGCTCGACGCGATCCAGGTGCAGGCCTATGGCACCACCATGCCGATCAACCAGGTCGCCAACGTCTCGGTGCCGGAGCCGCGCATGATTTCGGTGTCGGTCTGGGACAAGTCGATGGTCGGCGCGGTCGACCGCGCCATCCGCGAATCCAATCTGGGCTTCAACCCGATCGTCGACGGCACCAATCTCAGGATTCCGCTGCCCGAGCTCAACGAACAGCGCCGCAAGGAACTGGTCAAGATCTCGCATGGCTACGCCGAGAACGCCCGCGTCGCCGCTCGCCACGTGCGCCGCGATGGCATGGACTTCCTGAAGAAGGCGGAAAAGGACGGCGACATCAGCGAGGACGATCAGCGCAAGCGTTCCGAACAGGTCCAGAAACTTACCGACGAAACGATCAGCACCATCGACCACCTGCTTTCCGATAAGGAAGCTGAAATCATGCAGGTTTAGGGTTTTGGCCATCGGCTGACCCGAAAGCGAGAACATGGCAACGCCCGCGCATGTCGCGATCATCATGGACGGAAACGGACGCTGGGCCAAAGCGCGCGGCATGCCTCGTCTTGCTGGCCATCGGGCCGGTGTCGAAGCGCTGCGCAAGACGGTGCGCGCCGCACCCGGGCTCGGCATCTCCTTCCTGACTGTCTATGCCTTCTCGTCGGAGAACTGGTCGCGGCCGAAGTCCGAGGTCAGCGACCTGATGGGCCTGCTGAAACTGTTCATCCGCCGTGATCTCGCCGATTTGCACCAGAGCGGTGTGCGGGTCAGAATCATCGGTGACAGGGCAGGGCTGCAATCCGACATCAGGGGGCTGCTCGACGAGGCCGAATCGCTGACCGCCGCAAATGAAGCGCTGACCCTGGTGATCGCCTTCAACTATGGTGGACGCGACGAGATCGTGCGGACGGCGCGCAAGCTTGCCGCAGCCGTGGCCCGTGGCGAACTCGACAGCGAGGCGATATCCGCCGAAAGCTTTGCCGGCGCACTCGACACGCAAGGCATCCCCGACCCGGAACTGGTCATCCGCACCAGTGGTGAGCTGCGGCTGTCGAACTTCCTCCTGTGGCAGGCTGCCTATAGCGAGCTCGTCTTCCTGCCTTGCTACTGGCCCGACTTCAGCCGCGAGCATCTTGCCGAGGCCCTGCGCGAATTTGCCAGCCGCGAACGCCGATTCGGCGGACTTGGCTCGCAGGACGTTGCCTCGCGACCGGCCGCAGGATGAGCAATCTCCAGCTTCGCGTCATTTCGGCAGTCGTGCTTGCCATCATTACCCTCAGCTTGACCTGGTTTGGGGGGCTGCCGTTCCGGTTGCTGTGTGCCGTGATGGCGGCGGTGATCTTCTATGAATGGACACGCATGTCGCGCCCGGCCGAGGCCACGGGCCTGGGTTTCCTGCCGGAAGCGCTGCTGGTTGTTTTCATTGGGGCCTTGATTGCCGGCCTTGCCGCATCGTGGCTGCTGCCGCTTGTCGTGGTGGCGGTTGCCGCAGTGGCGATTGCCGCCTCGGTTCGCAAGACCGGACAATGGGACGCGGCCGGTCTTGCCTATGCCAGTGTTTCCGGCCTGTCGCTTGCCCTGTTGCGCGATGGTGATCGTTCAGGCCTCGTCGCCATCCTGTTCCTGTTCGCGGTCGTCTGGGCCACCGATATCTTTGCCTACTTCGTTGGCCGTGCGGTCGGTGGCCCAAAACTGGCGCCGTCGATCTCTCCCGGTAAGACACGCAGCGGCGCGCTCGGCGGCGCTGTCGGCGGTGTTGTGGCCGGGCTCATCCTGGCCGCGGTTGCCGGCGTCGGCAATCTGGCGTTGCTCGGCCTTGTGGCGCTCGTGCTGTCGATTGTCGCCCAGGCTGGCGACCTGTTTGAATCCTGGATCAAGCGCCGCCACGGTCGCAAGGATTCGGGTGCGCTCATCCCCGGCCACGGTGGCGTCATGGACCGTGTCGACGGGCTTGTCGCGGCGGCTTTCGCCCTATACGTCATCGGCTGGATTTCGGCGACCGCCGATCATCCGGCGCAGGGGCTGTTTCCGGTTTGAGAGGCGTCATTTCAGGGCCCGATGCGCGCCGCGCCTTGGATTCGCCTGGATTGATGCCACAGTCACGGCGCTATCCGCGCCGCGGAAGAATTTGAGGGTTTATCTTGAACGAGATTCTTCACGCGCTTTTCAGCACACAAGGCTTCGTCCTTGGCACGCTCGTGCCGTTCCTCTTTGTGCTGACCGTGGTCGTGTTCGTCCATGAAATGGGCCACTACCTCATCGGGCGCTGGTGTGGCATCGGGGTCAAGGCCTTCTCGATCGGCTTCGGCCCGGAGCTTTTCGGCTTCAGCGACAGCCACGGCACGCGCTGGAAACTGTGCGCGATACCGCTTGGCGGCTATGTCAAATTCGTCGGCGACATGAACGCCACATCGAGTCAGCCGACTTCGGAAGAGATCGAGACGCTGACCGAGGAGGAGCGCAAGGTCGCTTTTCACACGCAGCCGATCTGGAAGCGCGCGGCGACGGTGGTCGCCGGGCCGATGTTCAATTTCCTGCTGACGGTCGTCGTCTTTACCGTGTTGTTTTCCGCCTATGGCCGCTATGTCGCCGAGCCGATGGTCGCCGAGGTGACGGCTGACAGCCCGGCGGCGAAAGCCGGCATCCTGCCCGGTGACCGATTCGTCAGCGTCGACGGCAGCAAGGTCGAAACCTTTGGTGACGTCCAGCGCCTGGTTTCCGGCCGTGCCGGCGACGCCATTACCTTCGTCATGCTGCGCGACGGCAAGGAGGTCACGGTGACCGCGGCGCCGCGGCTGATGGAACAGGAAGACGCGCTCGGCAACAAGGTCAAGGTTGCCGTGATCGGCGTCGTCAACAACAAGGAACTCGGCCAGCCCCGCCTCGTCACCTACACGCCCGTCGGGGCGGTTGCAGCGGCAGTCGAGGAGACTGGGCATGTCATTCAGCGCACTGGTCAGTTCCTGCAGCGTTTCGTTGTCGGGCGTGAGGATAAATGTCAGCTGGGCGGTCCGGTGAAGATCGCCGACATGGCCGGCAAGGCAGCGAAACTTGGTTTCGAATGGCTCGTGCAACTGATTGCACTGCTGTCTGTCGGCATCGGGTTTCTGAACCTTTTGCCGATTCCCCCCCTCGACGGCGGCCATCTCTTGTTCTACGGGGTGGAGGCCGTCATTCGCCGTCCGGTGTCGGATCGGATGATGGAAATGGCCTATCGGGCCGGGTTGCTTCTGGTGCTGTGCTTCATGGGTTTCGTTTTCTGGAACGATCTGTTTGGATGCTGAAATCATGAAGAAATTTGGCTTTGGCATGGACGTTGTTGAGACGCCGTTTACCATGCCCGGGAATATGAGTGACGCGAAAGCCACGCCGCAAGGTTAAGTAAATTCAAATTAACCAGAAGCCTTGCGTGTAGGGAAAATCCGGTTAATACGGTAGGAGAAATTACCGCACGTCCGGTTTTCTCGCCGTGGGGACTACGAGAAAAGGTTATTAAGCCCGATGAAGGCAGCATCCAAGTTTCTGAGCGCCGCGTCCGCGGTGACCCTGTCTGCGGCCCTTGTGGTGCCAGGCGCGCTCGCAGTGCAGTTCGTTGCCACATCGGCGGCCGAAGCCGCTGTCGTCAGCAGAGTAGAAGTGAGCGGCAACCAGCGTATCGACGCTGAAACCATCCGCAATTACATCACCATCAAGCCGGGCAAAGCCTTCTCCAGCTCCGATATCGACAGCGCGGTCAAGGCGCTGTTCGGCACCGGCCTGTTCTCGGATGTGCAGATCAATCAGGTCGGCTCGACGCTGGTGGTCAAGGTTGCCGAATACCAGGTCGTGAACCAGGTGCTGTTCCAGAACAACAAGAAACTCAAGGACAACGCGCTTGAGATGGCGGTGCAGTTGAAGCCGCGCGGAACATTTTCGCAGGCGACGCTCGACTCCGACGTCGAAGCGGTCAAAGCTGCCTACAGGCGCATCGGTCGTGACGATGTGACTGTGACCACGCAGGTCATGCAGCTTGGCGACAACCGCGTGAACGTCGTCTTCAACATCAGTGAAGGCGACCGCACTCAGATCGCGGCGATCAATTTCGTCGGCAACAGCGCCTATTCCAGCCGCCGCCTGTCGGATGTGATCAATACCAAGCGTTCGTCCTGGGTTTCCTTCATTCTGCGCGACGACGTCTATGACGACGACAAGCTGCGCGCCGACCAGGAGCTGCTGCGCCGCTTCTATTACAATCACGGCTATGCCGATTTCCAGGTCGTGTCCGCCGTCGGCGAACTCGACAGTGCGACGAACAAGTACACGGTCACCATCACCGTCCAGGAAGGCGACCGCTACACGTTCGGCGATGTCAGCGTCGAAAGCACGATCCCGGAAGTCGACTCGAAGTCGCTGGAATCGGTGGTCGAGACCCGCAAGGGCGACGTCTACAATGCCAAGGACGTCGAGGACACCATCATCGCGCTGACCGAGAAGGTGGCCGGTTCCGGCTATGCCTTCGCGCAGGTGACGCCGCGCGGCGACCGCAATTTCGAGAACCACACCATTTCGGTGGTCTACACCATCGACCAGGGCACCAAAGCCTATATCGAACGCATCGAGATCCGCGGCAACGACCGCACGCGTGATTATGTCATTCGCCGCGAGTTCGACGTCAGCGAAGGTGACGCCTTCAATCAAGTTCTCATCCAGCGCGCGAAGAAGCGCCTGGAAAACCTGAATTACTTTGAAAAAGTCGATATCTCGACTGTTCCAGGTTCGCAGCCTGACCAAGTCGTGCTGGTGGTCGACGTTGTCGAAAAATCGACCGGCGAATTCTCGGTCGGCGCCGGCTACTCGACCGGTGGAGACACGGCGGGTCCGTCCATCGAAGGATCGATCACCGAGCGCAACTTCCTCGGCCGCGGCCAGTTCATCAAGCTGTCAGCAGGCGGCGGCAAGAATTCGCGCGACTACAGCCTGTCCTTCACCGAACCCTATTTCCTCGGACGGCGCATCGCCGCCGGCTTTGATATCTACCAACAGACCCGGAACTACGATCACTACGATAGCGAGACCACGGGTGCGACGGTACGCTTCGGTCTGCCGATCACCAACAGTATCTCGACGCAGTTGGCGTACAACATCGCACGGGAAAAGTACGAGTACGACTCTGGTTGCGATGACAATGGAGACGGCGTGCTGGGCGACTGCGATGTTTCGCAGGCGATCGTTCAAGGTATCGAGGAAAGCCCCTGGATCAAGTCGTCAGTCAGCCTGGGGCTGGTCTACAACACCATCGACGACATGAAGAACCCGCACGAAGGCATCTATGCCACAACGACGGCCGAATTTGCCGGCCTCGGTGGCGATGCCAAGTATGTGAAGCTGACTGGGCGCGGCAGCATCTATCAGACGCTTTCAGAGCAGTTCGATCTGGTTGGCCTCCTCTCGGCTGGCGCAGGTCATGTCGAGGGTTACGGCGGCGACGGCGGTTTGCGTATCTTCGATCAGTTCCAGAGCACCGACCGCATGATCCGTGGTTTCGAATATGGCGGCATTGGCCCTGTGGACAGTGTTACGGGTGACCATCTCGGCGGCACGACTTATTTCAATGCCTCGGCCGAAGCCCAGTTCCCGCTGCCAGTCATTCCGGAGAGCTTTGGGCTGCGCGGCGCGGTGTTCGCGGACGCAGCAACGCTCTATGGCACCAAGATCGAGAATGCGGCTGTCACCCAGACGTCGACTGATCTGAAGCTGCGCGCCTCGGTCGGCCTCGGCTTGATGTGGGCATCGCCGTTCGGTCCGATCCGTATCGACTATGCGATCCCGGTCAAGAAGGAAGCGACCGACAACGTGCAGGAGTTCAATTTCGGCATATCGACCCGCTTCTGATCGACGGCCAACGATGCTCCCGGATTTTTCAGGTCCGGGAGAGATGTTCCGACCTAGCTGGATATAGCTTCTGGAATGACCGATCCGGTGTTCTTCGCGCCATCACGCCGGTATACGGCGGGCGAAGTCGCGAATCTGACCGGCTCGGTGCTTGTCGATTCCGGCCAATCCCATATCTCGATCGAGGCGCTCGCGCCGGCCAATGAGGGCGGCGAGAATGCGCTCGTTTTCGTCGATGGCAAACGCAATTCCGCGCTGATGCTGTCGCTGCGAGCGGCCGCGGTCCTGTGTCCGGCGGAATTCGCCAGCAAGGCGCCGGCGGGCATTGCGGTTCTCGTTCATCCGCGTCCGCAACAGGCCTTCGCGCTGGTCGGCCGTCTGCTCTTCCCGACGGCCGCGACACCGGGACCAATGACCAGTGAAACCGGTGTCTCGCCGCATGCTCATATCGATCCGACCGCGCATGTCGAGGCAGGAGCTGTCATCGAGGCAGGTGCCGTCATCGGGCCGGGTGCTTCGATCGGCGGCGGTACCGTCATCGCGCCCAACGCGGTCATCGGACAATCCTGCCAGATCGGCCGCGACGGCTATGTCGGTCCAGGCGCCAGCATCCAGTATGCCTTGATCGGCAACCGCGTCATCATCCATGGCGGCGCCAGGATCGGCCAAGATGGTTTTGGCTTCGTCGGCGGCGCCAAGGGACCCGAACGCGTGCCGCAGGTCGGCCGTGTCGTTATCCAGGACGATGTCGAGATCGGCTCCAACACCACCGTCGATCGGGGCGCCATGTCCGATACGATCATCGGCCAGGGCACCAAGATCGACAATCTCGTACAGATCGCCCATAACGTCCGTATCGGCCGCAATTGCATAATAGCCGGGCTTTCGGGTATCTCGGGTTCCGTGATCGTGGGTGACAATGTCACCATGGGCGGCGGCGTCGGGCTTGCGGATCACCTGACCATCGGGTCTGGGGCCAAGCTCGCCGCCAGAAGTGGGTTTATGAGCAATGTCCCTGCAGGCGAGATCTGGGGTGGTTATCCGGCACAGCCGATGGCGGAAGCCATGCGGGAGATAGCCATGCTGCGCAAGCTCGCCAGGACCCGCAAACAGGGCGAGGGAGGCAATGGCTGACATGATCGCTTCGACGACGCTGGAAGCGGTCGACATTATGGGGCTCATGAAGCTCCTGCCGCACCGCTATCCGTTCCTGATGATCGATCGCATCGTCGACATCGATGGCGACGAGTCCGCCGTCGGCATCAAGAACGTGACCATAAACGAGCCGCATTTTCAGGGCCATTTCCCCGAGCAGCCGGTGATGCCGGGAGTGCTCATCGTCGAGGCGATGGCGCAGACGGCCGGCGCCATCTGCATCCGCAGCCTGCGCACTGAAAAGCCGTCATTGGTCTATTTCCTGACCATCGACAATGCCAAATTCCGCAAACCGGTCGTTCCCGGCGACCAGTTGAGGATCCATGTCAAGAAAATCAAGAAACGCGGCAACCTGCTGAAATTCGCTTGTGAAGCCATGGTCGACGGCGCCAAGGCGGCCGAGGCCGAGATTTCAGCCATGATGGTCACCAGCGACTGACGATCGAATGCTTATGAATATCAAGACATCCATTCATGCTTCCGCTGTCGTGGAGGAGGGCGCCCAAATCGGTCAAGGCGTGCGCATTGGGCCGTTTTGTCATGTCGGCGCCGATGCGGTGATCGGCGACGGCGTCGAACTGGTCAGCCATGTCTCGGTGATGGGCGCGACCACCATCGGTGCCTCGACCAAGGTCTACCCGATGGCGATACTGGGCGGGCCGCCGCAGAACACCAAGCACAAGGGCGGCCGCACCACTTTGGTCATCGGCACGAACTGCACGATCCGCGAAGGCGTGACCATGCATCTCGGCACCGATTCCAGCCGCGGGGAGACGACGATCGGCGACAATGGCAATTTCCTTGCCTACGCCCACATCGCCCATGATTGCGTCGTCGGCGACAATGCGACGTTCGCCAACGGAGCGACGCTGGGCGGCCACTGCGAGGTCGGCAACAACGTCTATATTGGCGGACTGACGGCGGTTCATCAGTTTGTCCGTGTCGGCGACAATGCCTTTCTGGGCGGCTGCTCAGCGATCGTGGGCGATGTCATTCCCTATGCCATCGCGGTTGGCAATCGCGCCAGTCTGCGCGGCCTCAACATCATTGGCCTGAAGCGTTCTGGCCTGCCGAGGTCCGAAATCCATGTGCTGCGCAAGGCTTACAAGATGATCTTCGATCGCTCTCGCACCGTTGGCGAGAACATCGAATTCGCCAAGGCCGAATTCGCGTCGTCGCCGACCGCCATGAAGATCGTCGATTTCATCACCAGTCGCGGCAAGCGGCATTATGCGGTGCCGTCGCTCAAGGGCGGCGATGGCGACGATGTCGATGACGAAGGCTGAGACCGCGGCAGCCGGTCTTGATCTCCCATCGGGCGCCAGGGTCGGCATCATCGCCGGCGGCGGCAGCCTGCCGGTCGAAGTCGCGGCCGGTGCGGCGCAACGAGGCCATCCTCCCTTTGTCATCCTGATGGAAGGCGAGGTGGACCGCATGGCGGAGCTCTCCCGGTATGAGCATGAAAGCCTCGCTCTGGAAGGTATCGGCTCGCTGATACCCTTGTTGAGGCGGCACCGGATTACCCACCTGGTGCTTGCGGGCGAGATCAAGCGCAGGCCACGATTGCTTGCGCTGCGGCCCAGTCTCAGCCTGCTCGCGGTGATTCCCCTGGTGGTCATGGCGCTGGCGCGTGGCGACGATGGCTTGCTGAAGGTGGTGGCACGAGGTCTCGAAGCACGAGGCATAAAGATCGTCGGCGCCCACGAGATCGTGCCAGACCTCGTCGCCGCCGAGGGTGTCCTGACCAAGGCCTCGCCACGCAAATCGGACTGGCTCGACATCGAGGCAGGCCTTGCAGCGGCAAAGGCGATTGGGGCGCTGGATATTGGCCAGGCGGCGATCGCAGTCGGTGGCCGCACCATTGCGCTCGAAGGCATCGAGGGAACAGCCGGACTGCTTGATCGCGCGAAGCTGTTGCGTGGCCACGGCCGTATCGCGGGCAAGACCCGCGGCGTGCTGGTCAAATGCGCCAAGCCTGGCCAGGAACTGCGTGCGGATCTTCCTTCCATCGGTCCGCAGACGATCGAGGCGGTACATGCGGCCGGGCTTGCCGGCATTGCCGTCGAGGCGGGACGTTCGCTGGTTCTCGAAGGCCCTGAAACCGTCGCGCGCGCCAACGCCCTCGGCCTGTTCGTCATCGGTCTGCCTGCCGCTACGGAGCCGCATCATGCCTGACAGGGCATTGAAGATTGCGATTGTTGCCGGCGAAGAGTCGGGCGATCTGCTTGGCGCCGACATCGTGCGTTCGCTCAAGCAGGCTACCAGGCGCGAGGTGGAGCTCGTCGGCCTCGGCGGCCGCCATTTGCAGGCGCTGGGACTGACGTCGCCATTCGATGCCGGCGAGATCGCCCTGATGGGTTTCAGCGCCATCCTACGCGACCTGCCACGCCTGATGCGGCGGATCAACCAGCTGGCCAAAACCGTTGCGGACGAGAAGCCCGATTGCCTCGTCACTATCGACAGTCCTGACTTCTCGTTGCGCGTCGCCAGGAAGGTGCGTGGGGCCAATCCGTCGATCCCGATCATCCACTATGTCTGCCCAAGCGTGTGGGCATGGCGGCCGGGCAGGGCGGTGGCCATGAAGCCCTATGTCGACCATGTACTCTGCATCCTGCCGTTCGAGGTGAAGGAACTCGAACGACTGGGCGGCCCGCCCGGAACCTATGTCGGGCATCGCCTCACCCATGATGCAGGCGTGCTCGGTGCTGCCAAGGCGCAGGATCTGCCGCGCGATCTTGCGTCTCCGGATCGCGTCAAGACACTGCTCGTCCTGCCTGGTTCGAGGCGCGGCGAGGTGCGACGGCTGCTTGAGCCGTTCGGCGAGACGGTGTCGATGCTGCATGCGCGCGGGCATCGCCTGCGGCTGCTGCTGCCGACCGTCCCGCATGTCGCCGACCTCGTCAGGGCCTCGGTCACACGGTGGGATGAGAAACCCGAGATTATCCTTGATACCCAACGCAAATGGCAGGCCTTCGGCAAGGCCGATGCGGCGCTGATCGCGTCGGGGACGGTATCGCTGGAGCTGGCGCTGGCCGGTGTGCCGATGGTCTCCTGCTACAGACTCGATCCCGTCGCGCGCGTCGTGGCGCCTTACCTGTTGTCCGTCTGGTCGGCGCTGTTGCCCAACCTGATCGCGGATCGGGCGCTGGTCCCGGAATTCTATAATGAGTACGTCAAGCCGAACAATCTGACCCGGCAACTGGAAGCGCTGTTCGCCGACAGCGGGATGCGCGCCTGGCAGAAGCAAGGTTTTGCCGAGATTACCCGGCGCATGGCGACCGACAAGCCGTCCGGCGAGATCGCGGCGGGCGTCGTGCTTCGTCACATAAAAAAAGCGCCCTGACGGGCGCCTTTCTCAATCCGGAAAGCCTCGATCACCGCTTGGCGATCGGCACGTAGTCACGCTCCGGCGCACCGGTATAGAGCTGGCGCGGGCGGCCGATCTTCTGGCGCGGGTCCTCGATCATCTCCTTCCACTGCGCGATCCAGCCGACGGTGCGGGCGACCGCGAACAAGACGGTGAACATCGTGGTGGGGAAGCCCAGCGCCTTAAGCGTGATGCCGGAATAGAAGTCGACATTCGGGTAGAGTTTCTTCTCAATGAAATAGGGATCGGTCAGCGCGATCTTTTCCAGCTCCATGGCGATATCGAGCAGCGGATCGTCCTTGATGCCGAGCTCGCCCAGCACCTCATGCGCCGTCTTCTGCATGATCTTGGCGCGCGGATCGTAGTTCTTGTAGACGCGGTGGCCAAAGCCCATCAGCCGGAACGGGTCGTTCTTGTCCTTGGCGCGAGCGATGAATTCCGGGATGTGGTCGACATGGCCGATTTCGCCCAGCATGTTGAGCGCCGCTTCATTGGCGCCGCCATGGGCCGGGCCCCACAGGCAAGCGATGCCGGCGGCGATGCAGGCGAACGGGTTGGCACCCGATGAGCCGGCAAGACGCACGGTCGAGGTCGAGGCGTTCTGCTCGTGATCGGCATGCAGGATGAAGATGCGCTCCATGGCGCGCGCCAGCACCGGATTGATCTTGTACTCCTCGCACGGCACGGCGAAGCACATATGCAGGAAGTTGGCGGCGAAGTTCAGCTCGTTCTTCGGGTAAATGAAGGGCTGGCCGATATGGTATTTGTAGGCCATCGCCGCGATCGTCGGCATCTTGGCGATCAGCCGCATGGAGGCAACCATGCGTTGGTAGGGGTCGGAGATGTCGGTGGAGTCGTGATAGAAGGCCGACAGCGCGCCAACCACGCCACACATCACCGCCATCGGGTGCGCGTCGCGGCGGAAGCCGGTGAAGAAGCGCGACATCTGCTCATGCACCATGGTGTGGCGCGTCACGCGGTAATCGAAATCGTCCTTCTGCGCCTTGGTCGGCAATTCGCCATAGAGCAGGAGATAGCAGACCTCGAGGAAGTCGCCGTGTTCGGCCAACTGGTCGATCGGATAGCCGCGGTGCAAGAGGATGCCGGCGTCGCCATCGATGAAGGTGATCTCCGACTCGCAGCTTGCTGTCGAAGTGAAGCCGGGATCGTAGGTGAAGGCGCCGGTGGTGCTGTAGAGCGAGGCGATGTCGATGACATCAGGCCCGACCGAGCCGCTTCGCACCTTGAACTCGTGCGTCTTGCCGGCGAATTCAAGCGTTGCCGTGGCCTCGTGGGTGTTGCCGCCCAAATCCAGTTTTTTCGCAGCTTCGGTCATTGCAAACTCCTTCTTGTTTCCTCATGCCGGCAAAGGCAAAATTCCGCAGAGCGACACGTCGAAATCACCGCAATGCGCGTATTCGCCACCGCATTCTAGGAGGTGCGTGCCAGATTGGGCCAGGGCCTAATGTTGCACTGCGAAACGCGCCTTTCAATGCCAATCTTCTTGGGCCAGTTCGCTCCTAATCGATTTGATCTGCTATGCGCGCCAGGCTTTCCTCGCGGCCGAGCACGGCAAGCACGTCGAACACACCCGGCGAGGTGCTTTTGCCAGTCAGGGCGGCGCGCAAAGGCTGGGCCACGGCGCCAAGCTTGTGGCCGCCGGCCTGCGCATAGTCGCGCACCGCGGCTTCAGCCGCAGTGGCCGTCCAGTCACCTGACAGGGTTGTCAAAGCTTCGTGAGCGCCGCGCAGGATCTTGCGCGCGTCTTCATTGAGCAGCAGTGCCGCCTTGTCGTCGACCGGGAGCGGCCGGGTGGCAAACAGGAAGGCGGCGCCGTCGACAAGTTCGACCAGTGTCTTGGCGCGCTCCTTCAGGCCGGGCAGCGCGGCCAGCAGCTGCGCCTTGTTCCTGTCGTCGAGGCGCGCGGCCATCGCCGGTCCCCCCTCGAGATAGGGCAGGGTGGCGATGAAGATGTCGAACAGCTCAGCATTGCTCATGCGGCGCATATGGACGCCGTTCAGCGCCTCCAGCTTGGCGAAGTCGAAGCGGGCGGCGCCCTTGTTGACATCGCCGATGTCGAACCAGGAGATCATGTCCTTGATCGACATGATCTCGTCGTCACCGTGGCTCCAGCCGAGGCGCGCCAGGTAGTTCAGCAACGCCTCCGGCAGGTAGCCCATGGCGCGATAGGCCTCGACGCCGAGCGCGCCGTGCCGCTTCGACAGCTTGGCGCCATCGGCGCCGTGGATCAGCGGGATATGCGACATGGACGGCACGTCCCAGCCCATGGCGTCGTAGATCACCGTCTGGCGGGCGGCATTGGTCAAATGGTCGTCGCCACGGATGATGTGGGTGACGCCCATGTCGTGGTCGTCGACGACGACGGCATGCATATAAGTCGGGTTGCCGTCCGAACGCAGGATGATGAAGTCGTCGAGATCCTTGTTGGGGAAGCGCACCTCGCCCTGGACACGGTCGTGCACCACCGTCTCGCCCGCGGTCGGCGCCTTGATGCGGATGGCGCCCTTGGCGCCTGCGGGCGCCTCGGAGGGGTCCCGGTCACGCCAGCGGCCGTCATAGCGGGGCGGCAGGCCCTTGGCGCGTGCTGCCTCGCGCATCGCCTCGAGCTCAGCAGGCGTCTCGTAGCTGTAATAGGCCTTGCCCATGCGCACGAGCTCCTCGGCCACCTCGCGATGACGCGGCGCGCGCTCGAACTGCGAGACGGCCTCGCCATCCCAGGAGAGGCCGAGCCAGGAAAGCCCGTCGAGAATGGCTGCGGTCGCGGCATCGTTGGAGCGCTCGCGATCGGTGTCCTCGATGCGCAGCAGCATCGTGCCGTCAGTGTGCTTTGCGTACAGCCAGTTGAACAGCGCCGTGCGCGCGCCGCCTATGTGCAGGTAACCGGTGGGCGAGGGGGCAAAACGGGTGACGACCTTGTCGGACATGAAACTCTCGGAAACCATCTGAAGCGGGGTGTGGTTGCGCGGACTTTCGCGCGTTGCGCGTTCATGTAGCATAGGGTGTCGAGGGCGCAAGGGGCAGACCCGATGGCTGGACGGGGCCGGGGCTCGGATCAGGGCGAGGACGCCGCTATTGGCGTCAGCGAACGGTCCCTGTTTGCGACGCCGCTGCCGGCTGCGTTACCGCTGCCATCACCTCTCGCGCCGGACCCCGGCAACCCGCCGTTGCAAGCGGATGTCTCCGCCCCCGCTCCTGTTGCCGAAGTTGGCAGGATCGTGCGCGTGCGCCGGCAACTCGGCCGGATATCGCTGCCTCGGCTGCGGCACAGCGTGGCCACGGCAGCGGGCCTGGAGCTTGATCGAGGCGTAGCCTTCCTGCTGGTGCCGGTCTGTCTGGCGATCGGAGCGATCGGCTATTTTTCGCTGACGGTGGAACCTGATTTTGCGAAGCCTGTCGCGGTCGTCGTTCTGACGGGGCTCTGCGCGTTCGTCTCGCGTTCCAGGCCGAAAGCCCATCTTTGTTTCATGGCTGCGGTGCTGTGCACGCTCGGCCTGCTCGCCGGCAAGGTCGAGACATGGCGGGCGGGAACGCAGTTGCTGGGTTCGGAAATCTCGGCTCAAGTGACCGGCCGCGTCGTCTCGCTTGACCGAATGGAGTCCGGCCGCATCCGGCTGACCATCGACGTGACGTCGACAGCCAGGCCGAAATTGCGGTATGCGCCGGAGCGGGTTCGGCTTTCGGCACGAAAGATCCCGGCAGAGATAACCGCAGGCTCGCTGGTCACCGGCTACGCCAAGCTGTTGCCGCCCACCGGCCCGGTGCGGCCGGACAGCTACGACTTCTCCTTCGACAGCTATTTCGCCGGCATCGGCGGCAGCGGGTTTTTCCTCGGCAATCCAAAGCTTGTCGCCGGCAATGACGACGACATGCCGCCATCGGCCCGCCTTGCCTCGGGGATAGAAAATGCCCGCGAAGCCATCGCCGACCATATCAGGGGCAGTGTCGGTGGCGCCGAAGGCGAGATCGCGGCGGCGCTGATCGTCGGCGTGCGCGCCGGCATTCCCGATGAGATCAACGAAGCGATGCGGCGCACCGGCATCTACCACGTCATCTCCATTTCAGGGCTGCACATGGCGCTGGTCGCAGGCACCATCATGATGCTGATGCGCAGCGCCTTTGCCCTGTTTCCGGACTTTTCCGCGCGCCGGCCCGTCAAGAAATACGCCGCGGCCGCCGCCCTTTTCTCGATCGCCGCCTATCTTGTCATCTCAGGCGTCGTCGTTGCCGCAGAGCGCAGCTTCATCATGCTGGCGGTGATGCTGATTGCCGTGCTGTTCGATCGGGCGGCGCTGACCATGCGCAACCTGGCGGTCTCGGCGATCGCGGTCATTTTGGTGTCGCCGCATGAAGTGGTCGGCCCAAGTTTCCAGATGTCGTTCGCGGCGACCGCGGCGCTGGTCGGTGCCTATGCCGGCTGGTCTGATCATCGTGCGGCGAAAACGAAACCGCCGCCGCCACGGCGATCTCTGCCTGGCTTTCTCACCAGAAAATTCCTGTTGGCGATGGGCGGCCTTGCCATGACCTCCATCATTGCCGGCTCTGCCACGGCGCTGTTTGCCATCTGGCATTTTCAGCGGGTGTCGCCGCTCAGTCTGTTCGCCAATCTGGCCATCATGCCAATCGTCTCGCTGGTTGTGATGCCTTTCGCCGTCCTCAGTGCGCTGGCGATGCCCTTTGGCGCCGATGGCCCCTTTCTTTACGTGATGGGCAAAGGCCTGACGGTGATGATCGCCATGTCCGGATGGATTTCCGAGCGCTCGCCGGTCGACGCGGTCGGGTTGATTTCGCAGCAGTCCGTCCTGCTGGTGGCGATTGCCTTGGTCATTGCAACGATGGCCACGACATGGCTGCGGCTCGCAGCCCTTCCGTTCGCGCTTGCCGGCCTGTTGACCGTCTCGGACACGCGCGCACCGGACGTGCTGATCTCGGAGGACGCCCGGCTGGTTGCGCTGCCGATCGGGGGTGGCGAACTCGCCGTCAGCCGGGCACGCCCGAACGAATTCACGGTCGACAACTGGAAACGCGCGCTGACATCCGAAACCATCGTCATGCCGGAGGTGTTCAGCAAAGGAGACGGGCAATTCGAGATAGCCGATGCCGCCGAACTGCCGTCGGGCGCGCCTTTCTATTGCACATCGGGCGTTTGTCTCGCCAAGCATCCGTCCGGTGCGATCATCGCGCATGTCGAAGACCGAAAGGACGCCTGGACGGCCTGCGGCTTCGCCGACCTGATCGTCATCAATGACGCCACGGCCTATGACCCCTGTCACAATCCGCTGGTGCTCGTCATCACCAAGCGACAACTGGCTCGCAAGGGTAGCGCGGCCGTCTTCTTCGATCGCCAATCGGCGACCACGCCTGCGACGATCAGCTTCGCGGTGGACAGCCCAAACCGGCCCTGGCACACGCAGCGCAAGTTTTCGCGCGAGGCGAGGGGCCTGCCACCCTACCGCAAACCCGAAAAGCCGGTCGCAAGCCCTGCTCAGTAGCGCCTGATCAGCCCGACGAGCTTGCCTTGCACCTTGACCCTGTCCGGTCCGAAAATGCGGGTTTCATAGGCCGGGTTGGCGGCTTCGAGAGCAATCGAGGCACCCTTGCGGCGGAACCGCTTCAGCGTCGCTTCCTCTTCATCCACCAGCGCCACGATGATCTCACCCGGGCTGGCTGTATCGGCATTGCGGATGATGACGGTATCGCCGTCGAAGATGCCGGCCTCGATCATCGAGTCGCCCTTGACCTCCAGGGCATAGTGTTCGCCGCCCATGATCATGTCCGGCGGCACCGAGATCGAATGCGTCTGGTGCTGGATGGCGTCGATCGGCACACCGGCCGCGATGCGTCCCATGACCGGGATCGACACGGCGGAAACCACGTCGTCGTCATTGCCGGCCGAAGGCATCCGCGAAGACGCCGGCTTGAGTTGCCGGCCAAGGCCGCCTTGACCGAGGCTGCCCTGGATGACGCTTGGCGAGAACTTCTTTGCCGCGTTGAGGCCTGGCGCGATCGAATCCGGTAACCGCAGCACTTCCAACGCGCGCGCCCGATTGGGCAGGCGGCGAATGAAGCCGCGCTCCTCCAGCGCCGTGATCAGCCGGTGTATGCCGGATTTGGAGGCAAGGTCGAGCGCTTCCTTCATCTCGTCGAAGGATGGCGGAATGCCGCTTTCCTTGAGCCGTTCATGAATGAACATCAGCAGTTCGTGTTGTTTGCGCGTCAGCATGGCAGCCCCCAGGATACCCAAAACCAGAATCGGAAAAACAAACCCAGAACAAACACTATCTGTTCCAGTTGTGTTCCGCAACCGTTTAAAGTTTAATGAACTTGTTAAGGCGGCTGAAATTATTCGGCGCCCCGGCAGTGGGTCGCGATCGACGCATGCCTGCCACCGCCGAGCGCTTGGTTGGATTGAAATTGCTATGGTTAATGGCCTGTGGCCCACCCTGTGTCGGGCTTGGCCTCGGCTAACGCTGGAGCTCGACAAGCGGGCTCGGTTCACTTCACCGGTCGTGGCTCCCGTGAACGAAAGGGAGCCAAAATGCCAACTTTGGCGGAGGAATTGCCGGTATCGGCCTTGCCTTGTTCCTCGTCGCATTACCGCTTGTTTGTGCTGCCGTCGCCGGCATGGACATAGACATGCAGCGTGTAGCCGATGTGGGCAACCATCAGGGTTTTCGCGCGCTCGATGTCGCGATCCAGCGCCGCTTCCATGAGCGCGGTATGATGTTCGATCGCGACGGCCTGGCGCAGCGCCTCCATGGCCTCTTCGTAGCCATGCTGGAGACCGGCGGCCGCCCGCAAGGTTGGCGCCAGGCCAAGAAAGCGGTGATGGCGACGCAACTGATCCGCGATCGTGGAGTGGAAGGCCAGCAGCCAGGGGGACGCCGCCGCGCTGAGCAGTGCCGCGTGGAAAGCCTCGTGCTTTTCATCCCATTCGTCGACCACTTCGTCGGACGGGTCGTCGACCGCGGTCCTGCTGCGCGACAGCCTGTAATGGGCGGCAACGACGGCGTCCTCCCATTCACGGCCGCCTTTCTCGATCGATTCCTGGAGCAGAGGCAGTTCAACCACCAACCTGGCGCGTGACAGATCTTCCAACTCGTTGCGCGAGACCGCGGCGACGGCAAAGCCGCGATTGCTGATGGCGGTCACCAGGCGCTCGGCCTCCAACCGCGAGAGTGCCTCGCGCAGCGGTGTCCAGCCGATGCCGTAGCTGTTGCGCAACGCGCTGAGCTTGAGCGGCGCGCCGGGCTTCAGACGGGTGGTGAGGATATCGCGGCGCAGCAGCTTGTAGGCTGCTTCTGTCTTCGAGAAGTGCTCGTCGTCCAGCATTGCCGACCATCCGTACCAATTGGTCGGGTGATTATATATGAAATCCTTCCATTGCGTAAATTATATATAATGTTTGACAACACCCAAGGGACTGCCCATGATCGCCAACGGTTTCACCTGATATGTTCATCTGAGCACGCCCATGCGCGGGGATAGTCGACCATGAATGCAACTCCCGATCTCGCTGCAATCGAGGCGATGGACGCCGCGGACCCGCTGCGCGCCATGCGCGATCGTTTCGTCTTGCCGCAAGGGGTGATCTACCTCGACGGCAATTCGCTTGGCGCGGCTTCACCCGCCGTCTTCGACGAACTGAACAAGGCCGCGACACAGGAATGGGCGCAGGATCTCATCCGTGCCTGGAACACCGCCGGCTGGTTCGACATGCCGGTCGAACTCGGCGACCAGCTCGGACGCCTGATCGGCGCCGCGGCCGGCCAGACTGTGGTCTGCGATACGACGTCGATCAATATCTACAAGGTGCTGCATGCGGCGCTCGCAATGCGGCCGGATCGGTCGGTCATCGTCGCCGAGGGCGACAGCTTCCCAACCGATCTCTACATGGCCGAGGGCGTAGCTTCGACGCGGCCCGGTGCGGTCCTGCGGCTCGAGGGCGTCGACGCGCCTGACATCGAGGAGCTGATCGATGAGCGCGTCGCCGTTATCCTGGTCAACCACGTCAACTACAAATCCGGCCAGTTGCGCGACATGGCGGCGCTGACGCGCAAGGCCCATCAGGCCGGCGCGCTAATCGTCTGGGATCTCTGCCACACTGCCGGTGCGCTGCCAGTCGAACTCGACGGCGCCAATGCCGATTTCGCCATCGGCTGCACCTACAAGTACCTCAATGGCGGCCCGGGTTCGCCAGCCTTCATCTATGCCGCACAGCGGCACCATGGTGATGTCTATCAGCCGCTCAGCGGCTGGTGGGGGCATGCGCGGCCGTTCGCCTTCGAACAGGGCTATGCCGCCGGCATCGGCATCCGCCGGTTCCTGTGCGGCACGCAGCCGGTGCTGTCGATGCGGGCGCTCAAGGGCGCGCTTGACCTGTGGAACGACGTCGATATGACCGCGGTGCGCCAAAAGAGTATCGCGCTGACCGACCTGTTCATCCAACTGGTCGAAGCTAGGTGCGGCGCCTACGGGCTCGAGCTTGAAAGTCCGCGCAACGGCAAAGAGCGCGGCAGCCAGGTGTCATTCATCCACCCCAGCGGCTACCAGGTGATGCGGGCCTTGATCGAGCGCGGGGTGATCGGCGATTTCCGCGCGCCTTCGACCATCCGCTTCGGCTTCACGCCGCTCTATGTCGGCTACAAGGATGTCTGGCAGGCGGTCGAGGTGCTGGAAGACATCCTGCGCACGGGTGCCTGGCAAGACGCGCGTTTCGCGGTCAAAACCGCGGTGACCTGAGAAGCTAGAGCCGGGTGCGAACTGTCCAGAGTTCCGGAAACAGGACGACCTCGAGAATCTTCTTCAGGTAGGACGCACCCGACGTGCCACCGGTGCCGCGCTTCAGGCCGATGATGCGTTCGACCGTGGTTACGTGGTTGAAGCGCCAGCGGCGGAAATAATCCTCGAAGTCGACCAGTTTTTCAGCCAGCTCGTAGAACATCCAGTAGCGCTGCGGGTCGCGGTAGACTGTCTGCCAGGCGACCAGGACCGCTTCATTCTCGGTGCGCGTCTCACGCCAGTCGGTACGGTTGGCGTCAGCACCGATGTCGAATCCGTTGCGGGCGAGCAGCAGCAGCGCTTCGTCGTAGAGCGACGGTTCGGCCAGGATCGCCTCAAGCTTCCCGCTGAGGTCCGGCCGGTGCTTGTGCGGGCCGAGCATGGCGAGGTTGCGGTTGCCGGCCATGAACTCGATGGCGCGATACTGCCAGGACTGGAAACCCGAGGATTGGCCGAGCGCGTCTCGGAACTCGGTGTATTCGCTGGGTGTCATCGTCCGCAGCACGTCCCAGGCGTTGTTCAACTGCTCGAAGATGCGGGCGACGCGCGACAGCATCTTGAAGCTCGGCTCGAGGCGGTCGGCGCGGATCGAGCGGATCGCGGCACCGATCTCGTGCAGGGCAAGCTTCATCCAGAGCTCGGAGGTCTGATGCTGGATGATGAACAGCATCTCGTCATGCGCCGACGACAGCGGCGTCTGGGCTTCCAGCACTTTCTCCAGGTGCAGATAGTCGCTGTAGGACATGCGCTCCTTGAACGACATCTGTGCGCCTTCGGACGCCGGATCGTATGGTTCGCTCAACTGATTTTCTCCGTGCGCAGCCGGAAGCGCTGGATTTTGCCGGTCTGCGTCTTGGGCAACGCAGCAATGAACTTCACGGATCGCGGGTATTTGTAGGGCGCGATCGTCGCTTTGACATGGTCCTGCAGGCGCTTGATGGTCATCGCGTCACGTGCCACACCTTGCACCAACACAACATGCGCCTCGACGATCTGGCCGCGTTCGGCATCCTCAGCGCCGATGACAGCGCATTCGGCGACGTCCGGGTGCGCCAGCAGCGCTGCCTCGACCTCGGGGCCGGCGATGTTATAGCCGGCGCTGACGATCATGTCGTCGGAGCGGGCGGCGAAATGGAAGAAGCCGTTTTCGTCCTGGGTGAAGGTGTCGCCGGTGAGGTTCCAGCCGTCGCGGACGTATTCCTTCTGCCTGTCGTCGGCCATGTAGCGGCAGCCGGTCGGGCCGCGCACCGCCAGCCTGCCGGTCGCGCCGCGCGGCACCTCGTGCATCTGGTCATCGACAATGCGAGCCTCGTAGCCTCCCACCGGCTTGCCGGTCGACGCAGGCTTCATATCGTCGAAGCGGTTGGAGATGAAGATGTGCAGCATTTCAGTGGCGCCGATGCCGTCGAGGATCGGCTTGCCGGTCTTCTGCGTCCACTCCTCGAAGACCGGAGCGGGCAAGGTCTCGCCGGCCGAAACGGCGACGCGCAGCGATGACAGGTCGGCACCCTCATCCATGGCCTTCAGCATGGCGCGATAGGCGGTCGGCGCGGTGAAGGAGATGGTCGCTTTGTAGGTCTCGATGATGTGGATCATGTTGGGTGGCGTCGCCTGTTCGAGCAGCGTCGCCGCCGCACCGAAGCGCAGGGGAAAGATGGCGAGGCCGCCAAGGCCAAAGGTGAAAGCCAATGGCGGCGAGCCGACAAAGATGTCGTCTGGCGTCACCTGGAGGATTTCGCGGGCATAGGCGTCGGCGATGATCAGGAGGTCGCGGTGGAAATGCATCGTTGCCTTCGGCACGCCTGTCGTGCCCGAGGTGAAGCCAAGCAGCGCGACGTCGTCGCGGCCAGTGTTGACGGCGCTGAAAACGACCGACTTGTCGAGGGTGGCGCGATCAAGTTCGGCATCATGGTTGGCGGTGCCGTCGAAGCCGATGACCTGCTTGAGGAACGCGCTGTCCTTGGCGCAAGCGGTCATCTCGTCCATCAGCCTGGTGTCGCAAAGCGCGATCGTGATTTCCGCCTTGTCGACGATCTTGGCGAGCTCGCCGGCGCGCAGCATCGGCATGGTGTTGACGACCACGGCGCCGACCTTGGTGGCGGCCAGCCAGCAGGCGACCATGGCGGGGTTGTTGGCCGAGCGGATCAGCACCCGGTTGCCCGGCTTGACGCCGTAGTTTTCGACCAGCGCGTGGGCCAGCCTGTTCGTCCAGTCGGACAGTTCCTTGTAGGTGCGGCGGCGGCCATTGCCGATCAGCGCGGTGTGGTCACCCAGGCCCTTCTCGACCAGCCTGTCGGTGAGTTCGACGCCGGCGTTGAGATGTTCGGGATAGTCGAAACCGTCTAGCAGGAAGTCCGGACATTGCTCCGGCGGCGGCAGGTGATCGCGCGTGAACGTGTCGATATGCGCTGAAGGCCCAAGCATGTCGCCGCTATCCTGTCTGCTGCCTGGCCAGTGCGCGAGGCGCCTGGCTTATTGGGGTGGATCTCAAGGTCCTGCTTTTGAGGAGGTTTTTGTGTTGCCAGTCGCACCTTGCTCGACACGACCCAAAAGGGCCGACATCTCCAAGTTTGGGCAGCACAGCAGACCTCCCATTGTCGGCTGTTCGTGACGGCAGGATCGCACCAGTCGAAATTTGTTTCAAGCCTAAAATGTTTTTGCCATGGAGCATTGACGCATGGCGTGGCGGTGGCCATTGCTAGCGCAGAAACGATGCCGTTTTGGGGGAGGATGCCGATGCCTAGACATCGCATTGCCGATTGGGACAATGCCTACGCCAACAGCGCGAACATCGCCGGCAGCGACCGCTGGCCGACCGCGTGGGTGGAGCCGGCGCAAGCGTTTCGTGACGCGCTTTCGTCAGAGGGCCGGGCACGGCTCGACATCACCTATGGCGGCGGACGGCGCAATCGCCTTGATCTTTTCCTACCCAGTGCCACACCCAAGGGATTGGTGGTGTTCATCCATGGCGGTTACTGGATGGCGTTCGACAAGAGTTTCTGGTCGCATCTCGCCAACGGTGCCGTCAGCAGCGGCTTTGCCGTGGCGATGCCCTCCTACACGCTCTGTCCCGAAATCCGCATCGCCGGCATCGTCCAAGAGATCGGCGAGGCGATCGGCAAGGCGGCAGGACTGGTCGACGGGCCGCTGATGTTGACCGGCCATTCGGCCGGCGGACATCTCGCCAGCCGCATGGTCACGGCGACAACGCCGCTGTCGGCCGATGTGGCGCGGCGCATACGCCACGTCGTTTCGATTTCGGGCCTCCACGACCTGCGCCCGATCATGCGCACCGAGATGAACGCGACACTGGCAATCGACGAGCAGGAGGCGCTGACCGAAAGCCCGGCGCTGTTGCGTCCCATGGATGGTGCCCGCATCACCTGTTGGGCCGGTGGTGGTGAACGCGCGGAGTTCCTGCGCCAGAACGCCTTGCTTGCCAATATCTGGACCGGCCTCGATGCCACGACCTCTACCGTGGTCGAGCCCGACCGGCACCATTACAGTATCGTTGACGGCCTCGCCGATCCGGCGCATCCACTGACCCGGACCTTGATCTCGGAATAGAGACGAGTCCAGTTTTGGCTTGTTATCGATGGCTTGTTTGGCGAATCTTCAGCGTAACATCAGTACGCTGCAAGCTTCGCCAGCGGTCGCTGCTGGGGCAAATGGTGCCCGCACGATCAGCCCGTTGGCGTCAGCCAGCATTCTCAGCATCGAAGAATCCTGTATGCCGAACGGCGTCGCCACCGGCCCGCCGTCTTCGTCCCGGACCACCGCCCGCACATAGTCCTGGCGCAAATCATTGGCCGGCATCGCAGCGCCCAGTCGCGCCGGACGAATGTCCTGGCGGTGTTCGCGGCCGCCAAGTCGCGCCAGCAGTGGCTTCAGGAACAGCTGCGAGCAGACCAGGCTTGCCACCGGATTGCCGGGCAGGCCGATGCATCTGATGTCGCCGAGGCGGCCGAACATCAGCGGCTTGCCGGGGCGCATGGCGATCTTCCAGAAGCCGAGCGTCATGCCTTCGCCGGTCAGCACGTCGTGGATCAGATCATGGTCGCCGACCGAGGCCCCGCCCAGCGTGACGATAACGTCCGCGCCGGCCGCGACCGCCTTCCGCACCAACACGGCGATGGCCTCCTTGCGGTCGGCGGCAATGCCGAGATCGAGCGCACGAGCGCCGACCGACTGCGCCGCCGCGGCGACACCATAGGCATTGGACGAGATGATCTGGTCCTGCCCGAGTTCGCTGCCGGGCGGCAACAATTCGTCGCCGGTGGCGATGATGGCGACCAGCGGCCGTTTCACCACGTTGACCCGTGGATGGTTGGCCGACGCCGCCAGCGACAATGCCGCCGGATCGAGCACGCGGCCTTTTTCCAGCAGGACGTCGCCTTTCGAGAAGTCGAGGCCGACGCGGCGGATGTTGCGCCACTCCGCCGTCCGTTCGATGACTTCGACATCACCACCACCGAGGTCGCGGACATTCTCCTGGATAACGATGGTGTCGGCGCCTTCAGGCAGCGGCGCACCGGTGAAGATACGCACAGCCTGTGCCTTGCCGACCGTGCCGTCAAAGCCACGCCCGGCAGGCGCCATGCCGATCACGGAAAGTCTGGATGGCACCGACGCCACATCGACGGCGCGCACCGCGTAGCCATCCATGGCTGAAGCGTCGAAAGGTGGCTGGGTGCGGAGCGCTGCGACCGGTTCGGCCAGCACACGGTCAACAGCCTCGAACAGCGGAACGCTTTCGCCCGCCAAAGGTGCTGCACCCTCAAGCAGGCGTTCGAGCGCCTCGGCGACCGGAACCAGCGCCATCAGGCGTCCACTCTGTAGTCGCCCGACTTGCCGCCGGTCTTTTCGACCAATCGGATGCCGGAGATGACCATGGCGCGGTCCACCGCCTTGGCCATGTCGTAGATTGTGAGGCAGGCCACCGAAGCGGCTGTCAACGCTTCCATCTCGACGCCCGTCTTGCCGGTGACACGCGCCAGCGCCGTGACCTTCAGGCCAGGCAAAGCTTGGTCGGGCTCGATGTCGACGGAAACTTTCGTAAGGAGCAGCGGATGGCAGAGCGGAATCAACTCATGCGCTTTCTTCGCCGCCATGATGCCGGCGATGCGCGCAGTGCCAAGCACATCGCCCTTCTTGGCGTTGCCCTCGAGAATCATGGTCAGCGTCTCGGGCTGCATCGCGACAAAACCCTCGGCAATTGCGGTACGCGTCGTCTCCGCCTTGTCGCCGACATCGACCATGTTGGCCTCGCCCTGCGCGCCGAGATGGGTGAGGGCGACCGCCATCGTCAGACGGCCTCGACCGGCGCCTTGCCCGTCAGAAGCAGGCGCGTCGCCGTGGTGACGTCCTGTTGCCGCATCAGGCTTTCGCCGACAAGGAAGGTACCGATGCCGCTCTTTTTCAATCTGAGGCAATCGTCATGCGAGAAAATGCCGCTTTCGCTGACCAGCAGGCGGTCGGCCGGTACCATCGACGCCAGCCGCTCCGAGGTTTCGAGACTGGTCTCGAATGTTCTGAGATTGCGGTTGTTGATACCGATCAGCCGCGACGACAGTTTTAGCGCGCGCTGCGTCTCGGCTTCGTCATGCACTTCGACCAGCGCATCCATGCCGAGTTCAAACGCCGTCGATTCGAGGTCGCTGGCCAAAGCATCGTCGACGCTGGCCATGATGATCAGGATGGCGTCCGCGCCCCAGGCGCGGGCTTCGTAGACCTGGTATGGGTCGAACAAAAAATCCTTGCGCAAAGCGGGCAGGGCGACGGCTGCTCGCGCGCTGGTGAGAAATCCAGGCGCGCCCTGGAACGACGGCGCGTCGGTCAGCACCGAAAGACAGGCGGCGCCGCCTTTCGCATAGGCCTGCGCCAATGCCGGCGGGTCAAAATCGGCGCGGATCAGGCCCTTGGAGGGGCTTGCCTTCTTGATCTCGGCGATCAGCGCGAAGGCGCCGGATTTGCGCTTGGTCTCGAGCGCGGCAAGAAAGCCGCGCGGTGCCTCGGCATCTTTGGCCCGCGCCTTGATCTCGGCCAGCGGCACACGTGCCTTTGCCGCCGCGATCTCGTCGCGTTTGTAGGCCTCGATCTTGCGAAGAATGTCAGACACGCTCTACCCGTTCGAAATCTCGATCAGCCGGTCAAGCACCTGCAGCGCGCGGCCACTGTCGATGGCTTGCGCGGCGAGCGCGATGCCGTCGCCAAGTGTCGTCGCCTTGCCCGCGACCACAAGTCCGGCGCCGGCATTCATCAGCACGGTGTCGCGATAGGCGCCGGCAGCGCCGCTCAGCATATCGCGCAATGCGTCGGCGTTGTAGGCTGCGTCGCCGCCACGCAACTCATCCTTGGTGTGGCGCGCCAGTCCAACCGCTTCCGGGGTCAGCGTAAAGCTGCGGATCTCACCGGCGATCAGTTCGGCGACATGGGTCTCGCCGGTGGTGGTGATCTCATCATAGCCGTCGCCGTGGGCAACCCAGGCATGCTCGGCGCCCAGCGCTTTCAGCGTCTCGGCCACCGGCAGGATCCATTCGGGCAGGAACACACCGACCATCTGCCGCTTGACGCCAGCCGGGTTGGAGAGGGGCCCAAGCAGGTTGAAGATGGTGCGGGTGCCGAGTTCGACGCGGGTCGGACCGACATGCTTCATCGCCGGATGGTGTGCGGGCGCGAACATGAAGCCAACGCCCGCCTCATGGATGCAGCGGCCGATGAATTCGGGCGAGATATCGATCTTGACCCCGAGTGCGACCAGCACGTCGGCGGCCCCTGTCAGCGACGACAGCCCGCGATTGCCGTGCTTGGCAACCGGCACGCCGCTGCCGGCAATAACAAACGCCGAGCCCGTCGAGATGTTGACGCTGTGGGAATTGTCACCGCCGGTGCCGACGATGTCGATGGCGCCGACCGGCGCCTCGACGCGCAGCATCTTGGCGCGCATGGTGGCGACGGCGCCGGAAATCTCGCTCACTGTCTCGCCGCGCACGCGCAGCGCCATCAGGAAGCCACCGATCTGGCCGGGCGTTGCGTCGCCCGACATGATGATGTCGAAGGCCTCGCGCGCTTCCTCGAAGGAAAGCGCGCTTCCGGTCGCGACCTTGGCGATATGGGTTTTCAGCGCGCTCATCTTGTCGAGGCTTGGGCGACGGCGGCCTGGTCGATGCGAACGTCGAATTGCGTCTGCAACTGCGCCACCAACTGGTCGAGCAGATCGTCAGACATGCCGGAGGTGAAGGATTTCTGTGCGTCTTCCGGCACGGAGCTGGCGTCAGCTCCGGCGGGCTCGAACACTTCGGCGACCTTGTACAGGATCTGTCCGTCGCCGGTTGGCGAGGGGATCAGCCCGGTGCCGCCTTCGCCAACGCCGAACATCGCTGCCGCGCCCTCCTTGCCGAAGTCGACATCATCGGCCTCGCGCTTGACACCGCGTTTGGTCTGCTTTTCCAGCTTCAGTTCGCCGGCGATGACGTCGAGCGTGGCGCCGGCCTTGAGCCGTTTTTCGAGCTCGTCGGCCTTGGCGGTGAGCCGCTTGGTTGTTTCGGCGGCGGTCCAGTCGGCGACGACTTTCTGGCGAGCCTCGTCCAACGTGCGGTCGCGAGCCGGTGTGATGGAAGCCACTTCGTAGAAAACGAAACCGTTGTCCGCCGTGGTCAAGGCGTCGTTTTCCGTGTTGGGTTCAGCGTCGAAGACAGCCTTGATCAATTCCGGCGACTGCGGCAGGTCCTTGACGATGCTTGCGTCAGGTCTCAGGCCACTGCGATCGATGGCGTCGATGGTGACGATCTTCAGCTTCAACTTGGTGGCGGCGTCGGCCAGCGAGCCGCCAGCGGCGCGGGTGTCTTCGTAATTGTCACGCACGTCCAGGAGGATGCGACTTGCCTCGCTCAACGCCAGATCCTTGCGGATCTGGTCGGACACTTCGGCCAGCGGCTTCACCACCTGGGGCTTGATTTCGGTGACGCGCAGCAGCACCGGACCGAAGGCGCCCTGCACGACCGGGCTGACTTCATTCGCATTGAGTGCGAAGGCCGCGTCGGCGACCGCCTTGTCGGCGATCTTGTCCTTGGCCAGCGTGCCGAGCAACGTATCGGCCGGGGTCTTGCCTTCCGCCGTGACAAGCTTGTCGAAGGTGGCGCCGGCCTTGAGCGAATCGAGCGCGGCCTTGGCCGCGTCAGGCGTCTTGAACACAAGCTGCTCGATGGTGCGCAGCTCCGGCGTCGTGTAGCGCGCCTTGTTCTTGTTGTAGTCGTCGCTGACCTGTTGGTCGGTTACGGCGGTCGTATCCATGATGTCGACCGGCTCGAGGCGGACATAGGAGAATTTGCGGTATTCGGGTGCCGCGTATGTCTTCTTGTTGGCGTCGAAATAGGCCGAGAGCACGCTGTCGGACGGCGCCCCGATCGGCTCGACCAGTGCCTTGGGCAGCGTCAAATAGTCGATGGTGCGGTCTTCGCCGCGATAGAGCGCGACCGCCTTGAAGAAAGCATCAGGCGCCTTGAGGCCATCCGAGACCGCCTCGACGATCTGCTGGCGCACCGCCACCTGGGCACGGTTCTTCAAATAATCCGCAGGCCGCATGCCAATCTGCTGCAACATATATTCGAACGTTCGCCTGTCGAACTGGCCGCCAGGACCCTTGAAGGCCGGATCTTCGCGCGTCAGCTCGGCCAGCCGGTCCTTGGAGAGGCCGAGGCCCAGCTTGCGGGCCTGTTCGTCGAGAACGGCTCCCGAGACGAGCTGCGCCAGCACCTGGTTGTCGATGCCGAGCGCCTTTGCCTGTTCGTGGGTGAGGCGCTGGCCGAATTGCTGCGACATGACGGCGAGCTGGCGGTCATAGGCGAGACGGTATTCGTTGATCGACACCTTGGTGCCGCCGGCGAAAATAACCGAATCGTGGCCGGCGAAACCGCCCATCAGCCGTCCGGAAATGCCCCAGACTAAAAAGCTGAGCACCAGCAACACTAGTAGACCCTTCGCGACCCAGGTACCCGCCGCGCTTCTCAATACACCAAGCATCGTTACTTCCGATTTATGCGCATTTTCGCATGCGCCGAGTCTGAAACAAGCGCAATAGCGCCCTTCCGGTCCACTGTCGATTGCTTTGTGGCCTGATTTTGGTAGTGAGGGCCAGAGCCTGATATCGCCCGGAGAAGCAACCCATGACGCCAGGAATTCGCCCGCTCGTCGCCGGCAACTGGAAAATGAACGGCACCAGTGCCTCGCTCAACGAGCTCAGGATGATCGGCAACGGTTTCATGAGTGGGCTTGATGCGGAGACCGAAGCGCTGGTTTGCGTTCCCGCAACCCTGCTTGCCCACGCAGCCGAGATTCTGTCACGCACGCCGGTCCACGCCGGCGGCGAGGATTGCCACACCAAGGAAAGCGGCGCCTACACGGGCTGCATCTCGGCGGAAATGCTGAAGGATGCCGGCGCGAGCCATGTCATCGTCGGCCATTCCGAGTGCCGCGAGCAACGCGGTGAGGATGACGCGACGGTCCAGGCCAAGGCTTCAGCCGCCTGGCGCGCCGGGCTTGTGGCCATCATTTGCATTGGCGAGACGCAGCAGCAGCGTGAAGCGGGCGCCACGCTCGATGTGCTGTCGCGGCAGGTCGCCGGCTCGGTACCGCCAAGCGCCACCCCGTCCAACACCGTCATTGCCTATGAGCCAGTGTGGGCGATCGGCACCGGCCTGACGCCGACCGCGACCGATGTGGCCGAAGCACATGCACATATCCGCGAAAAGCTGTCGGAAAAACTCGACGGCGTAGCGGCCAAGATGCGCATTCTCTATGGCGGCTCGGTCAAGCCTTCCAACGCGGTCGAACTGCTCGGCGTCAGGAATGTCGACGGAGCGCTGGTCGGCGGCGCCAGCCTGAAAGCGGCCGACTTCCTTGCCATCGCCGAGGCTTATCGCAGCATCGCCTAGGGGTGGACGGCGCCGGAAATCGTTGCAAAGGGAGCGTTGCTTCCCATATTCCGGCCACGGGCTTGGAAATGCCATCAAAGCATTGTATTGAGCCGCCTCCAATTCACCGGTCGGTCCGCGACCGGGCAAGGCCTTGCCAGGATAAACTATGGAAACCGTACTGATCGTCATCCATCTCATGGTCGTGCTCGCCCTTGTCGGCGTGGTGCTGCTGCAGCGCTCCGAAGGCGGCGGCCTCGGCATTGGCGGCGGATCCGGCTTCATGACCGCGCGCGGTGCGGCCAACGCGCTGACGCGTGCGACGGCGATCCTGGCGGCCGCCTTCTTCGCCACGTCGCTGACACTGTCGATCGTCGCCCGCTACGGCGAGAAGCCGATCGACATCCTCGACCGCGTGCCCGCGACATCTGACGGCGCCGGCAAGGGTGTGCTCAACCAATTGCCCGGCACGACCACTCCGGCGCCCGCCGGCAACACCGCGCCGAAGCCGCCGTCCGGCAACGATGCCGCGGCAACGCCTCCGGCGACTGCCCCGGCCACCGCGCCCGCCGCCGGCTCGACTCAGCCGGCGACCAACGGCACCACGCCCGCTGCACCGGCGACCCCGCAGGTCCCGAACCAGTAGTCTCCGGCGCCTGAAGCCGCGATCTGTTGTCGTTTGAACACAGTCGCGGCAAATGCAGCATGATCACGAAGATTCGAGTGCCTGCAATGTGGCGTTACCCTTGAGGCGTCTGCGCTTATTCGACTATAGATTGCGCGCGGCATTTCCGGCGCCCTTGGGGGGCGCTGAGCGACGCCGTGGGCAACAAGCATAGAACGATCGGATCTTCGCCATGCAGCTTCGCAGCTTCATTTTCATGGGACTCTGCGCCGTACTCGGCATGAGTTCCCCGGCTTTCGCCGGCATGCCGGCCAATATGGCCGCAAATCAATCGGCTGAAACAACCAGTGCCATCAACGTCGCCGTCAAGAGTGATGCGGCGCAATTGAAGCTTCTCAAGAAGAAGAAAAGCCCGACATCGGACGATCTCGCCCAGATCAAGAAGATCGAGGCCAAGATCGTTGCCGACAAGGAAGCAGCCAAGGCCAAAGCACTCGAAGCCAGGAAGCTGGCGATGCGCGAAGCGGCCAAGGCCAAGGCCGAGGCGGAACGGCAAGCGTTCCTCGCCAAAAGGGGCAAGACCGCTTCGGCAACCGAAGTGGCCGACGCCAAGCCTGCCGAGAAGACCGTCAACATCATCGAGCCGATTGCGCCGATCGAACCGATCCAGTCGGCTGAGCCACTCCCCGCCGAAGCGATGAACGTCGCTTTGACCGGAAACAATGGCGAGCTGCGCAGCGAAGTCATCGGCAAGAAGCAGTCGAGCGGCGGCCTGTTCGCCGGCCTCTTTGGCGGCAGCTCCTCGTCTTCGGTCTCATATCTCCCCGAGACACGGGCGCTGGACCAGGCTCTCGCCAAGAAGGAAGCCAAGAAGCAGTTCAAGGTGAAGCCGGAGTTTGTGCCGCAGGACGTGGAATTCACCGGCTACGACGCCGGCACCATTGTCATCGACACCAGCGCTCGCCGCCTCTACCTCGTCGAATCGTCTTCCACCGCTCGCCGCTACGCCATTGCGGTCGGCCGCGAAGGCTTGCAGTTCAAGGGCACGGTCGCGGTCGGCGACAAGCAGGAATGGCCGCGTTGGATCCCGACGCTGGACATGCAGAAGCGCGAGCCGAAGCACTATGGGCAGTACAAGGACGGCATGCCCGGCGGTGGCCAGAACCCGCTCGGCGCCCGCGCCATCTATCTCTATGACGGCAAGAAAGACACGCATCTGCGCATCCACGGCACCATCGCGCCGCAGTCGATCGGAACCAGCGCCTCCAACGGCTGCTTCCGCATGATCAACGAGCACGTCATGGACCTTTACAGCCGCGTCAGGGTAGGCACCAAGGTCGTCATCATCTGACGCCCGCATCCATCATGCCGAAGGGCCGGCCTTTGCCGGCCCTTTTGTTTTGACTTGCCCCAAGCGCGTTGCGTTGAAACGGATTCAATCGACGCGCTTTAGTTCTTTGTTTTGTGCATGTCGTTGTCCCAAAAACTGCTTCGTGCTTTGGGCGACATGCATAGGGGTATCGCGCCTTCTTGGGAAAAAACCTTTGCGGCGGTTTTTTCTCTGGCGGAATCAATCCGGCCGCGTTAAGCGATGACTCCCATGGCGCGATATGTATTCATCACAGGCGGCGTGGTTTCCTCACTTGGAAAAGGCATTGCCGCAGCGGCCCTTGGGGCTCTCTTGCAGGCGCGAGGCTATCGCGCACGCATCAAAAAACTCGACCCCTACCTCAATGTCGATCCAGGCACGATGTCGCCGTACCAGCATGGCGAGGTTTTCGTCACCGATGACGGTGCGGAGACCGATCTCGATCTTGGCCACTATGAGCGCTTCACCGGCCGCTCGGCCAACCAACAGGACAACATCACTACCGGCCGCATCTACAAGAACATCATCGAGCGCGAGCGGCGCGGCGACTATCTCGGTGCCACCGTGCAGGTCATTCCGCACGTTACCGACGAGATCAAGAATTTCGTCCTCAACGGCAATGACGACTATGATTTCGTGCTGTGCGAGATCGGCGGCACGGTCGGCGATATCGAGGCGATGCCGTTCCTCGAGGCGATCCGTCAGCTTGGCAACGACCTGCCGCGCAACAACGCCGTCTACGTGCATCTGACCCTGATGCCCTACATTCCGACGGCGGGTGAGCTGAAAACCAAACCGACCCAGCATTCGGTCAAGGAACTGCGCGGCATCGGTATCGCGCCCGACATTCTGCTGGTTCGCGCCGACCGCGCCATTCCGAAAGAAGAGCGCAGAAAACTGTCGCTGTTCTGCAATGTGCGCGAAAGTGCTGTTATCCAGGCGCTCGACGTGCCGCATATCTACGACGTGCCGATGGCCTATCACAAGGAAGGGCTTGATTCGGAAGTGCTGGCCGCGTTCGGCATCGATCCGGCGCCGAAGCCGCGCATGGAACCCTGGCAGGCGGTGTCCAACCGCATCCACAATCCGGAAGGCGAGGTCACCATCGCCGTGGTCGGCAAATACACCGGCCTCAAGGATGCCTACAAATCGTTGATCGAGGCGCTATCGCATGGCGGCCTGGCCAACCACGTCAAGGTCAAGCTCGACTGGATCGAATCGGAGATCTTCGAAAAGGAAGATCCGACGCCCTGGCTGGAAAAGGTGCATGGCATCCTGGTTCCAGGCGGCTTCGGCGAGCGTGGCTCCGAAGGCAAGATCCTGGCGGCGAAGTTCGCGCGTGAACGCAAGGTGCCATATTTCGGCATCTGCTTCGGCATGCAGATGGCCTGCATCGAGGCCGCGCGGTCGCTGGCCGGCGTCGAGCATGCCTCATCGACCGAATTCGGCCCAACCGAGGAACCGGTGGTGGGCCTGATGACCGAATGGCTGAAAGGCAACATGCTGGAGAAGCGCCGGGAAACCGGTGATCTCGGCGGCACGATGCGGCTCGGCGCCTATCAGGCCGATCTCGCCAAGGGTTCCAAGATCGCCGAGATCTATGGCGATACGCAGATTTCCGAGCGCCATCGCCACCGCTACGAAGTCAATGTCGATTACAAGGAGCGGCTCGAGGATTGCGGCCTGGTGTTTGCCGGCATGTCGCCCGATGGCGTGTTGCCGGAGACGGTCGAATACCCCGACCATCCCTGGTTCATCGGCGTTCAGTATCATCCGGAACTGAAAAGCCGGCCGCTCGACCCGCATCCGCTGTTCGCCAGCTTCATCGAGGCGGCAGTGGAACAGAGCCGCTTGGTGTAACGGCTTCTGGCTGGCTAGAGCATGATGCCGAAAAGTATGAAGCGGTTTTCGGACGACATCATGCCCTATCTCTTTGATGCGGATTCAGATTTCAGGTCGAATCGACCTGAAATCATCCGGCTCTAGGCGATGCAGACCTATGTCGCGCTCCTCTACAGCATCATCCTGGGCGAGGGACGGCGGCTCGTCATGGCCGACCTGAAGGCGATGGCGGAAGACCTCGGCCTGAAGAATGTTCGCACCTTGGTTGCGACCGGCAACCTGGTCTTCGAGGCGCCGGCAACGGCAGTCGCTGATCTGGAGCAACGGCTGGAAGCAGCCTTCGAAAAAACCTTCGGCAGGCATGTCGATATCATCGTGCGCGGTGCCGAGGACTGGCGGACGCTTGCCGCCGGCAATCCGTTCCCGCGTGAGTCCACCGAAGCCGGCGACCAGGTGGCGGTGCGCGTGATGCGCAAACCCGCGCCCGTGGATGCTGTAGCGGCGCTCCAGGCCTATGCCGCCGCGGACGAGAAGGTGCTGTCGGTCGGTGGCGATATCTGGGTTGTCTTTTCGCGTGAGAGGCCCAGTTCACGGCTCCTGGCGGCAACGAGCCACAAACGTCTGGGCATCGGCACGTCGCGCAATTGGAACACGGTGCGCAAACTGGCCGAGATGGTCGGCGCATAGGATCCGGGGCGGCTTTGCGCCGCCCCGGATCCTATGCCTGTCAGGCCTTCGCGGTCTTGGCGCCAGCGCCCAAAGCCGCTGTGCGCAGCACGTAGTAGATGGTGCCGGCGATGCCAACGCCGAAGAACCAGCCATAGACACCCCACCAGGACGGCAGCCAGTTGGTGAAGTTGGGCAGGATCGACGAGAAGATGGCGCCGATGCCGGCGGCGATGAAGGCATTGACGTGCCAGCCGCCCTGGAAGCGGAACTCGCCGTCCTCGCGGTAGAGCGCTTCGACGTCGACCTCACTTTTGCGGATCAGATAGTAGTCGACCATCATCACCCCGAAGATCGGTCCCATCGTCGCGCCGATGATGTTGACGAAGGAGGCGGCACTGCCTTCCCACGGCGCGAAGGGGTAGAGCACCAGCGCGATCAGCGCCGCGATATAGCCGCCCTTCTTGAAGTCGATCTGCCTGGGAAAGACGTTTGAGAAGTCGAAGGCCGGCGACACGAAGTTGGCGACGACGTTGATGCCAAGCGTCGCCACGGCGAAGGTCAGGGCCGCAAGGGCTGCTAGGTACCAGCTGTCGAATTTCGCCGAGATCTGGTCGGGGTGCAGCAGTACTTCGTGATAGACGTCGTAGGCGGCAATGGTGGTGACGCCGGCGACAAGCGAGAACAGGATGAGGTTGACCGGCAGGCCCCAGATGTTGCCCTTGCGCAGCGACGCCTGATCGGGCGCATAGCGGGCGAAATCGCAGAAGTTGAGATAGAGCGCCGAAAAATAGGTCACCCAGATCGCGGCCACCGCAAACAGCGCGGTCCACGAGCCCGGCGTGCCCGGCACGCCCGCATCCTTGGTCTTCTCCAATAACACGTCCATCGGGATGTCGCTGGTGAAGGCGAAGGTTCCGGATTTGACGCACAGGTAAATCGCCAGGATCAGCATCATCACCCAGACCGCCGGACCCGCCCAATCCTGGAAGCGGCGCACCGTCTCCATGCCGCGCTGGATGATCAGAAGCTGCAGCGCCCAGATAACGACGAAGCAGATCACTTCCAGGCCGGAATGACCGAGGAAATGCGAGTTGGCGTTGAGATCGGCGAACCATTGCGAGCGGATCAAGAGTGCCACGATGGCGCCGGAGGCTGCCGACGTCTGCGCGCCGTACCAGAAGCAGGCGACGATGGCGCGCACCAGCGCCGGTATATTGGCGCCCCAGATGCCGAATGAGGCGCGGGCGAGCACGGGATAGGGCACGCCAGTCTTCACGCCGGCATAACCGACCATGTTCATCAGCGCGTAGATGATCAGCGAACCGATGCCGATGGCGATTATGAAGTTGACGAAGCCGCCGCAGAACAGGAACAGGCTGGCAGCCAGGTAGTAGCCCCAGAGGCTGTGAACGTCCGACGTCCAGACGTTGAAGATCGAGAATGGTCCCCAGTTTCGAATTTTGGCCGGAGCCAGATCCTCGTTATACAGATCAGGTGAAGCACCCTGTATTGTCATTGCAATGTTCCCCTTTTGCAGCACGCGCCCTCACGCGTTGGCCGCACGCAGGGTAAGCCTGACGTCGGGGAACGGACAAGCAACCTATTTGCCGGCTTTGGCCTTAAAGATATTCAATGAGAACTGCGATTATCGACGGGGCGCAATGGTGGGCCGTTTTGCGTTTGCCGGTCGAATGATTCGAATTTCGGCACATGGCGATTTTTCTGATTTCCGCTTCTTTACACGGAACCAAACCGTGGATGGTGCGTTTCATAGGGTTCGATCGCGTGCATCGCGGTCAACCGGGAGGAAATAATGKATTATCTGCACTTCTTTTCGCCGGTGCGAATTTCGCGCGGGCAGGGGTATCCTGCTGAGGAAATCGATAGTGTTGCCGAGGCCATGGTGTTCTTGAGGAAATGGCCGACAGGACGGCGCGGTCCAGTCTATCAGTGCGCGCTCAATTGCTGCTCGGCCGCCTTGTCGGGCCAGATGTCGCCCGAGGAAGCAAGGAAAGCGTTCACAGGCTTTGCCCGCATCACGCGCCTTCTCGACGATGATATGGCGTTGCCGGCAGCCAGCGAAAGCATGGCAAAGGTGTACGCGCTGCGGCGGTAAGGGCCTGTTGTCTTGACGGTCATGCGAGGGTCTCGTGCCGTGACGGCGCGGGTCCTGGTTTGAGATGTGCTCCGAAAATCACTGGTCGAAAGCTCCTCCGGAGGTGCTTGCCTCTGGTGGCTCAGGTGACGGAATAACGGTCGATCACCCATAACCAGGTGCCGTCGCGTTGCCGACGGGCAACCTCGCTGGTCACGTCGCCATCGGGAAGTCGGGTCGATGTGAGGGTAAGGTCGCCGCAAACGAGCGCCGGCCGCTGCTCGCCCACGGCAAACTTCCGTCCGGACGCGACGATCTCCGCATAATAGCTGCGAATGGCCTCCTTGCCGCGCAGCAAATTTCCGCCGCCACGGTCGATCACCGCATCGGGTTCGAATAAGGCCGTCATGCCGTCGACATCGCCCGCGTGCTGCCGCGAAACCAGCAACGGCTCCAGTTGCTGGGGATCGTAGACAGGTTTTCTGTCGGCTGTGTCGTCCATGCTGGCCTCCGCACGTCATCCAGTCGGAATCATATCGCAAAAGCTCTAGGCGTGTCGGACCAGGGACTAGCGTAAGCAGGATGCACCCGCAGCTCAGCTGGACAAAGCGCTACCCTCGCAAGGTGGAGGCCACACGTTCGAATCGTGTCGGGTGCACCACTTCGGTATGAAACCGCGAACCTCGACGCGTTGCGCGAGCGCATGCAACTGGTCTCGCCAGTACATTCCATCTTCGTTCTGCAACTGGGCTACGCGGCGGAAATAAACGCATATCCATGCCCCTCTTTGACTATTCTGCCGATGCCTGGTCGTCCTAGGTGAGCGCCAGCCAGCCAAGTTTGTGCACCCGCTGCGTCTTGGAGCAGCTCGATCCGGCTAGCCCTCGCCATGGACTCGTCAGCGTCATAGGCCCAAGTAAGCTCGGGACGGGCAAACTGTGCAGCAGGAACGTGGATCAGGTCGCCGCAGAACAAAATATCGTCCTCGCCAGTGCTGAGGAGATAGCCCGTATGGCCCGGAGCATGCCCGGGTATCGCCACCGCCAGCAAATGTTCGTCCAGCCGGTCTCCTCCACTGATTGGGGCCAGGAGTGGCCGAAAATCCGCTAGTCCTGGCTCGGCGAGGAAATCCTCAACGGCGTCCTCCGCAATCACGATCTTGCTCAAGTTTCTGAATGCTCGCCGCCCGTCAGGCGCAAGAAGACCGTTGATGTGGTCGCCATGGGCATGGGTGAGGGCGACCATCGTGATGGATGATGTGTCGATGCCTGCCTCGAACATGGCCTCCTCGAGGTGGCCCAAGGACGGGTCCCAGCTGCCCCCCGCCCCACAATCTATCAAGATGCGGTCGATGCCGGAGCGGTCGATCAAGAAGCAGTTGACCGAAAGTCGAACGAGCGCCTCTTCCCGCTGAGGCGATACTGTCTGCGTATATGTCTTGTCGTTCGGATCTCTGAGCAATTGGGCCGGCAGGTCGACATATCCGTCGGAGAGCGACCAAACCTTCGATGATCCCGAAGCACAGGCCATGGCGTTGGCGCTTTGAGACAGAAATTTCACGGGGTAACCTGCCAAGCTGGGTGGATTAATTTTCTATTGCGGTACTGAAGCCGTTACGTTTTCCAAGTCATCACCTTCTGGACGATCTTCCAGGTTCCGTTGACCTTCAAGCACGACAAGAGGTCCGTGAAATGGCGTGGCGGTACCTGCAATTTCACCTTCAGAAGCGCGAGGTCTCTTTCGACGTCAATTGATAGGATCTCGTCATTACGCTCCACGCCTTGTTGTTTTGGAGCTTTCGTATTGCGGACGGCTGCTAGCCACATCGCAACAGGCGTCACGCCCACGTCGCCGTCGTCGGCGACCTTCGTCACGGAGCTCGAGGGATCAAATACGGATGCAAATTTCTCTGCATCCATTTCATAGGCGGCGTCAAAATAGGTCTGTGCCAGGGTGCGCAAAGCGCGAACATCGGTATCCATGGGTCACCTCGTTGTTACGTCCAACCATTCCGTACACGCGGCAATCGCGTGACGAGCACCAGGCAAGCCGGAGTCGACTTTCTGTCGGTCAAACCTAGGACAAGGGCACTTATGAGACTAGATATGTTGCACCGGATGGTGTCATGAGTGAGATTCATAAATCATGGGAAACGAGCTGAATGAACTCGCCGCGTTTGCAATCGTCGCCAGCGAGCGAAGCTTTACACATGCTGCCGCGAAGCTGGGCGTCTCCCAGTCCGCCCTGAGCCACACCATCCGGAGACTTGAGCAGCGGCTGGAACTCCAGCTTCTTGCTCGGACCACGAAGAGTGTAGCGCCAACCGCTGCGGGCGCAGCTCTTTTGAAGGAGCTGGCTCCGGCGCTTGAGCAAATTACTCGTGCGCTGGACAAAGCCCGAAGCGTTCGCCACCGACCTGCGGGACGCCTTAGAATTGTGATGTCACGGTCGGCGGCGACGATGGTATTGTTGCCGAGGCTCACAGCATTCGCCGAGGCTTACCCTGACGTCGTTCTTGACGTTGTCACTGTCACTGGTCCCGTAGACATCGTCGCGGGCGAGTTCGATGCCGGTATTCAACTCGGCGAGTATATTCAAAAGGACATGATCGCGGTGCGTGTCTCGCAGGAGTTGCGTTTGGCGGTAGTGGGATCGCCCGGCTATTTTGCGTCACGAAGCATTCCTCGGAAGCCCAAGGATCTAAATGATCATCGATGTCTAAACCTGCGTCTTCCGAACGGTCCGTACCGGTGGCAGTTCGAGCAGGGACGCGAGGCGATCACAATCGGTGTGAGCGGCCCGCTCGTAATCGACGATACCAACCTGGTGATTCAGGCGGCGCTCACCGGAGCCGGCCTTGGGCTCGCATATGAAGAGCAGGTTGCGGAGCATGTTGCTGAACACCGCCTCGTTCGCGTGCTGGAGAACTGGACGCCCCCTATTCCCGGCTTCTTCATGTACTACCCCAGTCGCCAGCATCAGCCTGCTGCACTAACTGCGCTGGTAAACACGCTGCGATGCACTAAATAGCCGTCGCGCGGAGGCATCAAGCAGTCAGGATCCGGCCGGGGAGGTTCTAAATATGGCATCGATGATTACCTGGAGCTGAAATCCTCGTGTATTGGTGGCCTCCCTCGACGGAAGGCGGTGCCGACTGCCTATGATTGAAAGGGAAAATTCGATAATTTCGTGTGCACTTGGCAAGGTCTAGCGGTTTAATGTTAAAGGAAAAATGCTGAAATATCAGGAATTTAGAGTAGCCATTGCACCTATGATGGATGGGGAAGATACATAAATAAGATCAGATAGTTGCGGGAGACCGTGTGCAAAAATCGCACACGAAAGTTCTGCTTCTCTTCTTTTTTCGTTCCCACGAGGGAGCTGCCGAGAGGCCTTTTCGGACGCTCTTTTGCCGACGATATTGACCGCTCCTATGCGGATGTTCGCCGGGATATCCGTGAACCTGATTGTCCGAAGCGGCGTCCAGTTTGCCTGGGGTTCCTGAAAGCTTTTTGAACTTTCTGGGTCGCTCCGCAGTCCGAATTGCGGGTGCTCATGGACAAAGTAGGATACTAGATTCGGCTTTTGCGTGGCTCTGGAAGGGATCGACCCCCTGGCACGTTGCGGCCCGATAGCGCGACAGCACGACTTCCAAGTACCATGTTTTGAACGGCAGCTTCGCGCCCAATTGTCGCCGTTCAGCACCCCAAACGCTTTATCCCAAAAGCTACCCCTTCTGCCTGTTCGATAAATCCAAATGCTACGAGCCAGTGAGGAGACGCCTTGGCACACGGTCGAGCGAACAATCACCTCGCCCTTGGCGACCAGTGGCAGAAGCAGACCGGCTCAGCTCAAACGTGTCAGTCAATCATCGGGTAGACGAACCCCTTCGCCATCGATGCTAGCCCGTTGCCAGATTATGGCATCCAGTCGTCCCACGACGGCTCCGGTCCAAAGCGGCGAGCGAGGAATTCGACGAATAGGCGGACTCTTGCCGAAAGCGGTCGCGCATCAAGGAAAACGGCATAAATGCCAAGCTCCTCGCACATGTGGTCAGCCAACAGAGGCACAAGCCGTCCGCCCTTCAGATCCTCGCCGACAATAAAGCTCGGCAGTCGCACGATACCGCCGCCGGCGAGGGCAATTTCGTGTAGAAGCGTGCCGCTATTTCCTTGCACCCGACCTTTGATCGAAATTGCCTGTTCTCTTCTTGCCCCTTTGAACCGCCACGTGGCGGAATCGGTGTCCGGAAGATGAATTAAACAATTGTGATGTTTAAGATCCTCTGGCCTCTCCGGGACGCCATACCGTTCCAAATAGGCAGGGGCAGCGCAGACAACACGGCGGCACGGGGCAAGTCGGCGTGCGATAAGATCCGAATCCGGTAGCCGTGCGATGCGAATGGCAAGATCGCAGCCCCCATCCATCAGATCAACCAAATTGTTGTTAAGGACCGCCTCGACCGAAACCTCGTCGTACTGCGCGTTGAAGTCCGTGATAGCGCGCGCGAGATGCACCCCACCGAAGGCGACTGGGGCGTTGACGCGGATCAGCCCGCGTGGCGCCCTCTGCTGCTCGATCGCTTCGCGCTCGGCGTCACTGATTTCGGCGAGGATCTGCCGGCAACGGTCATAATAGGTCCGCCCGGTTTCCGTGAGCCCCAATCGGCGTGTTGTGCGATTGAGCAACCGGATGCCAATCCGCGCCTCCAGTGCGCGAAGATGTTTGCCAACCATCCCGGCTGATAGGCGGCTCGCCCGTGCCGCCTCGGCGAGGCTACCGAGTTCTACTGCTCGAACGAAGACTTCCATGCCGGTCAGCCGGTCTGCCATCTCATGCACTCCTGGTATCGATTGAATGATCGATTTAGCCCATTATCAGCGATGCGGACCATAGTTACGTTGAATGAGATCTATTATTTCAACATCAAACGCAGGTGAGTTCTTCGATGGATCGACGCCACGCCCTGACCGTAGCCGCCTTGTCTGCTCTGCCGTTCAACCTTGGTGGCACGCTGCCGGTTATGGCCGCCGGCAATGCGAAAACCAACCGCGAGTTACTGCAGGCTTTCCTCGACGCATTGACCGCGCATGATATGGAAAAGTTCAAGTCGCTCTATGTAGCCGACGGCTATATTCAGCATCAGGCGTTAGCGACCAACGCAGCCTCGCTTGCCGGGCGCGAGGCCGTTGTCACGTATTTCGCCAAACGCATCGAAGCCTTTCCCGACCTCGTCGTGACCAGTGATGCCTCCCTGACCGAGGGGGATCTGATCTGCGCCAATCTTGTCTACACCGGCACGCATAGGGGTGAGTATCTCGGTATCCAACCGACCGGTAAGCGCGTGACATTCAATTCCACCGACATCATCAAGATTCGTGACGGCGTCTTTGTCGAGCACTGGGGGGCGGCAGACCTGTTCGGTCTCGCCCAGCAATTGCGCGGATGAAACACAGGCCATAACGGCATCGGTTATTGAAAGACCGTGCTACCAGTGGTTCGTGATCGAATCGCGACCCGGTGGGTATAGCGGGACAGATAGGCGGGCACCGCCTCCGGCCCGGCGAACGGCGCCTTGGCGTACACCACCCAGCGCCTTGAGCTGGGCGAGGCGAGGGTGACCCGCATGGCCGGCCCGATAGGCTGGGCCGGCAGCACGGAAGATGTCGGCGACCTCGATCGAGGCGCGCACGACTCAGATGTCGGGCGAGCCCTCTCCCGGCTTGAACAGCCCGAGCTTGTCGAGCGGGCTCGTCACGGCACGCACTGTCCGGGTCGCCACCTTCGCGTAAAGGGTGGTGTTGTTGAGCTTGGCATGCCCGAGTAGGACCTGGAGGATGCGGGTGTCGGTGACGTCCTCCAGCAGGTGGGTGGCGAAGCTATGGCGCAGCTTCGCGACGTGTCGTGTTGCCCCCGGATCAGCTTCGAGTTGCGCCGACCCTCGGAMAATATTTCCACAATCGATTGTGCAAGCGCGCGCTTGCCTGTATTTAGAATCTCACATCGGCCGGCAAGGTCGACGGAGTTGGCTGCTGCAGGCCTGGGAGAGCGAGATGGTGGCTGATGTGGCTGGAGGGCCAAAGGGGGGAATTGGGGGCCCATCGCGGCCGCATGACGATGACGTCGGAGACCTATGATGCTGCCTACGCTCACCGGCGGGCTCAATCTTGCGGTGACGTTCACAGCAAACATGGCAGGCCTTGTTGTCGCTTGGGCCTTTCTGACGAACGGGGGTTCTGGGAGCCAATCAGCATTTGGCGACTGCCATCTGGGGCTTCCTCCTTATCGGCGTCATGGCCGTCCCATGGGGCGCTGCTCGATCCAATGATAGACGCGAACGCCGGAGGTCCGCTCGTGGACACGCCCGACGGTCGGCGGGAGCGCCGCTGGCGGCCGGCCCGTTGGAGGCTCCTGCACGCGCTTGCAGTGCGCCGGGCGGCCCCGAACAGTTGCGGCACGATGGTGGGGTTTCACCCCTGGTCACGCCACACCGATCGAGTTGATCGACCTGCCATCGCCTCGGTCATAAGGTGGCCGATCGATTCGAATTTGGACCTAAATGCTCGAAGGACCGGAGACATCGATGCGCATTCTGATTACGGGCGCGGCCGGAATGATCGGGCAAAAACTGGTCAAGAGATTAGCCGCGAACGGCTCGCTGGGCGGGCGCCAGATATCGGCGTTGCAGCTGCAGGATGTGGTCGCCCCGGCGGACATCCAGATTGCGGACGTATTGGTGACGAAGCATGTCGGCGACCTCGCCGATCCAAGCGCCGCGGAAGCCCTTGTCGCGACGAGACCGGACGTCGTCTTCCATCTCGCCGGCGTCGTTTCAGGAGAGGCCGAGTCGAACTTCGAGCTGGGCTACCGCGTGAATGTCGAGGCGTCACGACTACTTTTCGAGGCGATCCGCGCGCTGGCGTATCGGCCGAAGGTGGTGTTCTCGTCGTCGTCCGCCGCCTTCGGCGGCCCCTTTCCAGGGATCGTGCCCGATACGTTTCACCTGACGCCGCTGACCTCGTACGGCACCCAGAAGATGATCGTCGAGGGCCTGCTCGCCGATTACACGCGACGCGGATTCATAGACGGAATCGGGATTCGCCTGCCGACCATTTGCGTCAGGCCCGGCAAGCCGAACCTGGCTGCTTCGGGCTTCAAGTCGGGGCTCATTCGCGAGCCGCTCAATGGCATCCCGGCGTTGTTGCCAGTGCCACGATCGTTCCGGGGCTCCAGCGTAAGCCCGCGTTCCGCGGTCAATTTTCTGCTCCATGCCGCAGAGCTCGATGGAGAGCGAGTGGGACCACGCCGCAATCTGAGTATGCCGGCGGTGATCTGCACCGTCGAAGAGCAGATCGAAGCCCTGCGGCGCGTTGCCGGCGACGACGTCATTCGGCTGATCCAGGATGAACCCGACGAGACGATCTGGCGAATTGTGCAGACGTGGCCGCAAGGGTTCGAAGCGACGCGGGCCAGGGAGCTCGGTTTCAAATCCGAAAGCGACTTCGACGAGATCATCCGAATTTACATCGAGGAAGATCTGCCGACCTTTCGCCAACATCAATCCCCTTAGCAGACACGTTTAATTGCCTGGTCTCACTTGATTTGACGCGCTGTGCACAACAGGAATCGCATGACAAAGAGAGCTTACGAAACCCTTCGCAGCGCCCGCTGGTATGCACCTGACGACGTGCGCTCTCAAAGCGTCAGATCGCGGACGAAACAGATGGGCTACGGAGCGGAGGACTATGCCGGCAAACCCATCGTCGCGATCATTACGACCTGGAGTGACCTCAACCCCTGCCATTCCCATTTCCCCCAGCGGGTTACCGACGTCAAGCGCGGTGTCTTTCAGGCGGGCGGCTTTCCCGTTGAACTGCCCGCCATGGCGCTTGGCGAAGTATTCATGAAGCCATCGACAATGCTCTATCGCAATCTGCTGGCGATGGAGGTCGAAGAGCAACTTCGTGCCAACCCGGTCGACGGCGTCGTGCTGATGGGTGGCTGTGACAAGACGGTGCCCGCCCTTCTGATGGCTGCCTTCAGTATGAACATCCCGGCGATCTTCGTTCCTGCCGGACCCATGCTGAGCGGTAACTGGCGAGGGCAGCGCCTCGGGAGCGGCAGCGACGTCTGGAAGTTCTGGGCGGAGCGCCGGGCAGGGCAGCTCGACCAGAAGGCCATGGAAGGCCTGGAGAACGGGATCGCCCGCTCGGCGGGAACCTGCATGACCATGGGGACGGCATCGACCATGGCGGCGATCACCGAAGCCCTCGGAATGGCGCTGCCGGGTGCGGCGTCGATTCCCGCGGTTGACGCGGATCATGCCCGAATGGCGGCGTCGGCAGGGCGCCGGGTCGTCGATCTGATCTGGGAAGACACCAAGCCCAGGGACATCCTGACGACCGGGAGCTTCGACAATGCCATCAAGGTGACGATGGCGATGGGCGGCTCGACCAACGCGGTGGTGCATCTTCTTGCCTTGGCAGGCCGGGCCGGCATCCCATTGTCATTGGAACGGTTCGACGACTTCTCTGCGTCGATACCCTTCATCGCCAACGTCAGGCCCTCCGGAAAGTATCTGATGGAGGACTTCCATTTTGCGGGAGGCGTGGGTGCTGTCCTGAAGGTCCTCTCGGATCATCTGGATTTGGCCGCCGGATCAGTGACCGGAAAAACTCTTGGAGAAAACATCGGCGAGTTCGAGGTCTATCTTCCCGACGTCATTCGCTCGCTGGACAATCCGGTAGAAAAGGCGGGTGGGCTCGTCGTGTTGAAAGGAAACCTAGCCCCCGACGGGGCGATCATCAAGCGAACGGCGATGGAAGGCCGCTTGTTGAAGCATCGAGGCACGGCCGTAATCTTCCGGGATTACAACGACATGGCCCGTCGGATCGACGATCCGGATTTGGATGTCGATGAGAACTCCGTGCTCGTCCTGCAAAATTGCGGACCCAATGGCGGTCCTGGCATGCCGGAGTGGGGGCAATTGCCGATACCCAAGAAGCTTCTCGCACGAGGTGTGCGCGATATGGTGCGGATATCGGACGCCCGCATGAGCGGCACGAGCTATGGCGCTTGCGTACTGCATGTCGCGCCGGAGTCTTTCGTCGGTGGTCCGTTGGGGCTGATCAAGGACGGCGACGTCATCGAACTGGATGTCGAGCGGCGCGTACTCAACGTCGAGCTTTCGGTCCAAGAGCTTGAGGCACGCAAGGCGAATTGGAAGCAACCCGAGAAACGCTATGAGCGCGGCTACGGACTGATGTTTTCACGGCACGTCACGCAAGCAAATCTCGGTTGCGATTTCGATTTCCTGGAGGGCACCAACTCCACGCCGGAGCCGGAAATTCACTAGCTTGGTGGCTGGGCATAATTGTGATCGTCACGCTTGAGTATGGGAAGGTGCAATGTCAAAAAAGACCGCGATGTAACGGGTGCCGGCGCAGGAGTAGGCAAGGCGACCGCGGTCGCCTTGCTGGAAGCGGGATGGAGCGTTGCTATTCTGCGGGCGCACGCGAACAACACTGGAAGCTGCGGCTTCGTCGAGCACACAGGGTGACGGCCGCGCGCTCGTTGTCCCATGCGACGTGACAAGCCCGGATGACGTGAAGGTTTTGTTTGAAACGACGCTGAAGTCATTTGGACGCGTCGATCTTCTCTTCAACAATGCAGGCAGCGGCTATCCCTCGACATTGATCGACGAGATACCGGTAGAGGCATGGAACCAGGTCGTAGCCGTAAACTTGACCGGGTCGTTTCTCTGCGCTCGGGAAGCGTTCGGCGTCATGCGTTCGCAAAGTCCTCAAGGCGGCCGGATAATCAACAATGGCTCGGTCTCAGGAGGCCGTTCTCCATCGCCTGCGGCCAGATAGACATCGGAAATGCCGCGACAGACATGACGGCACGAATGGTTGCGGGCGTGCCGCAAGCAGACGGTTCGAAGCGTCCCCGAATCACGAATGCACGGGTTGCCCGAGATCAGCTTCGAGTCAGGCGGATCCCTGGGAAAAATATGTTTCACAATCGATTGTGCAAGCGCGCGCTTGCCTGTATTTAGAATCTCACATCGGCCGGCAAGGTCGACGGAGTTGGCTGCTGCAGGCCTGGGAGAGCGAGATGGTGGCTGATGTGGCTGGAGGGCCAAAGGGGGGAATTGGGGGCCCATCGCGGCCGCAGGATCGCGAAGGTTCGATATCGTGTCGGTAGTCGTTCTGGATGTTGGAAAAACCAACCTGAAGGCGAGCCTCGTCGCGGACGATGGAGAGGTCATACGCTCTCTTGAAGCGGAGAACCGCTCAATAGAGGGGAATGGCTATCTCGTCCAGGATCTGGAGGCCGCCTGGCGTTTCATGTTCCAGTCCCTTTGCGGGCTGTCGGAGCTCAACAAGGTCTCCGACGTCATCGTCAGCACGCACGGTTCATCGGCGATGATCGTCAATCAGGACGGGTCGACGACGCCGCTTCCCGACTATGAATCGACCATGCCGGCCGAGCTGGACATACGTTACGCGGAAGTCGCCGACGGGCTCGATGAGCGTGGCGCCAACATAGGGCTTGGCGCGACAAATATTGCCAAGCAGCTGTTCTGGATACAGCTGAAGCACCCCGATCTTTTCGCGAAGGCGGCCACGCTGATGCCGGCGCCCCAATATTGGGCTTGGCGGCTCTCCGGCGTTGCGTCGATGGACATCACCAGCCTTACCGCCCAGTCTCACCTGTGGAATGCGCGAGAGAAAAGGTTCACGTCCCTGGTCGCCAGACAGGGATGGCAGCATCTCATGGCTCCGGTGAGGATGCCCTCGCATGTGCTTGGGCCGATATCGGGTCATCTGGTGGATCTGTGCGGACGGCTCGGTGGCGTGCATGTTCGTTGCGGCGTCCACGACAGCGCGGCAAACTTTCACCGCTACCAAGCAGCCGGCTTCACCGACGTGACATTGCTGTCTTGCGGAACTTGGCTGGTCGGGCTGAGCGACACGAAATCGAATTCGATCCCGCCTGGGATCGACGTGACCTTTCAGCAGTCGGCGCTTGATGTCCCGCTGACGAGCTGCCGGGCGATGGCAGGGCGCGAGTTTGAGATATTGACCGGCGGCAGACGCGATATTGCCACCGTGGATTCCGTCAACAGGATCCTCGAATCGAACATTTTCGCACTGCCGAGCTTCGTGCCGCGCGGGGGACTGTTTCCCGACGCGGGCAACAGGGGAAGAGTTGTCGGCCCCATGCCGACTGATCCCCTCGATCGCACGGCTCTGGCGATCGTCTACTACGCTATGCTCGCGAATGTCTGCGCCGCTTATCTTGGGGATCAGCGGCGGCTCATCGTCGACGGAAACGTGACTGCGCAACCAATGCTCGGCGCCCTGCTCGCGTCGCTCGATCCAGAGCGGCGCGTCCTCATCGCATCGGCAAAGAACGGTACGGCGACGGGCGCAGCTCTGCTGGCGGGGATCGCCCATCCAAATCAGCTGCGGTTCGAAGCCATCGACTGCGGCGGCCTGAATGTGACCGCGCTACGGGACTATCATCGGGCCTGGCGCCAACAGATTGACGAATCCAACTATGGAGACCATCGGTGACACTTGAACTAAGACAACAGATGATCGAAACCTGCCTGCGGATGAATTCTTCCGGCATCAACCAGGGAACCTCGGGCAACCTCGCCGTGCGTAGCGGGAAAGGCTTCCTGATCACCCCGACGAGCTTGCGCTACGAGGTGATGAAACCGGAAGATATTGTCGAGATGGATTTTGAAGGAGGCTATTATGGTGCGCGTCTGCCGTCTTCCGAGTGGCGGTTCCATCGCGACATCCTGAAGGAGCGTTCGGACCGAAACGCCGTGCTGCACTGCCATTCATCTTTCGCGACGTCCTTCTCGTGCCACCGCCGCCAGATCGAGGCTTTCCACTATATGATCGGCATAGCCGGCGGGAACACCATCCGCTGCGCCGACTATGCGCCCTATGGCACCCAGGAATTGTCGGAGAACGCGTTAAAGGCGCTGCAGGGACGCGACGCGTGCCTGCTCGCCAATCACGGCCAGATCGCCGTCGGCCGCGATCTTAACCATGCCTTGCGCATTGCCAACGAAGTGGAGACGCTGGCGCGACAGTACATTCAGTCGCTTGCGATGGGCGAGCCAATCCTGCTCACCGACGAGGAAATGGACCATGTGCTGCGCCAGATGAAGCAGATGTCCTACGGCAACGCGCCAGATCTGGAGGGCGCCACCATCCGTCTGATACCAAAGGAAAACCATACGGGATGATTGATTCTGTGCGGCGGGCTGGCGAATCGCTGGCTCGATGCCATGCGCCAAGACAACTCATAACTAAATATATGTCATAGTCCGACCGGATACCGGTACGTTGCGGGGCCAGACCGGCTCAATAACGCCCATATCGATCACTCCAAAGCCCCATTGTCGTGCAGGGCTGATTCAAACATGGGTCAATTCTCAATGGAAATGTCATATGCTGCCGGATCAGTTCTCGGTGGCAAATCAACACCTAGCCTCGGTTCAAGGATATTGCGCGCCATCTCAATGTGGGATCAGGCAGCTGCCTTTGGGGCTCGTTAGGGCCGGATCGTTCTCATGCCATTTCACAACCGACTGTGTAAGATTGATATCCTCTAAGGAATACGGAATCACAGCACCTGAGGTGAATTTTTGGCTATCGACAATCAACAACGCTCCACGATTTATGAACTCTCGAAAAAAGCTGGTCTTTCCGTCTCGACGATCAGTGCTGTATTGAGTGGGACTTGGTCGAGGCGGGGCATCTCAGCCCGGACGGCGGAGGCTGTGAAAGCGCTGGCAAAAGCGCACAATTACATGCCGAACAAGCAGGCCCAGGGCCTTCGCAAGTCCGTCTCGCAAATGACGGGACTGATGATCCCCTCGCACAACAGTCGGTTTTTCGCAGCGGTTGCACAGAGCTTCGAACTGAACGTTCGCCGTCGGGGAAAATGTCCTATCGTGGTTAGCGCCGGTCGTGATCCGGCCACCGAACGTGAAACCGCTAAGACATTGATTTCGTACTCTATTGAGGGTTTAGTTATCTGCGGTGCAGCCGACCCGGATGGAGTCCATGAGATTTGCAGTTCTGCTGGGCAGCGCCATGTCAACATAGACCTTCCCGGGTCGAAAGTATCGTCTGTCATCAGCGATAATTTCAATGGCGGCTTGACCCTGACGAGCGCAATTATTGAGACTGGAAACAAGGACGGCCTGCGGGCTAATGATATTCATTTTTTCGGGGGATGCAGTGAGGTCTCAACGCTCGATCGTATTCGCGGATTCAAGGTCGCTGTCGACAACTTTGCCGGTCCACCGACCGACGAAGTCATTCATTTTACTGGCTATGACCCTGCGAAAACATGTCAAGCCTTCGAGACGTATTATCAGAATCATAGCCGTATCCCGCGTCGTATTTTCCTGAACAGTACTCTCAATTACGAAGGATTTCTTCGCTTTTCATCTCGCCATCCAGATCTTGATTTGTCCGATATCGAAATTGGTTGCTGCGACTACGATCCTTTTGCGTCATTTTGTATTTTCCGGACATGGATGATAAAGCAAGACGTGGTCGCAATGATGGAGAAGGCCTTTGATATCCTGGATAAGGATCCAGGTGACCCAACCATCTACTACATAACGCCGATACTGGTTCCTCCCAGATCTTCCCTTCCGACGCCGGAGTTGACGATGATCAATGTCGAAACGGGCGTGATATAGGGGGCGAGCTACCGGTTCTCTGGCGCTCGAATGAGATCACGATGGTGGTCAAGTTACGTCGCCATTTTGACGTTTTGTAGGGCAAGTCCTTGTCCCCGTGCTGCGCGCTAGCTTGCGGCCCGTTCTTCAAATCCTGCCTCTCGCGCTTTCTCTGATCGCCGACCTCGATCGTGATAAAAAGAACTTGCCATCACAATCGATTGTGCCACATACTTGGGCTCTCTAAGGGCGAGGAGATCGCGTTAACTGCCATTGGAGGGATGAGATAATTTCTCAGCGCTAGAGGAGGGGGCCGTCTGCCTGGCAGCGACCTTGACGCGCTCAGAAAACCGATTAACTTCGGGCACAATCGTTTGTGCTTTTGACACCGACTGATGCCTTGCATCGTCCGGTCGAGATCTTATTGGCTGAACAAGTAGAGGGAATTTACATGCCAAAACTGTACAAGGTCGCAGATATTAAGAGGGAATTCACGCCACGTGGATCATCCACTCATGTGTTTGTAGACGACAAAGATAACGCCAGCATGGCAGCTGGCGTTGTATACTTCAAAGACTCCAATATCGATTTTAAACTCTGGTACGATGAAGTCATGTTCTGCCTATCCGTGGAAGATAGCTTTTCTATCGTGATCGACGGAGAAGAGAATTTTATGAAGCCCGGTGACATGATGTGGTTGCCGGCGGGAACCTCTCTGATTTGGCGGTCGAAGGGCACGTCGGCGGCGATATTTGTGGTTACGCCTCCCGACTGGGCCGCTAGACGGCCTACGACCTAGATTTGAAGCCTCAACAGGTTGCCCTCGTTTAGGGCCGCGGCGACTGATAGGTGGGTTGGACTTGAGGCTGCCGTGCGGACGGTGCCAATTATCTCTGTGCAGCCGTACCGGCAATTCAACGGCGCGGAGGGCTGAGGTCGGATAGGCGGCGGCTTAACCCATTCGCGCAGCGCCGCCTAGGTGAAGCACCCGGCCTTGAGCGCCCCCTGGTCTTTGGAACGAGGGCGTTTCCGGTTTTCTACCAACCACTTGGAGCTGAAGAGATAATGGAAATTACCGGAAGGACCGCTCTCATATTTATGCTCACCGATCCCGTCGAACACGTCCGCGGCACGATCATTGTCAACAAGAGCTTCGAGGCTTTAGGGGTCGACGCGGTGTTCGCGCCGCTCCACGTCCGGCCCGCTGATCTCGCCTCTAGTCTTGAGGCGTTGCGAAGGATGCTTAATGTGGTCGGGCTGGGTATCACGGCTCCCCACAAGATTGCCGTGATCCCTCATCTCGAACACATGACGGAAGTCGCAAGACGGGTTGGTGCGGTGAACGCAATCCGCTTCAACGCCGATCGAACGTTGACCGGAACCAACACGGACGGGGCGGGCTTCATCGCTGGTCTTGCTGCCAACAATATCTCGGTAGCGGGACGTCGTGCCCTGATCGTTGGGGCCGGGGGTGTAGCCCGCGCTATCGCCTTTGCCTTAGCGGACGAAGGATTGGTAGAGCTCGTCCTGGCGAACCGAAATACAGAGCGTGCAGTTGCTCTTGCCGCAGAAATAGCGGCCGTCGTCCCGTCCTGCCGAATTGTGGTTCGCGATGCGAATGCGCAGGACATAGCTGCCGGAATGGACTTGGTGGTGAACGCCACCAGTCTTGGGATGAAGGAAGGCGATCCCATGCCCTTCAGCATCGCCGCCATGGAGCCAACCGCCATTGTTGCCGAAGTAGTCGTCAATCCGGTGATGACGCCGCTGCTTCAGGCAGCTGCTGAACGCGGCCACGCGATTGTCTCCGGCGCGGAGATGCTCAAACCACAGCCGCGTCTGGAAGCGGAGTTCTTAGGGCTTCTGCCTAATCGAAGGGGATAGGCACACAACGATGCGACAATTACCTGAGATACGAGAAAGGCCAGAAATCCGGCCTCGGGGAGGGTGCCACAAGTTATGAACCTGCGGCAACATATACGCGTTGCGTACCTGCCCAGTCGTGACTCCATGTCGGCCTGACGTGAGCGAAGCGTGGGCATTCGCGGTGGTGCTGGAGAAGGTCCCCGAGGTCCGATGCGCGTCAAGGACGGTCAATGGCGGAGAAGGCGCATGAGCATTCCGATCGCACGAACCGTCGCCGAGTTGCGCATGGCCGTGGCCGGATGGCGTCAGAATGGCCTGAAGGTCGCTGTCGTGCCGACTATGGATGCCTTGCATGAAGGCCATCTGAGCTTGGTGCGTGCCGCGCTCGCCAATCGAAACGTGCGACGAGGCGAAAGCTGGGAACAGATGACAAAGCGTTCAGCGGCAGCGTAGGATCATTCATTAACCGGTAGGTTGGTCTCCGCAAATCGAGCGGTTTGCCGTAAACAAAATCCGCCAACCCATGAGTTTTTCAGATTAGCAGGGTATCGTTTTTGAAAAACACCCGGGCCACTATCGCCGATATCGCCGCTAAGGCTGGCGTCAGCCCGTCAACAGTAGATCGAGTGCTGAACTCACGGCTTCCGGTCAAGGGGAAAACCGCTGAGCGGGTGTTATCGGCGGCCCGTGAACTGCGTTATCACGGCACAAACCTGATGATGCAGAGGATTGATGAAAGTCGCGGGTCGGTGTCTGTCGGGCTTGCCCTCCAGCACAAAACCAATCCATTTTTCCGACAATTGGCTGAGGAGATCAACGCCTATGCCAAGCATGCCCGACCCGAATGCCGCAGCATTTTGATCGAAGACTTTAGCGACCTGACCCCAAAGGGCATGGGGCGTGCGCTGCACCAGCTGGCTGCAAAGGTCGATGTGGTCGGCGTCATGGCTTTCGACCATCCTGCGGTGAATGAGGCCGTCTCTCTGCTCGCCGACATTGCAAAACCCGTCGTCGCCATCGTGTCCAATCTTTCAGCGCCTCGCCTTGCCGGCTATGTCGGGATCGATCACCAGAAAGCGGGACGTACCGCAGGATGGTCCTTGTCGAAGCTCCTCAATCGCTCTGGCAAGATCGGCATGCTGATCGAAAGCTATCAGTACCGTGCCTACCAGGAGCGAGAGATAGGTCTTCGCAATTACATTCTCGAGCACGAACCGGGTATGGAACTATGCGAGGGCGTCTACGGAATCGCTACCAACTCTGTCGTCGAGAGAATGTTCGAGGAATTACTCGCCCGTCATCCCGATTTAAGGGGGCTCTATTTTATCGGAGCCGGTGTGGCGGCGGTTTTGCGGACGCTCGAAACTTTACCTCCCGAACGTCGTCTCCACGTCGTCTGTCACGAACTGACGCCGGTGACCCGTGCGGCGCTGGCTTCCGGAACGGTCGGAATTGTTCTCGATTCGCCGCGCAAGGACCTCGCGCGCGAGATCGTTGACCAATTGGTTCGCCGCGGCTTGAATCCAGCCTCGGATCCCCGCTCCACCCATGTCGAATTTCGCCTGTATTGCCCCGAAAACCTGTAGGCTCCTGCGCCCGCAAAAAGACGTCACGATCGCTCAAACGAGCACGACTGGACAGCGCTGACCGACCATACGATATTTCATAAACGTCGACGTTGGCCAATGCGCGCGCATGCCAAAAGGCCGACAGTCGCTGGACCACCACACGAGGCATGATCTGGGTCGAAAAGGCGCATCGGGCCGAAAACCAGCCATTCATTCAGGCTTTGCGGCTGCGAGCCGCGTTCTCAGCGCGTTATGCGTGAATTTTCCCGTTGCGCAACGAGGTCAAAAGCGATGCATTCAAATGCGCCCCACCCAGTCCCAGATCAAGGCGGTTGCCATGTTTGATATATCACCCTACCGTAGTTGCAAACGCAAATGTGAGGGACGATGGTCAGCATTCGAAGTGAGTTTCTGCATGCCAAGTTCACGTCGTGGCGTGCGGAGTTGGTGGAGTTTGGCGATCATTCAGGCCGCGAATTTCTCTGGGATGGAAACGCAGACATCTGGAAGGGTACATCACCGATCCTGTTTCCCATCGTGGGTAGGGTTCCCAACGACAGCGTGATGATCGGCGGCCGGCCATATGGCTTACGTCAGCACGGATTTGCACCATCCAGTGAATTTGCCCTCATGGCCGCCGAGGAAGGTAGCTGCATCTTCCGGCTGGAGGCAAGCGCCGCCACGCGGGAGCTCTATCCTTTCAACTTTTGCCTGGATGTAGCCTACGGCTTGAACAGGAACACCCTAACCATGACGGCTAAGGTGACCAACCGCAGTGCGGACGTCATGCCTTACTCGTTCGGGTTCCATCCGGGGTTTCGCTGGCCTCTTCCTGATGCCGGAGAACGGCTTGAACATTTCATCGAATTTGAGGAGGAGGAATCCTGCGCTCTGCGTAGACTATCTGCAGGTCTTCTGGACCCGAAACCATATCCGAGTCCGGTCGCGGGCAGGAGGATTGAATTGTGCGATGAGCTATTCAGCGACGAAGCCATGATGTTTTTCGATCTTGAATCGCGACGTTTACGCTATGGCTCCGGCAAGGGAAGCTACCTTGAAATCGAATGGCGAAACCTACCCCACCTGGGCATCTGGACAAAACCTTTGGCCGGCTACGTTTGCATCGAGCCTTGGCAAGGTTTCCCCACGCCTCTCGGCTTTGATGGCGAACTTTCAGAAAAGCCTGGCATTCTCTTGCTTCAACCTGGTGAACATCGGGACTTTGAGATGTCGATCACTGTCATGGGCCGTGATCCGACTTAACTCGCCTACAATGCATCCAAGGCATGATTGTGAGGACCGACTTGGCTTCCACCACCCGCACTTTCCGACGTCCGGCTTCACATACATGGCCAGTGCTGACTGCCCGCTGAGGCTCGTCCAGCCATCGTCCCGAAGCGCGCGCGCTATTGGTGAGGACCCCCTTGCGCCTATGGCGTTGATGGTGCCGATGCCTCGGTCTACGACCAGATCGAGGAAGCCAATCGGTTCAAGCTCACGCGACCATCATCTTTGCCAACTGCTTCAGATTTAGCCCTTCAGTCTGCAACAATTCCGGATCGCTGATTGTTTGCGCTGCGATAAGCATCTCGCTCAGCCTGACATCCTTTGCCAGGATGTTACCTTCAGCGAGCGCGCTGACGGCGACGATCCGATTGGCTTCGTCTAGGTGAAAAAGAAACAGGCCTGCGACGCCCTTTCGCCGAACGGTCCGGACTGCGGAATTCGGTAGACCAGCGACCTGGAGGGTCAGTTCATACTGATCGGACCAGAACCAAGGCATCCCAGTGAATTGCTGTGCGCGGCCAAGCATGTTCAATGCAGCTGTGCGACCTTGGTCTTTGGCCGCTCGCCAGCTCTCCAAACGGACGGATTCACCGCTAATCGTGGGAAAGCAACAGCAATCGCCGGCTGCAAACACATCAGGATCCGTCGTTCGCAAATGCGCATCAACGGAAATGCCGTTGGATACCGCCAGACCTGCATCCTGTGCAAGCGCGGTCACTGGTTGCGAACCAACGCCGGCCAGCACTACATCGGCCTGGAAAGTGCTTCCATCGGCAAACCGCAGCTCCTGGGTCCGTCCGTTCGTAGCAATTCCTGTCAGTTTCTGGCTGCAGGAAATGCGAACACCAGCACCCACATGCCTGTTGTGCAATGCAGCGGCGATTTCTGCCGGCACTGCCCGTGAGAGAATTCGTGGAAGACCTTCAAAGACCGAAACCTCGCAGCCATTCTGGCGCGCACTCGCGGCTATCTCCAGGCCGATGAAACCAGCGCCAACAATCGCGATCTGCAGGCGTTGAGAGATCGCTTGCCGCACCAGGCGGGCGTCGTCCAATGTTCGGAGATAGACACAGCTCTCGCCGCCTGGAACAGGTAGCCGTCGAGGCACGGACCCGGTCGCTAACAATAGTCTCGAATAGGCGAGACTGCCGCCGCCTACGAATTTGACTGTACGGGAGGGCCGCTGGATGCTGCTGATCGTCTTGCCGCGATGCAATGTGATCTGGTGACTTGCGAAAGCCTCCAAGGGGCGGATCGAACGGCCGGGTTCACTCTCACCATCCACCCGAAGCTTGGACAGCGGAGGTCTTTCGTAGGGTACGTGCAACTCGGATCCGAAGAGATCGATCGGGCCGTCATAACCGCATTCTCTCAAAGAGAAAGCGGCGCTGACGCCAGCTTCTCCGGCGCCAACGATAATAATGCCGCTCACGTCGTCGTCTGGACGTTCACGAAGACCCGCCCGGCCTGGATGCGCACCAGATAGATTGCAAGGTTGATGCACACCGGGGCACCCTTGGCCTGGCCGGTCTTGTAATTGAATCTTCCGTTATGTTTCGGACATTCGATGATGTCTCCCATCACCAGGCCATCGGCAAGGTGAATCTTTTCATGCGTACAAAGCCCTTCCGTGGCAAAGAAGTTTCCGTCGGGACTGTGATAAATCGCGAAGGTCCTCCCTTCGTAATCAAATCGTGCAACATCCTCTTCATCGATGTCATCGGTGGCGCAGGCGTCAATCCAGTTGTCTGAAGTCATGATAAGATCCGATCGGGGTCGTGGTGTTTGATCCGCGGGGTTATTCTGCTGCAACCACGGTTGCGCCAGTTTTGTGCAACTCCGGTCGATAGGCTTTTGCGTGGGGCGGGAGCGCACGCGTGATGTACCAATTGGGGTCCTTCCGCTGCCGAATAATGGCGGGGATGATCTCTGCATAGGCGTGGAAGGTGCTGCGATAGGGGGTGGGCATGTCGTGGAGCGTCAGCCTGTGGAGCGCCGGCAGCTTGTGGTAGGGGACCATGGGGAACATGTGGTGTTCCACATGATAGTTCATGTTCCAGTAGATGAACCGCAGAACTGGATTGACGTAAATCGTCCGGGCGCAAAGCCTGTGGTCAAGTACGTTTTCCTCTAATCCGGCGTGTTGGGTGATGGCGAGATAGTAGGAGAGCCATCCGCCATACATGCTTGGAAGCGGGCCAATCAGCAGCACCGGCAGCCATGATCCCAGATAGACGGCAACCGCTACGATACCCAGATGAATGATCAGCAGAAGTCGCGCTGTGCGGTAGATGCTCGGACGCTCCATGTCGGGAACAAAAGACGCTTCTTCCGGATTTAGCTTCCCAAATGCGTGTTTGATCATGTTCTTGAATGTCAACGGAACCCGACGAATGCCGAAAACCGCCATGACCATTCTTGCGAGGTCTGCCGGTCGCATTGTTACAATTTCAGGATCGCGTCCGATAATGGTCGTGTCGGTATGGTGCCGAGCGTGACTCCAGCGCCAGATCTTGGGCTCCCGCAGCATCATGAAGCACGCAATATTGTAAACAAGATCGCTCAGCCAGCGTGTCTTGAACGCGGTGCCATGTCCCGTCTCATGCCAGCGCGCATCCGACGCCGAACCGTAATACACGCCGTAGACGGCCAGGATCGGTACGCACCAGAAGCTTCCCCAGGTGATGTAGGCTCCAAATGCCAGAGACCCGAGAATGGCAAACCATAGAAGGGTATCGCGGATCGCGGGGCCGTCGGAACGTTTCATAAGTTCTTTCAGCTTCGCCCGCCCAATGTCGGTATGATACCATTCCGCCGCAGCGATGCCTTCCTCGATCGCTGCTGTCGCGTCCCGGCCCAGCAGGCTGTAATCCCGTTTGAACTCGCGAATTCGCGCCATCTACCTTGCCTCCGGTTGCCGACTTCAAAGAGCTGTTGGTGCGCTCGGCCGACAAAGGTAAAGCCGAACACCCTGCTTCTTGCAATGAAATGTCCAACAAATATATCAAAACTGTCAGACCCTGGATTTGCAAAATGACATATTTATGTCATTTTCGGCGAAGGTTGTCCTGGTGCGGAGAGGCATAAATCGCTTCACGGCTGCGAGCTTTCTGGCCATATGGGGAACGTGGGCACCTTCTTTGAAGCTGTGGTGGGACCGCTCGTCGCGTCAAAACTCTGACAGTTTCGGCTTAACTCCGATGCGGGATTCAGGGTGGACAGTGAATATAGGTCAAAATCCGCATATTTGACATATCAAAAATATCGCCTGATGTCCGTTTCCTTAAGTTTGCGAAGCACGTGGAAGGGAGGCAATTCGCGAAAAGCCATAAATCGTGCGGAGATATTGCTTGCGCAGCCGATCACGCCAGACTAGATATCATATATCAGAGAGTTAGCAGAATGGCGTTCCACGCGCATTACCCCCAAGACGCGCTTCTAACCCAGCTCGACAAAGGCGCTCCTCCTATGGAGGTTGGAGTCCCTATCAATCGTGTCGGCGAGCAGGGATGGAGGTTGCTGAGTGAAGACCTGCCATTGCCGGTGGCGGTGCTCAAAGAGAAAAGCCTCCGTCACAACAGCGAATGGATGAAGGCGTTTCTGGCCCAGGGCGGAGCAGTTCTTGCTCCGCATGGTAAAACGACCATGAGCCCGGCGCTATTCGACCTGCAGCTTGCGGATGGCGCATGGGCGATCACCGTTTCCACGCCCCATCAGGTTCAAGTCGTGCGCAGCTTCGGTTACAAACGCATCTTCCTTGCAAATCAGCTGATTGGCGCAAAGGCGATCGACTACGTCATTTCTGAATTGGCCCGGGACGCCGAATTCGAGTTCTTGTTCCTGGTCGACTCTGCGGTCAATCTTGAAGCAATCGCCAAGGCAGCACAAAAGGCGAAGCTCCAGCGTCCGCTCGATGCCCTCGTGGAGATCGGATATTCAGGTGGCCGCACCGGTTGCCGCAGTGTCGAAGAGGCGCTGAACCTTGCGCGGGCCGTGAACAGGACCGAAGCCGTGACGCTGCGCGGCGTGGAAGGTTTCGAGGGACTTCTAAAGGGCGCAGACAATGCGGGGACACTCGCATTAGTCCATTCGTTCCTCGATAAAATGGTGCAGTTCGCTCAGGCATGTGACCTTGAAAAGCTTTGGGGCGCCGAAACTGTCATCCTGAGTGCCGGCGGATCCGCGTACTATGATGTTGTCGTGGAGAAACTGGGTTCCGCAGCGCTTTCGAAACAGAACATGGTTCTGGTTCGCTCGGGTTGCTACATCACGCATGACTCAATCCTGTACGCCAAGGCAGTTCAGGCGCTGCGGGAAAGAAATCCAGGGTTGGCTGACGCGCGTGGCGGACTGACACCGGCGTTGGAAGTTTGGGCCTATGTCCAATCGAGGCCGGAGACCGAGAAGCTCATCGCGGCACTGGGCAAGCGTGACGTCTCGCATGACGACCAGCCGATTCCTCTGCTCTGGTTCCGTCCGGGTTCTGGGATGGAGCACCCTCGACAGCTGTCTCCAGATCACGCCGTGACGCGCTTGAACGATCAGCACTGCCATGTGGCAATTCCTGCCGATTCACCTCTCCAGGTTGGGGATATGGTCGGCTTCGGCATTTCTCATCCCTGTCTCACCTTCGACAAATGGAGAGTCATGCACATAGTTGATGAAAATTATCACATCACGAGTTCCATCCGCACCTATTTCTAACGGGCGAACACGGACAAATTGTCGAGGGGAAAACGTGACGAAGACCTATCTCATCACCGGCGGCGCGAGTGGAATTGGGGCTGCCCTTTCACGGCTCGTCGCGGAGGCCGGCCACACCGTCTTTGTGGCCGATATCAATCTTCCGGGAGCCGAGCAGGTTGCCTCGGCAATCGGTCCGTCGGCGTCCGCCGTAAAGCTCGATATCTGCTCCGAGGCGCAGTGGGAGACAGTCCTGGACCTGATATGGAAGGAGCGTGGCGGCCTTGACGTTCTGATCAACAATGCCGCAATCGTCCACACAGGTTTTGCGCGGGACCTTCCTATCGAAAAGCACTTGCAAACGATGGACACAAATTTCTTCGGCCCGGTGAAGGGCATGCTCGCGGCACTTCCGCGCTTCAAATCGCAGGGATACGGGCACCTCGCGACGGTTTGCAGCATGACAGCGCTGCTGCCGTTCCCGGGTATCGCCAGCTATGCCGCCGCGAAACATGCCCTTCGCGCTTTTCATCTCGCGCTGGCCATGGAAGAGCGCCAAACGCCAGTGAAATTTACCATCGTCCATCCAACGTCCACCGAAACGCCGATGTTGGACAAGGAAGCGGAAGATGACGCGATGGCCCTTTCCTTTGCCGGCATATCGGTCACGCCCGAATATGTCGCCAAGGTGGTTCTCGAAGCCATTCGCAATGAGGAGATCGAGGCCTTCGCGCCGCCGGAACGCGGCGATGTAGTGAAAAAGCTCGGGACCAATCCCAAAGACCTTTGGGAGATGATGGACCGCAACTCTGCCATCGGCGCTGAAAAGCTCAAGGCTCGCCGCGCTGAAAAGGCAATGAACGCGCCTCAATGACAGCGATGCAGGGCATGGCCTCGTCACGTGAAGAGTGCCATGCCTGCCTCGACAGCGTCGGCCGACCCGGCAACGATAATCGTTGACCGCGAAGTGCTTCAGCTTTTCTGTCTTTTCTTTCGCCGCGATGGCGTTGCGTCGTCGCCGTTTTCAGCCCCGCTCAGTCTTTGCAGGATATTGTAAGATCCTTCGCGGAGGTCCCTAGTGACCAAATCGCCGGTTTCGGCCGGCGAGCGCCTGTTCAATGCGTCGACAATCAGAAGATGCAGATGGACAGCGGCCGTTGCGGGTCGGGTGATCGGATATTGATTGTTCACGAAAGGATAAGCAAGGAGCCAGAGATTTTCAATGTACCTCACGAGGACATCGTTGCCACAGGCGCGATAGATCGTGAAATGAAACTCCTGGTTTGCAGCAAGTGCTTCCTTCCAACGCTCTTCCTTTTCGCTCTGGATAAACCTCTGGTGCAGTACGCTTAGTCTCGCAATGTCCTCATCGCTAATCCGCACCACCGCAAGTTCTGCTGCGAGTCTCTCGAGAGGCACCCGCGTTTCGCGAATATTGATGTATTGCGGAATCGACAGCACTGGCACACGGGGTTGATGGCCAAGTCGGATTTCCAATGCGCCCTCGCGCACGAGCTGGAAAATGGCCTCCCGAACCGGCGTTGGCGACGTGTTGTATGTGGCCGCTAACCCCCTGATATTGAGGCGTGCTCCAGGTTCGTATTGGCCGGTCATGAGTGCCACGCGCAAACGTGAGTATATCCGCTCCGACAGGCTGTGCCGATTGAGACCGAGATCCTCGTTACTATCGATATCGGTCTCTGGTGTGACTATCGAATTCATATATGCCTTCCCGCCTGTCCAATACCGGCGTCTGAGTTTACCAGCAATAATGCCAGCAAACCCCGATTACGAGATGTCGACAAGGCGAAGCCCGCTTTTCAGCCCTTGGGACCGGTCTTGTCCATAGGAAAGTGACATGCAAAGGCGGTTTCGTCCTGGTGAATAAGCATGGGCTCGACAGTGCGACAGAGTTCCTGTGCCTTCCAGCACCGCGTTCGGAAGCGGCAGCCGCTCGGGGGATCGGCGGGGCTGGGCACGTCCCCGGTCAAAACGATGCGGCGGCGGGTGCGTTCGCTTCGAGGGTCGGCGGTTGGCACCGCCGATAGGAGAGCGGTCGTGTATGGATGTCTTGGCGACGTGAAAATCTCGTTGCGGGGACCGATTTCAACAATCTTGCCAAGATACATAACGGCAACGCGATCCGAAATGTGGCGCACTGTCGATAAATTGTGCGCGACAAACAAGTAGGAGAGGCCTAGCTCTTGCTGCAAATCATGGAGCAGATTGAGCACGCCTGCCTGGATGCTCACGTCGAGAGCGGAGACGGGTTCATCAAGAATGATGAGTTTCGGCTTGACCGAGAGCGCCCTTGCAATACCCACGCGTTGTCGCTGGCCGCCTGAAAGTTCGTGGGGAAAGCGGTCAAGATGCTCCGGGTTGAGTTTGACGAGTCCGATCAGCTCACTGACACGATCCGACATGTCCTTTTTTGACATATCCAGAAGACGCAATGGCTCCGTCACTATCTCACGGATTCTCATTCGAGGATGAAGCGAAGCAAAAGGGTCCTGGAAGACTACCTGGAGATCTTTTCGCTTTGCACGCATTTCCGCCTCGCTGATCTTGCTGAGGTCGGTTCCCTCGAGGAGCACTTCTCCCGAGCTGGGTGGCAAGAGTCTGAGAATACAGCGCGCAAGTGTCGACTTGCCGCAGCCGGACTCGCCGACAAGCCCAAGTGTTTCTCCCTTGGCAATATCGAAACTGACACCTGCAACGGCCCGAATGACCGGAGCGTTCTTCAGAGTGGAAAAGACCCCGCCAGCGCCGAAATCCTTGGTCAGGTTTCTAACCGACAGCAAAGGCTCACCGGCATCCGAATGGCTCACAGCTCTAGTGGTCTGTCCCGCGGGGAGATCCTGCAAAGTGGATGTCATGCCGAGTTCACTCTGGTTTTAGCAGCCGGGATGGCCTGGGCGAGATGACAGGCCACGTCGGTTGGCCCGAAACCTCGGAGTTCGGGCCTTTCGAGCTGACATCTTTCGACAGAGAAACTACATCGCGGGTTGAAAGCGCAGCCAGGCGGTATGGTACCTGCCGTCGGCGGAGCCCCACCGATATCGCTGAGACGAGCAATCTCCCCGGTCAGCTGGGGCAACGAACCCAGCAGGCCTCTGGTGTAGGGATGACGCGGATTGTCGAACAAGTCATCGACTGGCGCTCGTTCAACGATCGAGCCCGCATACATGACCGACACGTGCTCAGCCATGCCGGCGACGACGCCCAAGTCATGGGTAATTAGCACCAGGCCGGTTCCGCTGCCCTCGCAAAGATTGCGGAGAAGCTCCAGCACCTGCGCCTGGACGGTTACGTCCAAAGCCGTTGTCGGTTCGTCGGCGATAATAAGATCTGGCTTGTTGGCGATTGCGATTGCGACAACCACGCGTTGACGCATGCCGCCGGAGAATTCGTGAGGATATTGGTCAATGCGCTTTTCCGGAAAAGGAATCGCGACCGAACGAAACAATTCGATCGCCCTTGTCCGCCCCTCCTTGGCTGTGCACTGCGGATTGTGAATCCTGATCGCTTCGACCAATTGGTCGCCGACCGTCAGTACGGGATTGAGCGCAGTCAGGGGATCTTGAAAGACCATCGACATTCTCGATCCACGCAATTGTCGCAGGTCCTTTGCAGGACTGCCGATTAGTTCTCGACCGAGAAGCTTGACCGAGCCGGAAACCATCGCGGAAGGCGGCAAAAGCCCCATGACGGCACGCATCGTGATGCTTTTCCCCGAGCCGGATTCACCGACGAGACCCATAATCTCGCCTCTCTTCAGAGAAAAATTCACCCCGCGAACGGCCTCGACGTAACCGTTCGCTATTTCAAAGGTCACGCGTAGATCATTTACTTCGAGAAGAGGTTGGTCGCCCATGTCATGCTTTCCGTGGGTCGAGAATATCGCGGACCCGGTCGCCGATGAAATTCAGCGCGAGAACGACACTCAGGATGGCCAAACCGGGCGCTGCGGCGATCCACCAATAGTAGAAATTCACGGTGCCATCCGAGACCATCGCGCCCCATTCCGGGGCAGGAGGGGCGGCGCCGAGACCGATGAAGCTCAGCGATGCTGCGAGCAGTACGACCTGCCCGAAATCCATAGTTGCATTTATGAGAATCGGCGTTCCGCAGAGAGGCAGGATATATTTCCGCAGCAATCGGCCTTTGCGGACGCCGGACGATATTGCAGCCTCGACATGCTCCATTTGTTTGACGCTGATAACTTGCGCCTGCATCAGACGCGTATAGAGCGGCCACCAGACAGCAATCATCGCCACCGTCGCCGTCCAAAGTCCCGGGCCTAGTGTAGCCGCGACCGCCATCGCCAGGAGCATTGGCGGAAAGGACAAGGTGATGTCGACCAGCCGCATGATGATCGTGTTTATCCAGCCCCCCAGGAAACCTGCCATCGCTCCAAGACAACTGCCGAGGATCGCACCGACACACACGACGAAAAATGCGACGGGAATGGAATAGACCGCTCCCGATAGCGTCCGTGAAAAGACGTCGCGACCCAAGCCGTCGGTACCAAACAGATGCTCAAGGCTTGGGGGCTGGAGCCGACGGCCAACCATGTCGAAAGCACTATAGGGCATCCAATATTGCGCGGTTAGAGCAGCAAATATCCAAAACAGGATGATAGCGAAGCCAATATATGCGGGAATGACCGACCACAGATTGGTGCGGCGTCGTTTACGCCTGAGCGTTGCGTGTAAGGTGTCTGCTGCGGCCATGGAATTGCCGGGCTCCTACTGGAGTTTGATGCGAGGATCGACCAGCACGTAGGTGAGATCGGTAAGGAGATTGGTCAAAAGAAACGCCGTCCCTCCAAGCATGGTCACTCCCATAATCGCCGGATAGTCCAGTGCCCGGGCGGATTCCACTGCGTAGGAGCCTATGCCGGGCCACGAAAAAATCGTTTCGGTCAAAACAGCGCCGGTAATGAGGAAGGCGAAGGAATAGCCGATGACGGTGATCGCAGGGATCAGTGCATTCCGGAGGGCGTGATGGAAGAGGACCCTTCTTTCGGTCGCACCCTTGGAGCGCGCCATAAGAATATAGTCCTGGCTGAGCACGTCGAGCATGCTGGCGCGTACCAGCCGAGATATTATGCCGGTGACAGACCATCCAAGGACGCTCGCGGGAAGTATCAAGTGGGTGGCAGCCTCCCAGAACGTCGACATGTTGCCGGCGAACAGCGCGTCGACGGTATAGAAGCCGGTAATCGTGGATTCTGGGGACGTGCGGGCATCAAGCCGCCCCGGTCCGGGGAGAATACCAAGCTGGACGGAAAATATGAAGAGCACGGCAAGCCCGGACCAGAATACCGGAAGCGAAGATCCCAAAAGTGCGAAAAGGCGCACCAGGTGGTCCACGGCGGTATCACGCATACGCGCTGCGACTACCCCAAGCAGAATTCCTGAAACCGAGCCAAACAGCAATGCCGCAACGACCAGTTCCACTGTCGCGGGAAGGCGCTCCATCAGGTCTTGAGCGACCGGCCGCTTTGTCCGGAAGGACGTGCCCAAATCCCCCGTGACCACGTTCTTCAGATAGATCAGATATTGCTCGACGGGCGTCTTGTCCAAACCCCAGCGGACTTTCGCCGCTTGAACCGCCTCCGGATTACTGAGCTGCCGCTCGGGCAGGATCGAGGAAAGTGGATCCGCCGGCGAGGCGTGCGACAGAAGGAAGGCGATGGTAAGCACACCCAAAAGCAAGGGTGGAAGTCCGATCAAACGGCGAAGAACGTATGTATGAGCTTGCATTGTTCGCCCTTTCGATCAGACTTCCACGTTCCCGTCGTCGCGCATTACTGCGCGAAGCTGAGATCCTGTAGCGGCAGGATTGACGTCACGCTGTACTTCATTCCGCTTATGTTCTTGCTATAGGCAAGGATCGTATCGGGACCGACCAGTGGCACGATGATGCGGTCCTTGATCATCTCCAACGCGATCTGGTGATAGAGTTCGTCGCGTTCGTTGATCGGCGCCGCAACGGCCTTGTCCAGCAGTTCCTTTTCCTTGTTGTTCAACACGCCCTCTATCTTGTCTCCGCCAGAGCGAGCCAGCCAGCGTGTGCCCGGGATCATACCAAAGGTTTTCACATACTGGTCGGTACCGAAGTAATCAGGTCCGTAAAACGATGCAGTCAGCGGCGTGTGGTCTCCCTTGACCGTGTCAAGCCAGACCGGGAAGGTGGCAGGCTTCAGCTGAAGGCGGATGTTCACCTTGGCGAGGTTCTGCTGCACGAACTGCATGAGCGTTGACATATCAACCCCATAATAGTTCTCGTTGGGAAACACGGATTCCATGTCGAAGCCATTCTCAAGCCCTTCCTCCTTCAGGAGTTGCTTGGCTTTCTCGACATTGTATTCCGGCTGCGGCAGGCCGTCGGTGCCGGGGAAGCCGTTAGGAATCGCAACGGGCACGACCTTGCCGGCCCCGCCGATTGTGAAGTCGATGATGCCCTTATAGTCGATGGCGTAGGCTATGGCCTGCCGCACCTTGAGCGTCAGCGGTACCGTGTTTGCCTTCGCGCCCGGGCTTAGCGCCATGTAAAGGAAATTGTACGAGGGCACTGATTCGACGACTACATTGGGAGCTTTGATCGTCTGGGCGGTATCCGGTGCGATCTGCATCGCTATATCGACCGCGCCGCTTTCAAGCGCCTGTGCCTGCGCAACAGAATCCTTCGTCTGCTTTATGACGATTTCGGCGATCGCGGCTGGCTTGTCCCAGTATTTTTCGTTGCGTTTGAACCGCAATTCGTCGTTCGGGCTGTAGCCTCCCAGCACATAAGGGCCGCTGCCTGCCGAATTGGTGAGGAACCAAGGCTCCGCGCTGTCCGAGGCAGCCCCATCCTTTGAGGCCTTGGCACCCTGTGTCGAGGCGACGTCGCTGTTTACCACACCGGAGTATGGCGCGATGACTTTGCCGAGGAATTCCGAATCCGGCGCCGACAGTTTGACCACGACCGTGCGTGCATCGGGGGTCTCGATCGACGTCACGGTTTCGAAGAGCCAGGCCATGCCTCCTTGGAGATTGGCCAGCCGCTCCCAGGACCATTTGACGTCCTTGGCTTCGACCGGCGATCCGTCGGAGAAGACCGCCTTCGGATTCATGTGAAACGTGAACTGCGTATTGTTGTCGTTGACCTCCCACTTTTCGGCCAGCGCCGGGGTGATCGTCTTGTTGTCATCTCCGAGCCTCACCAGCGTCTCGTAGACCGCATACAAATAGATGTTGCAGGTATCGCACGTGGTACGAGCGGGATCGAGTGAATTGACGGCAAGGTTGCGGGCAATAATGAGCGGTTTTTGCGCTTGCGCGGAGGCAAGAGACGTCGAGCCAAGCATAGCCAGGGCGATAGCCAGCGGGAGCAAGGCACGGCCGACTCTTTTGCGATTGGGAGTCTTATCGAACGCTACGGTCATTTTGATCTTCCCCTTTGTTGATTGGTGACGAAACGCGGCGCTTCAGAACGTCCATCATATATCATAACGTTGAATTTTGGGCCACCTGTCAATGGGAAATTTGGCGGGAACCAGCCCCGCAGGCCATAAATGGCGGGAGGTCAGTCCGATTATTTCGGCAGAAAGGACGTTCAGAGACGGCTTATCTGCTATGTCAAAATGGCCGTAGCATTCTCCAGCCGGAAAGAAATGTGAGAATTTTCAATGATTTCGATCCAAACCGGAGAAAGTTGCGATCGATGGAAGATTGCGTCTCGACACTAGCGAAGAGTTTGCTATATCAAAAATGATCGTTCCGATCCCGGGTGGAGGCTTTTGTGCCGACAACATCTCATTTTGAGACCTGTATAGATTTCGAGCTGGCCATCGGTGAGAGCCCGGTCTGGGACGAAGAGAAAGGCCTCCTGTGGTTTATAGACGTCCTGCGGCCGGCAGCTTTCACCCTCGAACCGGCCTCAGGAACGGTGGTGGAGTACCCGATGCCCGACGAGATAGGCAGTCTTGGCCTCGTCGCGGGCGGCAAGTTAATTGTAGCACTCAGGAGCGGTGTCCATATTTTCGACCCGGCCACCCGGTCGCTCCAATTTCTCGTTCACCCTGAACCTGGCCGTCCGACGAACCGGCTCAATGATGGGAAAGTCGGTCCCGACGGGTCGTTTTGGGTCGGTAGCATGCACGATGCGTTGCCGCGGCAACCGACGGCGAGCCTGTACCGTGTAACACCAGGTGGCGAAGTGACGACCATTATCGACGGGCTGCGTGTCTCAAACGGCCTCGCCTGGAATCCCGACGGAACAACAATGTATCACGCGGATTCGCGGGGGCCGGTCGTGCGAGCTTTCGACTTCGATCCGGGCAGTGGACAAGTCTCCAATCAACGGACCATCATCGTCCTCGACGAAAAAGGCGGCCTGCCCGACGGGGCAGCGGTGGATGTCGAGGGTTGCTATTGGAGCGCAGGTATTTCCGCTGGGGTCCTCAACCGGTTCACGGCCCACGGCTCTCTCCTCGAGACCCTGGTATTGCCGGTAGCAGCGCCGACGATGCCTTGTTTCGGCGGACCGGATTTCAAGACAATGTTCGTCACGTCCCTGACAACCGATCGGGACGGGAAGCATTCAACCGGTACTTTGATCGCCTTTGACGTCGCTGTGCCTGGTCTTCCCACATACAGGTTTCCGGAGCAGGCACCCCATGCCCTGCATCCCGCATAGCGCGGTGTCGGGACTTTTATCATCTCAACCCCGGAGGGCCCCGCATGGTCGCTGATATTCAACACGTTGAAACCCTGGGCGCCATGCTTGGAGAAAAAGCCGTCATGTTCGGCGATGACGCGGCCTCGTATGAGGACGGTGCCCGCTATGACAAGGGGCGCGCCTCATTCGTTGTGCGACCGGCTACGACAAAGGAAATGTCCCAAGCAGTGTCCTATTGCGTGCGCCACGGGATACATATCATTCCGCAAGGGGGCAACACGGGCGTCGTCGCGGCTTCGACGCCGGACTCCAGTGGAACCCAGGCGGTGATTAGCATTGACCGGTTGGCCCGGAGCCTCAATCTGGACGTCGACAACCGTTCGGTGGCCGTAGATGCGGGTTTCCTGCTGTCGGATCTGAATGCCGCGCTCGAAACCGAAGGGCTGTTCTTCCCAATTGATCTTGGTGCAGATCCCCGGCTGGGCGGCATGCTGTCAACAAATACAGGTGGGGCACGATTTCTCAAATATGGCGACGCCCGCAAGAATACGCTTGGCATTAAGGTCGTGTTGGCGGATGCGGAAGGTACGATCCTCGATTTCGGCCGCGAGCTCAGAAAGAACAACACCGGCATCGACTGGAAGCAGATTTTTATTGGTACATCCGGCAGTCTCGGCATTATCACCGAATGTGTTCTCAACCTTGAACGGCGCCCAAGACAAAGCGCCGCTGCATTGCTGGTTCCATCAAGTGCCGGCCATGTCATGTCACTGCTTCGTGCAATGGAAACACGCGCCGGTGGCTATCTCACTGCCTTCGAGGGCATGTCCGCAAATGCGATTAAGGCCACGCTCCATCATATCCCATCTTTGCGCAATCCCTTCGAAAACCGCGAAATCCCCGATTACGTGATCTTGGCGGAGTTAACGCGAACCTGGGATCTTCGCGACAATGAGCAGACGCTCGACAGCGTGCTTGAAACGGTCCTGGCAGAAATGTGGGAGTTGCAAGAGGCGCCCTTGGCCGATGCTCTGTTCGGGTCGGCGCATGAAATGTGGGCGCTGCGCCATGCGATCTCCGAGGGCGTGAGACAGATGGGAAAGCTTGTCGCGTTTGATCTGGCCTTTCGCAGAGGTGACGTGATGACGTTCTGCGAGCGGATGAAAGCCGAAATACCGGCGCGCTTCCCTGGCGTTGCGGTCTGCGATTTCGGTCATATCGGCGATGGTGGTGTGCATTTCAATCTCGTTGCCGATCGGGCAAGCGGCGTTGCTGCAGATGCGAGCATGGAGGGCCAGCTCAGGGACTGGGTGTATGACGTCGTGGTCAATGACTTTGATGGCAGCTTCAGTGGTGAACATGCGATTGGCCGGAGAAACCAAGCCTACTACGACAAGTTCACGCCGGCTGTGCTGAAACATATGGCGCGAGAACTCAAAACGATCACCTCACCAGCGGGTCTCGGTGCGGTGAGGTTCGGCTAGCAATTGACCTCGTCGGATCTCTTCGAGGCCCGGCTGGAGCCGGAAAAGGCGATCAGCAAGGGGCAAAGGCCTGCTGAAAAGGGTTGAAGAAGGAAGAAAGACGATGGACGTACGCGCTGCCGTTGCCGTTCAGGCCGGAAAGCCGCTGGAAATTATGACGGTACAACTCGATGGTCCGCGCGAGGGCGAAGTGCTGGTCGAGATCAAGGCGACCGGCATCTGCCACACCGACGAGTTCACTTTGTCGGGCGCAGATCCCGAAGGCCTGTTTCCGGCGATCCTCGGCCATGAAGGCGCCGGCGTCGTCGTCGATGTCGGCAAGGGTGTCACTTCGGTCAAGAAGGGCGACCACGTCATCCCGCTCTATACGCCCGAATGCCGCCAGTGCCCGTCCTGCCTGTCGCGCAAGACCAATCTGTGCACGGCCATCCGCGCCACGCAGGGGCAAGGCCTGATGCCGGACGGCTCGTCGCGCTTCTCGATCGGCAAGGACAAGATCTTTCACTATATGGGCTGCTCGACCTTCTCGAATTTCACCGTGCTGCCCGAGATCGCGCTGGCCAAGGTCAACCCCGACGCCCCCTTCGACAAGATCTGCTACATCGGCTGCGGGGTGACCACCGGCATCGGTGCGGTCATCAACACCGCCAAGGTCGAGCAAGGCGCCACAGCGGTCGTCTTCGGCCTCGGCGGCATCGGCCTCAACGTCATCCAGGGCCTGCGGCTTGCCGGCGCCGACATGATCATCGGCGTCGACCTCAACAACGAGAAGAAAGCCTGGGGCGAGAAGTTCGGCATGACGCATTTCGTCAATCCGAAGGAGATCGACGGCGACGTCGTGCCCCACCTCGTCAACATGACCAAGCGCGGCGCCGACCAGATCGGCGGCGCCGACTATACGTTCGACTGCACCGGCAGCACCAAGGTGATGCGCCAGGCGCTCGAGGCGTCGCATCGCGGCTGGGGCAAGTCGGTGGTCATCGGCGTTGCCGGCGCCGGCCAGGAGATTTCGACGCGGCCGTTCCAGCTGGTCACCGGTCGCACCTGGATGGGCACCGCCTTCGGCGGCGCGCGCGGCCGCACCGACGTGCCGAAAATCGTCGATTGGTACATGGACGGCAAGATCGAGATCGACCCGATGATCACCCACACGCTCAAGCTGGAGGACATCAACAAGGGCTTTGATCTCATGCATGAAGGCAAGTCGATCAGAAGCGTCGTGGTTTACTGAGGAGAAAAGAGCCGCCGACCGAAGGGCCAGCGACTCAAATTGCCTAGGGTTCAACAAGGGAGGAAGAAAATGCCTGAGAAAGTGCATCCCAAGATCGACAATGGCTTGCCCAAGGAGAGCGCAAGCTTTGCCGGCGGCACATTGGTTTGCGCCTGCACCAGCAAGCCGGTGAAGGTGAAGGTCAAGGGCCAGATCGCTCACAACCACGCCTGCGGCTGCACCAAATGCTGGAAGCCTGACGGCGCAGTGTTCTCGGTCGTTGCCGTGGCAGGCACCGGCGATGTCACCGTCACCGAGAATGGCGACAAGCTGAAAATTGTCGACCCGAGCGCGCTGATCCTGCGCCATGCCTGCACAGGCTGCGGCGTCCACATGCACGGGCCGGTCGAGCGTGACCATCCGTTCAAGGGCCTGTCCTTCATACATCCCGAGCGTTTCCAGGAAGACGGCTGGTCACCGCCGGGCTTCACCGCCTTCGTCTCGTCGATCATCGAATCCGGTGTCGACCCGAAGCGGATGGACGGCATTCGTGCGCAGTTGAAGTCAATCGGCATTGAGCCCTATGACTGCCTAAATCCCGGCCTGATGGACTACATCGCCACCTGGACCGCGAAGAAGTCCGGCGCCTTGCCGGCCTGAAGATCTGAAACGAAGCGTTCATGTGGCCGGAACAGCGATCCGGCCCGATATTCCCTGGATGCCAGTTGCCACCACACGCCAGCCCTCCGACAATGCCGCGCTCAGATATACCGGAGAGCGTGGGGACGACGTCCGCCTCGACAACATCGTCGTATCCGTTTCCCCCGCCAGCGCTCGTCAGATAGGTCTCGTTCTGTGGCCGAATGCTGAAAAGCCCGATCCGCGACGATCCTTCGTCACGCTCAAGGCCGACCTTCTTGGCGAGGAGCAGGTTGTGTCGTGCTTTCGCAAGGCAAGCCGGGGAACGAAGCGCGTGCTGATTTCGTGCCTGGATTCGACAATGGCCATGCCGAAGCCGTCTATCGTTTCGCACAACTCGTTCACCATGCGCGCATCAATGCCGCACAGGTGCCGTTCAGCTGGCCTTCGCGCGGCAACGTGCTCGACTACGTCTACGATCGCGAAAGCACGATCTATTCCCGCTTCGGGCTCGACGCCGTTCTGAAAGCAGCCGTCGATAGCCCGACGTCGCCGAGGTGGTGATCCTGGCCCATTCAATGGGCATGGCTGACCATGGAGGCTCTGCGCGACATGGCCAACAGGACGCAAAAGTGCCGCCCAAAATTCGTTCAGTCATGCTCGCCTCGCCTGACATCGATGTCGACGTATTCAAGCGTCAGGTTTCGGAGCTGGGCGACAAGCGCTCGCATATCACCATACTCTTCGCAAAACGATCTGGCGCTCAAAGTATCCACCTGGCTCAGGGGTGATGTGCAGCGCCTCGGTGCTACCGATTTTCGGCCATACGAAAATCTGCTTCACAATACGGCATCACCGTTATCGATGCCTCCGATGCGAAGCAGGGGGATGTTCTTCGGCATAGCACTTTTTCAGAAAACGCCGATATCCTGCGGAGCTTGGGAAATACCTTCCATGGCGGGACCAAAACCGCTGCTGCCCGTGTTGATGCCCGCGAGTGCTCCATTCGGCCGCCAAGGCCACTCCTTGATCATTCGGATTTCACGGCAGCGGGGCGAATGTTGCAGGCATCGACCGCCCCTCGATGAAGCGCTGCATCGAGAGGTGGCGTTGCGAGTTGCCACCAGGCTCGGGGGGCTTGAGGGCGGCTACTGGAACGTGGTCACCACGCCGATGCCGATGCCTTCGAAGCCGCCCATGGCCATCAGGGCGGCCGGAGCCTCTTCGAGGCTGAGCCTCTTGCTGACCAGAAGTTCGGGCTTCAGCTTGCCGCTGCCAATCATCGCCATGATCGCCGGATAGCGGTAGGCCTGCATGCCCAGGCTGCCGAGGATTTCGAGCTCGAAGGCGATCACCTGATCCATCGGCACCTGTGCCCTG